>JAIZVZ010000039.1 GCA_021768485.1 Oxalobacteraceae bacterium | reverse complement strand
CAGGTCGTCGGCGCCGGTGTGCGCGCGATGGGACCGGCCGGCGGCGTGGTGGCAAACGCCGCCGGCGCCGGCATGGCAGGCGGAATGAGCGCCGGCGTGTTCGGTCTGCTTGGTGGCCTGGCGGCTCTGGCTGTCGGCAAGGGTGTCGCGGCCGTCAAGGAGAAAGTCGACGTCGCTGGCCAGGAGGGCATCGGCTACGACACGTTGAAACGCACGCTGGGCGATGTGAACGTGTCGTTCAACTTGCTGCGCGAGTCGCTGCGCTCCGCGTCGTACGATGTGGGCACTACATTCGAGGAAACGCAGCGGCTGGGCAGCGATTTTGCCAAGCTGTCTGGTATCACCAAAATTCAGTACAAGACGCTCGCTGACGAGGTGTCCGTAGGTGGCGGTTTTGGCCGCAGCTTCGGTGTTGACCCGTCGCAGAGCAATCAGTTTTTCGCTCAGATGCGCCAGTTTGGCGCCACATCGAACACTCAGGACAGCCGCAAGCTGGCGCTGATGATCGGCGAGGCCGTCACGCGCTCAGGATCGACAGCCAAGACTGACGAGCTGCTGCAGGTGATCGCATCGTACACGGCGAACCAGGCGCGCAGCGGCTTGGCTGGTGCGAATGTGGCCGGATACTCCGGAATGTTGTCAGGCCTGGTAGGCTCCGGCATTCATGGTCTGGATCCTCAGGGCGCGGCGGCGCTGCTATCGCGCGTCAACTCGACGATCGCCGGTGGTGGTGGTGCAGGCGAGGCCGGTCAGAACTTCCTCTACCGCGTGCTGGGCCAGCGCAATGGGCTCGACCCGGTGCAGGCCATGCTGCTGCAGCAGCAAGGTGCATTTGGAACGGGCCGTCAGGCATTCGGCGCCGGATCGCTTTATTCGAAATTCTCGGCGCGGTTTGGTGGCAGCGCCGGCGCTGCGGCCGGATCCGACCAGACCAATCTGGCGGCCATTCTGTCGTCGACTCAGCGCCAATATGCCGGCAATCCGAGCCTGATGCTGAACGCCACGGCGCGGCTGCTCGGGATCAACGAAAATCAGGCGATGGCGCTCCACACCATCGGGCCGAACCAGCTGGGCGGCATGACCAGCCGCATGGGGAGGCTCGGCCTGGACCTGAGCAAGCTGAACGGCACTGGCATCAGCGCGCTGGCTCAGATTGAGGGCGGCCAGGATCTCGGCGCGCAGGCAAATGCCCTGCTGGGCAACAAAAGGAATCCGCTGACCGCTGATCAGGCGGCGCAGCTGCGCAGCGCGCTGGGTGGCAACGACCAGGAAAAGCTGAAGGACATCCTGACCGAGCTGACCTACACGCGCGGGCAGGAACAGACCGAAGGCAGCAAGACGCGTGACTCGCTGCAAGGCATCGACAAGCGCCTGCAGGAGATGGCCACTGGTCTCGTTGGACCGATGAACGATATGCGCAACGCCATGGTCTATCTGGCCGGCGGCGGCAAGAAGTCGGCTTCGCAGATCAACAAGGAGATGGCGAACATTTCCTATAACGAGACCGTTGCGCCGCTAAAGACGCGCCGTGCCGAGGTGCAGAAGCAGCTGGACGTCGCAAATATGTTCAAGGACGGTGTGCGCGGCCACAAGTGGACGGCCGCCGAGCTCGCTGACCGCGAGAAGAACAAAGCGGCGCTCCTGGCTGAGCGAGCCAACATTGATTCGCAGATCGACGCTGCGGGCAAGACGCGCGACTGGGCATATAACGATGTCGGCAGCAGTGGGCATGCCGCATCCGGCGCGACGCCCGATCGCCTGGCGATGCTGGCATCCGTGGACCGTGAGCTGGGCCTGACGCCTGGCACATCGGCCGGCCTGTTCCAGACCGAGAGCGGGTTCAATGGCAATGCCGTCAGCAAGAAGGGCGCGCGCGGCTTCGCGCAGATCATGCCGCGCGAGCTGGGTGTAATGAGCAAGCGCTTCGGACGGAGCATGGACCCGTCGAACTTCAACGATGCCGTCGCGATGTACAAATCGATGATGAAGGAGAACATGGCGCACTTCGGTGGCGACCAGACCATGGCGATCCGGGGCTATCAGGGTGGCTGGGATCAGTCGAACTGGGGGCCTGAGAATGCCGCGTACGCGCCGACTGTCGCGCGCAACGCGGCCATGTACGCCACGGCTATGCCTGAGGGCGCAGGCTCATCGGCTGGCGCCGCCGGCGGCGCCTCTGGGAAGGCTGATGTCACTATCACCCTTCAGTATCCGAATGGTCAAAAGGCAGCGCCGCCTACAACGGTGACTACCACGGTGCGTCCACCAGCGGCGCAGGGGCAATAATGGAAGCGCAAGTATTCGGTCCGCAGTTTGACGTGACCCTGTTCAAGACCGTCAAGCGAGACATGATCGACGACAGCGAAAAGGTCTCGGTGCGCTTCGGCGCCACCACGCCGACCATCGACCTGACGCCATTCCTTACCGATTATTCGACGATCACCACTTCGAAGTCGGTCCGCGAGCCGGCCGGCGGATGGTCAATTACGGTATCCGACCAGCCGTACAGCATCGATAGCGGTGCCGACACGCTGTATGGCGTGGTCGAGCCCCAAGATATGATTGAGATTCGCTTCCGCCACGTCGGAAACGGTCAGCCCGACCTGCCGGTGGTGATGCGCGGTTTCGTGTCGGAGGTCAGTCGGTCGGAGTCTATCGGGCAGGATGGCACGCCACAGCGCGGCGTCACCATAGCGGGCCAGGACTATGGGAAAATCTGGCAGATGCTGCAGATTTTTTACGGGCCTGGTTATGTGATCGGGCAGGACATCATTTCTGCCTTCTCGATGTATGAACGCTTTGGCGCCGGATTCAAAATCGGCCAGTCGGGAGCTGATTTCCTGAAGGAGTCGTTCGACAAGATCCTCAATCCCTACCTGACGAATATCGTCAAAGGTAACTCGCCGATGCCGGCCACGTTCGAGCTCGTTGCGCAGCAGAAGAGCGGCACGACCTCGCTGTCAGGGACGCAGAATCAGGAAGGCTCGCTCTACGACCTGTTCGCGCGGTTCCTGGACGTCGGGCCATGGAACGAGCTGTTTATCACAGAGGACGACGACAAGGTCTATGTGGTCTACCGGCCAAATCCGTCACTCGACCTGAAGGGCAAACCGATCGACGCTAACTCGTCGACGCCGGTAGCCTTCGACATCGACAATGTCGACGTCACCAAGCTGGTGTTCCATACGATCCCAGCAGCCGACATCTCCAGCATCAACGTGTCGCGCACCGACGCCAACGTTGCGAACTACTACTGGGTTCGCTCGCCGCGCTATGAAATGGCCAGCGACATCTATCTGCGCCAAGCGTCGATATCGTCCGGAGACAAGGAGACGGTCGACCTGACGAGCTACATCAACTCAAAGGGCGCACTGTACGGCATCCGCAAGATGGAAGTTGGCACCGAGATGGGCGCCGACGACGTGTCGAATACGTCCACCGGTCAGCAGGCCGAGTTCCAGGCGAAGCGTGACACCAGCACCATGAACTGGATCACCAGCCGGAGGAAGGCCCTGGTCGAGCAAAACAAGAACAACGTCCTGCTGGAGCGTGGCGTCATCGTCGTCAAGGGCAATGAGAATATCCGTGCCGGCAATTTCGTGCAGGTGCAGCGTGGCACGTTCACGGCCCTGTATTATGTGGTCCAGGTGGATCACCAGTTTTCACCTTTCAACCGGTTTGTGACCGTGCTGATGGTGGATCGTGGCATGGGCTTCGTCGAGCGCATGCGCAAAAACGGCGGCCCGGAGTCGCCGTACTACGCTGAAATGGCTACATAATGGATTTGCGATACGGCATCGTGGTGGAAGCGCACCCGCAGGACCACTCGGTCGACCTGATCATGACCGACGATTATTCCCGCCTGGCCGGCGTTCAGGTGCTGAGCTACAGCGGCGGGCCAGACGTCGGCACGGCAGACTTGTTTTGTCCTGAGTTGAAGCAGGGCGACGACAAATGGAGCATGGCGCGGCGCACGGCACTCGACCTGAAGGCCGCCGTGCTGTTCCCGGATGTCGGCATGCCGAGTGTGATTGGTTTCATCTTCCCGCAGGTGGGCCAGATGACGTTTGCCGACCTGAACAGGCGGATCCAGCGCCATTCGTCGGACGTCTACGAGACCATCGACTCCGCCGGCAACTGGGAGCGCGCATTCCCGAACGGTGGGTTCATTCGGTACGGGACGACGCCGGACCACGAGGATTTGACCGGCAAGGACTTCGACAAAAAGTGGGCTATCAAGAAAAACACTGGGGCTGCCACGCACCTGCGGGTGGTGCTGGGCAATGCTGGCGCCGTGAAGTTCGATTTCCACACCGATCCTGACGGGAATGTGGCGGTGACGGCGCAGGGGACGTGCACGATCAACATCGTCGGCGACACGGTGGTGAACACGCCCAATGCGACCCTGAACACGGAGGTGGCCACCGTCAACGCCAGTAGTAAGGTGGAGCTGGCCACACCGCTCGTGCACTGTACGGAAAATCTGACCGTCGACGGCGCTGCGCTGGTAAAGGGTGCGATTACCGGGCAGGGCGGCATGGCGATCAGTGGCGGAAGCGGCGCCAGCGTGACAGGCAACATTACCTCGACTGCGACTATCAGCGGAGCCAGCGTCAAGCAGGGAGGTATCGACCTGGCAGCCCACCACCATACAGCGCAGGGCGCGACCTCGCCGACCACGGCCGCTCAGGCATAGGATGTCGTGATGCGAGAATGGCCGTATGTCCAATCTCACGTCCGCCAAGAGCCAGAAGGCTGAAGACAAGCCGATCAGCTTCGTGCTGCAATCGGCTGACGGCTCTATGAAGTCGGTTTCGCTGTTTATCCGGCCGGAGGACATGTCGATCGTCTTCCCGTCCCGGATGTCGGTCAACCAGACGTTGGGCGGGGCCTGGATTGACGCATTCGGCGAGGGACTGCAGCAGGCAACCATTTCCGGCACCACTGGCTGGCACACCGCGCCGGATGGCAAGGACGGTATCGATCGCCTGATCCAGCTGAAAAACGAGTTTTTTACCAAGTGGCATGACCTGCGCGCTGCGGCAATCAAGGCCGGCAATGACCCAAATAAGGTCAAGTTGCGCTTCGTCGACAATTTGAATCGCTACTCCCGCGTGATTGCGCCCGGCGTCTTCGAGGTCCGCCGCAGTAAATCGCGCCCGCTGCTGGCGATGTACCGCTTTTCGTTCACTGCGGTCGCAAATCCGAAAGCTGCGGCAGCGGTGAAATCAGCTCTGTCGCTCGATCCGAGTGGTTTCGGCCTGAGCAGCCTGCTGTCGTCTCTGAACACCATCAAGGGCTACATCAACAGCGCCAAGACATTCATCAACACGCAGATCCTGGCGCCGGTGAAGGCGTTCATGAACATGAGCCATCAGCTGTTGACGGCTGTGCAGTCGACGATCGCCGCCGGCGTCAGCCTGGCTGGCTCAGTGATCAGTGTCGCGCGCGCCATCGCGCAGACCGGAGTCAATATCTTCCGCACGCTGGCTTCGGTGGCCGGTATTCCAGCGCTAATGAAGGCGACGCTGATGCAGGTGGCCAGCGCCTATAGCAACATCTTTTGCGTGCTCAAGAACGCGTTGAAAGCGCCGAAAACATACGAGAACTACACATCTCTGTACGGTGCGTCGAACTGCTCTTCGACGTCGGGCGGCTCGCCAGCATCTCAGTATGCGAACGTGAACGCGTTCTACAGCGTGGCACCAGCGGCCAGCACCTATCCGTCCGTGAGCACTGAGGCCATGAGCTCGATGAACGCTATCATCAAGAGCGATGTCGTTCTCGCACCTATGACCGTTCAGCAAATCGGCGCCGGCGTGGCTACGATCAACGCAGGGGTGAAGCTGGCATGACCGACTTTACTCGCCAGATAACCGGTTTCCGGTACGTCAACACGCTCTACGGCGACACGCTGCAGAAGGTCGCTATGCGCGAGCTCGGCGATGCCAGCTTGTGGTCTACGATCGCATGGATGAATGAGCTGCGTCATCCGTACATCACCGATGACGCGAGCGAAGTCACCACCGGCGTGCTGCTTTCTGGATCAGCCATCAGGATCCCGGCGGCGGCGGCCGAGGTTGATGCCGACGTGGTGCCGGAAGAGGTGTTCTTGGTCGACGTCAAGCTGACCAACGGCAAGTTGGAATTCAAGGATGGCGACATTGCAACGATATCCGGCCGCGCCAACCTGGCGCAGGCAGTTTCCAATCGGATTACGACCAACCACAACGAATTGCTGTTCCACCCTACGTACGGCGCGAACCTCGGCAGCCTGATCGGCCAGCTCAACGGCCCGGTGCGTGAGCTGGTGGCGCAGCAGTACGTCGAGGATGAGATGGCGGAAGAGAACCGCATCAGCGACGTCGTGAGCGTGACAGCCACCAGTGCAGGCGACAGCCTGTCGATCAAAACCGAACTGCAGCCGATCTCGGGCGCGCAAATCAACCTGACGCAAGAGGTGTAGGGTGGCATTTCAAATAAAAGATTTCGCGTCGATCGCCGCATCCATGATCAACTGGATGAAGGCTACGCAGCAGACGCTCACTGACTTCAATATCGGCAGCGCTGGCCGCACGCTGGTGGAAGCGCCGGCCGTCGAGCTCGATCAGCTGTACCAGCAGATGTTCGTCGGCCTGAAGGAGGCGATTCCGGTCTCGGTCTACAACAGTTTCGACTTTGACCAGATCACTGAGGTGGCTGCGACCGGTCTGATCCGCGTGTACATCACGGCTGCGACGACGCCTACGCTGATTGCCGCATCGACCGAGTTCACGCCGGCGGTCGGCAGCGCGACTTATTCGTCGTCGTCCGATGTGACCATCGCTGCTGGTGCGACATTCGCCGACGTACTTGTGACCTGCGATACCGCCGGCACCGTCGGGAACATTTCAGCCGGGCAGGCCTTCACGCTATCGCCTGAGGTAGCCGGCTTCTTGTCGGCCACCAACCTTGCGACATTCGCCAGTGGCGTCGATACCGAAACCGATGACGAGCGCAAGAACCGTTTCAACGCGTTCGTGTCCGCGCTCAACCGAGGAACCATCGACGCCATTAAGTATGGCCTGACGCTGGCCAGCCTGACCGACGACAGCGGCAACATCTCCGAGCGCGTTGTGACCGCGTCAGTCGTCGAGCCGTGGCTCACCGATTCCGAGGCCACCGTGTCACTCGTGCATTGCTATGTGCACAACGGCGTCGGATCAACCTCCAGCGAACTGGTCGCGCGGGCGTCCGAGATCATCTACGGCTACACAGATTCCGCCGGCACGCGTGTACCTGGTTGGAAGGCCGCCGGGACCAAGCTGATCGTGTATGCCGCCACTGAAGAACTGATCAATGTGGATGGCGTACTCGTCGCCGCAGATGGCTATGACCATGACACGCTCGTGATCTCCGCAAAAGATGTCATCAACACATACATCGTTGATCTGGCCATCGGCCAAGAGCTGGTGGTGTCTGAGATGGTCAAGCTGGTGAAGGAGATCGATGGCGTCTACGACATCGTGTTCAACGAGCCGACGGCCAATACGCTATCTGACGATCAGACGAAGCTGATGCCGGGAACCGTGGTGATTGCATGAAGCTGACCACGCGACTGCTTTCGTACCTGCACCGGGTATTCGACAAGAGCCCGGCGCCGTTCCTGGCTCTCCGGATCGGCTGTGACGGTACTGGCCTGACCTGGACGGTGAGCGATGCGGTGCTGACGACAGCGCCAGTAGGCGGCACGGCGGCGGCGCTGACTGTCGACCTGACGCTCTACACGGTGACCTCGCTCGCGGCCTATGTCGCGGCGCAGCCTGGCTACGTAGTGGAGAACGTTGACGTGAGCCAGATGTCATCGCTGGGCGCAGCCGTCCTCATGGATGGGTCGGGTAACGTCGCGGAGTCGAACGGCGATCACCTGTATGGCTACACGAACGTCCTCTGGTCCTACATGGAGGCCAATGCAGTCGAGCTGCATGCAGCCGAGCAGCAGATCGGCCAGATGCTACTGCAGATGAGCACAAAGACTGCTGCGGATACGTGGCTCGATGAGCTGGGGAGCTACTACAAAGTCCCTCGAAATCAGGGCGAGATAGATTCGCAGTACGGACCGCGCATTATCGCGCAGGTGCTGCGGCCGCTCGCGAATAACGTGGCGATCGAAAATGCCCTGAAGGTCATCAATAGCGGCCTGCCGGTGTCGGTCGTCGATTACGACGTGATTGTGAACGGCAGCTATGGACAGTTCGACGTGGACATGACGGTGACGCTGGACCAGCTGGCCGCGACCACATACGTGCTGCTGGTGGGCTCGATCGTGGACACGATAACCAAAATGCGAGACGCCGGCACGTTCCTGCACAGGTTGAGGGTCATAACTGGCGTGCAGGCGACTTACTACGTCGGTGCATCCTACTTTTACGGTGGCAACGTCACGGTCTATCCGGCGTGACAGTATGATCAAATCAACTGAAAACCACTGACGACAATGGCCACATATTCCTCAATTCTGACGACGGCAGGCCAGGCGCTGTACACGGCGGCTATCGCATCCGGCGTGCCAGTTCAGCTGACCGCTATGGCTGTCGGCGATGGGAACGGCAATCCGGTCACGCCGAGTGCCAGCCAGACAGCGCTCGTGCGCGAGGTCTACCGTGCCAATCTGAGCAGCTTGTCGGTCGACACTACCGACAGCTCGCTGATGTTCGCAGAGTTCTACATCCCGACTAACCAGGGTGGCTGGGCGATCCGGGAGATCGGCCTGTACACGGCCAGCGGGGTGCTCTTCGCCGTCGCAAACTTCCCGGACACGTTCAAGCCGCTGGTCACCGACGGCAGCGCGATGGACCTGACCATCAATTTTGGTCTCAAGCTGTCCAACACGTCGGCCGTCACGCTGGTGGTCGACGCTAGCATCGTCGGCGCCACCCGCCAGTGGGTACTGTCAACGATCACGCTGGCCTACCTGATTCCGGGTGGCACCACGCACCAGGTGTTGCGGAAAAAGAGCAATGCTGATGGCGATACCGAATGGGCGGATCCGACCGACTCGCTGAACATCGCGGTGGACGCAATCAAGGAAGAGCAGACCGCCGTCGCAGGCCAGGACACGTTCACGCTGGTGACGCTGACCACAGACGGCGTGGCTGTCTATGTGGAGGGTATCCGCGAGCACAACTACACCATCATCAGCGCGACCGTGGTCCAGCTGACGCGAACGCTTCCTGCTGGGACCAAGGTGCTATTCGTCCAGAACGAACCGAATGAACCACTTCGCCTACGCCGCGTCGCGGCCGGCTATGCTTACTTTATGGGGTCGCAATGACTGCTGTCACTCAAAGCGGGGTAATCGGCACAGCCGACATCACCACTCCGAACGTTCCTGTGCTCGTCGGTCAGCTGGGCGCGGCTATGACCGTCCAGTTGCTGATGCTGAACCGTAACCTGACCGGCACCGCGGCCAAGGTGCAATTTGCGATCAGCACCAGTGCGATTACACCAGGCAATGCCGACTGGGTCGATTTTGGCGGGCCTCAGGGCGTGCCAGCGAAAGGCTCGCGCGACCGCGGCGGCATCGCCTGCGGCGCGAACGAATACATTTGGGCGCAGAGCGACACTGCAAATATTTCTGTGCGCGCCGGCGGCGTGCTGCTTCCATAATTGAAAGACCGATATGACGATTAATTCCGATCAGGTACAACAGGCTGCACAGGTCATTACGAACATGGTGCCGGTCGGCGCCTATGCACCGGTGTTTCGCTCGGGTGACGCTTACAAAGCTGTGGGCGAGATTGTTCAGCGCTCGTTGTACACTGATCTGTCGGCGGCGTTTCCGCCCAACGGCAGCATGGTTACTTTTGCGACAAGTTTCCCCGCTAATTTCTACTTGACCGGAATTGCATTTGGCGCTGGGCTGTTCGTAGCTGTCGGCTTCAATTCTGGCAGCACGGCAACCACTTCTGCCGTTTGCTACACGTCACCGGATGGCATTACTTGGGCCCAGCGCAAGATGCCATCAAGCGAATTCTGGCGTTGCGTTGCGTATGGTGGCGGGAAGTTTATTGCGTTGGCGTCTAACAACGCCGTCGGCGCGTACTCCACGGATGGCATCAACTGGACTGCAACTACAACTCCAGTTGTTGCGACGTATAGTTCTGCCGCATACGGCGGCGGGATTTGGGTTGCCGTTGCGACTGGATCGAACGTAGCGATTTCGTCGCCTGACGGCATCAACTGGACGCAGCGAGCGCTCCCTAGTGTCTCGTCATGGGCTGCGGTAATCTACGCGAACGGGGTGTTCCTTGCAGTGTCTTCTAGTGGCACTGCTTCGGCAACGTCTACCAATGCCACGGCATGGACCGCGCGCACTATTCCCGTGCCATTTAACCAAGTTACCTATGCTTACAGCCTGTTCGTAGCGGCCCCGACTGGCACGGCTGGGGCAATCTATACGTCTGCCGACGCGATCACATGGACACTGCGGACTGCGCCAGCGGCGTACATGTTCACTAACGTTTCGTTCGGTAATGGGGTTTTGATTGCCGCAACCAACCCCAGCGCGCTTGTGTCGGTTTCCTATAACGGTATCGATTGGTCGACAGCGAGAGCCGTAACCGCTCGTGGTGATAGCTTATCCGCCTACGGCGGCGGCATCAATCTCATGATGTACAACGGCACGTCTGCAAGCGGCGGTGCTGCTGGGTTCGTTGCCTACGCCGAAAACCTCACGGATAGCAACTACCTGTACCTGTCCGGAACCGCTGGTCAATTCATCCGCGTAAAATGAGCTACTACCTACTTGACGACGCCGGCTACGTCACCGGTACCTTTGACGGCCCGGGCCAGCCGGCCAGCAGCACCAGCATCGCGCCTCCAGCGAACGCCACAACGCCGCTGCAATTCGTGGACGGTGCATGGCTGACTACTGGCACGCGGATCACCTACATGGCGTTCCTGTCGCGCTTCACCGCCAGCGAGCGCGCCATGATCCGCGCGCTGCAGTCGAAGGACTCGAATGTCGCTGACATCATCATGCTGGCGCAGGCGGCGAGCTTCATCGATCTTACGGATGAGCGCGTGGCCGCCAGCTTGTCGTACTTCGTTGCTGTCCTGGTGCTAACCGCCGAGCGTGCTGCTGAAATCCTCAGCGCGCCGGTGGCTGCCAGTGAGATGCCGTGAAGCGCTGGGCTCTGGTGCTCATTGCGCCGGTGCTGCTCATCGCGCCTATCTTGGCCTTCTGTCACTTCGTCTGGGCGATTTTGTTCAACCCGGCGCGCGCGGTGCGCATCGCTGTGGGATTCGACCAGCTGGCCAATGTGGCAGCGAACGGTAGCTCTACCGAGACCATAAGCAGCCGCGCATACCGCGCGCAGCAGGAGGGCCGCAGATGGGGCTGCATCCTCTGCAGGCTGCTTGACAAAATTGAAAAAGATCACTGCCGGAAAGCGGCGCTCTAACAGGGAGGTGTATGACAACTACTGCCGACTTCATCCTGGGCAGTACCGGGATGGTCTTCGAGACTGCTGCGCTGAAGGCGCCTGACGGTTTCCTCTTTTGCTACGGCCAGGCTGTCAGCAGGACCACGTATGCGAAGCTGTTCGCGGCGCTCTCGCTATCTCTTGCGGTCACCACCACCAGCGGCAGCGCGTCAGTGTCAGCCGCCACGGTGGACATCACCACAGTCGGCCTGATCGGCGCAAAGGTTGAGGGAACTGGCATCGCGGCCGGCACTACGATCACTGCCGCTACATCGACCACGCTGACGCTTTCCGCCAATGCGACAGCATCGGCGAGTAATGTTGCTCTTACCATCATCCCATGGGGTAACGGCGACGGTTCAACCACATTCAATCTGCCTGACAGGCGCGGCCGGGCCGGAGTTGGCCGTGATGGCATGGGCGGCACTCCAGCCAGCCGGATCACCACGGCGGCCACTGGAATTAATGGCGCTGCACTGGCGGCCAGTGGAGGCGAGCAGGCGCATGTGCTGGATGTCACCGAGATGCCGTCTCACTCTCACAATCTAGCATCTGGCAATACCAGCGCGGTCGGCAGCAACGGCCGGAATCCGCAGGCTGGCGGATCTTATATTGATGCCGTCACAAACACTGGCGGCGGCCTGGCGCACAACAACGTCCAGCCGACGATCATCTTCAACTACATGATCAAAACCTAGTTGTAGGACTACACGCCGTCGTGACCGTACCATCGGGTAATTCGCAAGGAGAACCCGATGGACTACCTCAAAACCTTCGCCACCAGCTTCCTGAAGCGCTTCACCGCCTTCGGCGACAAATCCGCCTTCCTTCTGACCGCGCCCTTCGTGCTGGCGCTGTATCTGCTGGACCCCTCGCTGGCAAAAACGCTGCTGCAGTGGATCCTGTTCGCCCCGGTCCTGGCCGGCATCGCCATCATCGTCTCGCGCCTGACGTTCCCGCACATTGTGCTCGGTGACCACGTCGACAGTGCCGGCCGCGGCAACGTGGCCAGCGCCATCATCGTCGCTTCGCTGATCGGCTTTGTGGCCGCTGTGGTGATGGCTCTGGTGATCTGGGCAAAGGTGTAAGATGCGAGCTCTCCTGTCCATCCTGATGGCGCTGCTGTGTTCGCCGGTGTCCGCCGGCGACTACATCCCGAAGCAGGCGTACAGCCTGGCGCCTCAGCTTCGCGCAGTTCAGCTGCAAAGCTGGCCGGATGCGCCGATACCGTCGTTCCTGGCGGCGCAGGTGGAGCAGGAGAGCTGCATCAGTCTCACACACAGCAAGTGCTGGAACCCACAAGCGCAGTTGAAGACGAGCCGCGAGTGGGGCTATGGCCTTGGCCAGACCACGATCGCCTATCGCGCCGACGGCTCGGTGCGCTTCAACAAGCAGGCCGAGCTGCGCGCAGAATACGCCAGCCTGCGCGGCTGGTCCGACAGCGACAAATTCAATCCGCATTACCAGCTGCTTGCCCTGGTCGAAATGGACCACGGCATCTATCGGCGCGTCGCCGGCGCGGCCAGCACGCGTGACCGGCTGGCCTTCACGCTGTCAGCCTACAACGGCGGAGAGTCCGGCGTGCGCCAGGACCGCGTCCTATGCGGCAACACACTGGCCTGTGACCGCGACAAGTGGTTCGGCAACGTCGAAAAGTATTCCCTGAAAACGCGCAAGGTAAACCCCGGCTACGGCGCCAGCGCTTATCAGATCAACCGCGAGTATGTCCGCAACGTGATCGATGTGCGCCGACCAAAATACGAAAGATTCTTTGATGCCGGACTCGCACATGAATGACCTGGACGCTGTTGAGGCGTCCATTGAGCGCAAGGCGCTGGCTGCCGCAATCGAGGAGCTGCGGCGTGAGCAAGTCGATATCCGTGATGAGCTGAAGAAGAACGGCGAGCTCACGAAGAAGAACAACGAAATGACGCAGGAGATGTTTGACATTTTCTCTGCGGCGAAGGGCGCTTTCAAATTGCTGGGCTGGATCGGGTCGGCAATCAAATGGACCGGCATTATCGCGGCAGCTGCCACGGCGGTCTGGGTATTCGTCAAGGGCGGCGGGCCGCCATCAAAGTGAGGTCGACATGAATCCGTACTCGATTATCGGAGCGTTGCTGTTCTCGATCGCGCTCGCCGGCGGCAGCTATTACGCCGGCTGGGAGCAGCGCGGTGACCACGAGGCGGCGGCGGCGCTGGAGCTGAAGGTGAAGACGGACGCCGCCGAGAAAGCCGAGCGCGATCGCGCTGATGGCCTGGCAGCTGATCTGGAAACCGAGAAGCGCAACATCAAGACGGTGACCGTCGAGGTCATCAAGGAAGTTCCGAAAGTCACCACAGTCTACAAGGAGACGCCGAATGCGCCGCTGCAGCCTATTCCTGATGCCATTTATACTTACGGGTTTGTCGGCCTGTGGGACCGTGCCCTCGCCGGTGGCCAGTTGTCAGCCGGCGCCGTCAAGCCTGCTGATCCGGCCGGAGGATCCGACCTACTTAGGGCGCCAGTTAAGTCCCAAGACATCCTCACCAACGCCGCCGAAAACTTCAGCAAGTACGCCGAGTGCCGCGCGCAACTGAACAAGCTGATTGATTTCGAGGTTGGCCGCGGCGGTGTGGTGCGGCCGGACGATAAGTCGCCGGCCGAGGATTAGTAGCCGCGCTTTCGCTGGTACTCTGCACGTGACTGGCAGTCGGTGCAGAACCGGCAGCCGCGCCGGCGGCGCAGTTCCGGCATCTCCGCTTCGCAGTCGTCGTTCTTGCACAGCTCTGGACCATACCCAGCGTCGCCTGGCTCATACTCAGGCGCAACGCTGCGGTTGGTGTTCAGTAATTCCCAAGCGTGGATTTCGTCGAGCTGGGAGCGGTCTTCTGGGCTCATGGTCAGTAGCGTGATGTGTTCGCCGTGGCGCCGATCGGACGGTCCAGCTTCCAGATGCTCGGCTCGCGCCGGCGCAAGTAGCGCACCGCCTTGATCCATGCGTCCTGGTTGAACTGGTTGTCAGGAAAAAGGCGCGCCGCATGTTTTTCCAGCGGCACGCCCTGATGGTAGTGTCCCGACCCTGCGGCCGGGGATTTCGCGAAGTGAAGTTGGACCACGATTACCCTTAGTTGGTTAAGTGGCCTCCATTATTAACCGAATTCGGTACATACGCAATTAATGCTACTGGTGCAGTTGTCGGATAGACACACGCCTCCAGCCATGCGGACCATTTCTCCATCGCCTCTGTCATCTGCGGCAAGTAGTTCGCGCGGTCGTAGTTCTTCGAGCCGGTGTCGTTCTTCGCGTGCTGCTGGATCAGGTCGCGCGTGAAGCGGTCGATGCCGGCATCGTGCGCGCGGCTCTTCCAGCTGCGGCGTAAGTCTCTCGTCTGAAACTTCTCCATCTCCACGCCATCCATCGCCAACCAGCGCGCCACCGCGTGCGCCACGCTGATATCGCGCAGCGTGGCATGGGCGCTGCCGGGCCGCGCTGGGAATAGCGTGCCGTCGCCGTGCTTGTCCTTCAGCGCGCGCAGGTGGGGCACGATGATGGCCGGCAGTGGGATCGTGTGGTCGCGCTTCTTGCCTTTGGTCTTGGCCGCCGGCAGCGTCCATGTGGCTGCGTCGAGGTCGAGCTCGCGGCCGCACAGCCGCAGCGTCTCCTGCACGCGCTGGCCGCACGCCAACATCATGCGGATGCACACCTCGGTGCCTTCGGTGAAGCCGGCCGTGTGGTCGTCGCAGGCCTGCCACAGCTGGCGGATCTCGTCGGCGTTGAGGTTCCGGTTTCGCTCCTTGATGGCGCCGTGGTCCTTGGCGACGCTGGTGGCCGGGTTCATGGTGATGCCCCAGTCGCGGCGCACCAGCGTGGTGTAATCGTTCGCCGATCGGAGCGCCCAGTTGTACGCCGCCTGGATGTAGCCGCGCGCCTTGTCGGCCGCGCCGCGGTGGCCTTCACGGTAGAACCGCGCCACGTAGCTGACCACGTCGGCAGAGGTGACGGCCGCCGGGTGCTTGGTCCTGCCCAGCGCGTCGGCCGCGTTCTTGCCGCCCTTGAGCAGCGCGTACTCGACCACCTCGGCGCTGGCCTTGCCCTTGTCCCGCAGGTTGGTGACGTAACCGGTGAACAGGTCTTCGACGGTGACCGTCGGCTTGGGCTTCTTCTCCGGCGCGCGCTCGGCGGCAGGATCTTCGCCGCGCGCAACAGCCTGGAAAACTTCCCGCGCCATGCCGCGCGCCTTCTCCGGCGCCGCGTCTTGGTATCGGCACAGCACCATCTTGCGCTGGGTACGATTGGCGTCCTTCACCTTGTAGCGGACCACGTACAGGCGCCGGCCGCTCGGCTGAACGCGCACGCCGAACCCTGGCAATTCTGAATCCCACAGCCACACATCATTCTTCTCATGCGGCTTCAAAGCGTCGATTGCGCCTCTGGTTAACTTCGACATTTTCGCTATATTCCCTCTTGACCTGTCGATGATTTCTGACAGGCCGTCACTGGTGGCCGTCAGCACTTAGGGCGCTCCTCGGGCGCGATAGGGGCTGACGTACAGTGATTTTAGAGGATGGGGTGTGAATGGTGCAGGCTGCTAAGTGGTTGAAAGCAGGATCGAAAGTGACAGCGCGTGAAGTTGCGTGAGACTTTAGTCCGAGCCTTCCAAGCTGACAACCCGGGTTCGATTCCCGGTACCCGCTCCACTCTCCCCATCTCGAAAATCACTTGCAAGACAGAGGGTTACAGGCCCAGCTGATCGAAGTCAAGAAAAGGGCGAGCGCCCGGAAACTGACTTAGGGCGCTCATCGGGCGCGGGACGCGACGGGACGCCGCGTGAAGTGCCGGGAATCGCTGGTCAGATGATGATGGTGACGCGCTCTGCGGCGCGGGTCAGGCCGGTGTAAACGTGGTTCCTTGCTGTGTCGCGGAATACGCCGCTCTCGTCGAACAGCATGACGTTGTCCCACTGGCTGCCTTGCGCTTTGTGCACCGTCAGCGCGTACCCGAAACACATTTCGTCAACGTGCTTGCGCTGGAACCACTGAAGGTCTTTCTCGGTGCCGAGGAAGAATTCTTGCGGCACGATCAGCTCGCCTGGGTCTTCCATCTCGTCGAGTGACTTGACGGTCATGCTCACGCGTCCGGCATCCATTTTGACTGCGTTGGCCTCCCACAGCGAACCGTTGAGCAGTCCCTTTTCCCGGTTGTTCTTCAGGCACACCAGCCGATCGCCGGTTACAGGCATGGCGCCAGTGATGCCCTTCAGCTGCCGGATGCGCTGATTCATTGACTGGCGCGTCTTGTTCATTCCACACAGCACCTGGTCGGCGGCCAGCACCTCGCGGGCGCCGAGACCTGCGCGCCGGATGACCTTGCTGTCGCCGTAATCTCCGACCACCAGGCGCCGGCCCTCGCGCACCTCGATCGACATCCAGATGATCGGATTGTCGGCGGCCTGGCGGTGGATGTCGGTCAGCATGAAGTCGGGCTCGGCCGATGTGAAGAAGCCATCACCCTTGACCGGCGGCAGCTGGGCAGGATCGCCCAACACCAGGATCTTGGTGCCGAATCTCATCAGGTCGCGACCCAGTTCTTCGTCCACCATCGAGCACTCGTCGATGATGACCAGCTTGGCGAAGCGCACTGGGCTGTCCGGATTGAGTTGGAACACTGGATCGCCGCCGGCGTCGGCCTCGGTATCGTCCACCTTGTAGATCATGCTGTGGATCGTGCTGGCGCCGGTGCAGCCTTTCTTGCGCAGAACCAGCGCGGCCTTGCCGGTGAATGCGGCGAACAGCACGCCGCCATCGATGCCGGATGCGATATGCTTTGCGAGCGTGGTCTTGCCGGTGCCGGCATAGCCAAAGAGCCGGAAGACCTGAGGGCCGCGCTTACTGCTCGCCCATTTTGAGACCGCCGACAGTGCGGCGGCCTGTTGTTGTGACCATTCCATATAGCCTTTCGTTATTCGGCAGCTGCGATGCGCCGTGCCCAGAACCAGTACGGGCCGTCTTCGGTGTCGTGGATGCTGAGCGTGTGCCAGCCGTCGCCAGCAGGCGGCGCAGGGTGCCATTGCTCGCAGCCGTGGTGCGCATGTTCGTAGTAGGCCTGATATGCCGGGTGATCGTCGCCTTCCGATTCCAGCGAATGGCCTACGAACTCCAGGCCGCGTGCTGCAAACCATCCCTTGTAATCGCCGTCTTCGCCGAGATCGGGATAGGCTGGATTGGTCCAGTAGCCGACTTCGTCACGCATCGCTGGAATTTCCAAAACGAAGCGCGGCTCGGCCAGCACGCGGCGCTCGCGCACGTCGACCACCTGATCGTAATTGCCCATGGCCAGCGGCAGTTTGTTGTGAAGGCTGACGGTGATGATGACGCCGTCGGCGCGGGCATCGGCCAGCAGCTGTTCGGCCTGGCGTTTCCAGAATTGCTGCTTGGTGTTCTGGTATTGCTTTTGGTGGATGTCCATATTTCCTTTCGTGTTACGCGGCAGCGGCCGCGATGCGTTTCGTTTTGATGATGTCAGACACGCCGCGTCGGTCGATCTCGATCGCACCCAGCTTGACGGCCAGCGCGCGCTTGCTGAGGCAAATGTCGTAGTGGCTGTGCGGCGTGCCAGCCTTCTGGTGCCAGCGGCGCGCCACGCCGATGCGCGCAGCCATGGCGTGCAGCTCGGCGTCGGTATCGGCCAGCATGTGGCACATGATCATGCGGCCGAACTTGGCGCGCATGTCGTCGACGTAGACGGTCATGGTCCCTCCGGAAGTCCGAAGCGCTGCCGGATCTCATCGACGCGCTTGCGCAGATCCTCGGGCACCGGCTTGCCGCGCCAGGCATAGAAGGCATAGACATCCTCGATGGTGATCTGGTGCTCTTCGTCGCCGAACGTCCAGTGGACATTGTTCTTACCGCCCGGGAATTTGTAGACCACGGTGGATTGATCGCCGGTCTTGTTTCTAGGCTCCAAGCGCTGCCCATACACATGAACCGAAAGGATCGTCGCATCCGGCAGGGTGGATGCGAACAGCTCCATCAGCGCCACCTTGGCCGCCGTGTTGCAGCGCTTCTGCGCCCATTCCTTCTGCGAGCAGGTGTGGCTGCAATAGACGAGCCGGCCAGCCTCGACGATCTCGAAGTCATTCGGATCCAGGCCTTCGTCCTCGACCTCCGCATGCAGATCCTCGCTGACGCGGCGGCCGCAGTGCGCGCACTCGTACCACCAGCCACTGGCGATGCGCGCGAGCGGCGGCACTGGACCGGGGGCGTACTGATCCCATTCAGGCTTGCGCTTGCACGAGACGCTGGAAAAATCGGCGTCAATTTCGTTGGCGCCCTCGCGGCGCGCCACCACGTTCTTGTAGGCAAAGACGATCGCCCAGCCCTCGTCGCCGTCATGGACCTGATAGGCCTTGAGCGCGCTCACCACGCCACCACGCTGTCCGGCACATCGAAGAAACCCAGCGCCCCCTTGAGCGGCACGAACGGCAGCACGCTGGCATCGCGCAGCATGAAGCCTTGAGGGCCGAAGAACCACGGCGAGTCAGATGCCTCTACACAGTTGCAGATGGTCATCTTGCCGACGATGCCGCCGCGCTCCAGCTGATCGAAGGCCGGCAGTTTGATGTGCGCCAGCACCTCAGTGAACTGGATCAGCCACTCGACGTCATCGTATTCAGCATGGGTCATCCCTTTGCTGGCGTGCACTAGGATCTCGCCGCGCATGCGGGTAGGCCAGGTACGGTTTTCAATGTCTTTGTAGCCATTCACGATCAGCCATGCCCATGGCTGCCGGATAGAGAGAGCTTTCATAATTGTCGTATGTAGAGAGCGGGGCCGTCACCAGCCCCGCTAGTTAGTCACTTCCGATACTCGCTTGTCGAGTTGACGGTGTTTTTGGTCTCCCAGCTGACCAACTGTTCCTCTGGGTACAGCACTCGGCCACCGAGCCGGCTGAAGGGTGGCCCATGTCCCGCACTACGCCAGTTTGCCAGCGTCCGGACCGATATGCGGCCCTCGTACCGCTCCGACACCTGAACTGGAGTAAGGTACGAGGTCTTGCGTGCTGCTTGCTGCATTTACATCCACCGGCGCCGCCGGCCTTCCCTTGGTTTGCGTTAGAACACTTCTTCCTCTTCACCATCGACAGCTCCGCCGGCGCCCGCAGCGGCTGCTGCAGCGTTGGCTTCGTCGATGGCGTTTTCTTCTGCTTGTTGCTGCTGCTCCGGCTCCGTTGCTGGTGCAGCAGCTTGTGGTGCTTTTTCTTGCACGGGCGCTGCCTGGTCTTTCACCGCATTGCTTGCGGATTCCGCATTTTTGCTGGAGTTGGCCCGTGGTTTCGCCACAGTTCCGGCTGCGGTGCCTGCAGCAGCGGTCTTTTTGCCCGCAGCGGCAGTGATTGCTGCTGCTTGTGGCGAGGCGCTGTCCACAGGAGTCTCGCTGGCAAAGAATTCCGACACGGGCTCACCGTCCTTCAGCGCATTGAAGATCCCGGTCATGTTGACCATATCGTCGGCCGTTGCCTCTTCCAGCTTATGGCCGATCTTGAGCTCCAGCATTTTCACGGTCACGCCAAAATTGGCGAATGCATCGACCATCTTGCGCACGCGCACAGCGATAGGCACGGTGTTGTCGCCCTGCAAAGTTTTGTAGCACTCCTGGCGTGCGATCTCACGCAGCCATTGTGGAATGACGGCCAGGATGGCGCCGCGGCGTTGCTTTGATGCTTTGTTGTTGATCAGGTCGTCGATCTCTTTCTGATCGCGACATTTCTTTGGGCCATTTTTCGTGTCAATGACGTGCGGAACGGTCAGCTGGCGGCTGCATTCGACGCCCGTTTCCAGATCGATCGCAAACACCATCACTTCGGACTTCTCGTTGCTGCGGCTGAGCTCGCGATGGCCGTACTCGATATTTCCCCAGCAGCGCGCCAGTTCCTCCGCCATGCGGATGGAGTCGCCGGTGACAACGCTTCCTCCGCGCGGCACCGAGAAAAATGCTATGCCGGCAAATTCTGGAATGCGGCACACTTCGCGCACTTCCTGGGTGGCTTGCAACGTGTTGCGGCGGTACTCGCGAGCGATCAGGCGCTTGGCGCGGGTATCAGCGATGGCGCGCTGTTGTTCAATTGCGACGGCGCCAACGTTCATGCCATGGCCGCCAGGCAGCATGGCACCTTGGTTCGAAATGGCCGCGAGTGCAGTCTGGCGATCTTGGGTAGTTACTTCGTTCATATTTACTCCGTTGTGGGTGAAGCGTTGATTATAAATGAGTATTGTTAGTTCGTGGTGGTGATCTCGAAAGTATCGCCGTCACTGTCGCCAACACGCGTCACGAAGGCCTGAAGGCCGCTGTCGATCAGGCGCTGCTGGAACGATGCGAACATCTTGCTGTCCAGGCACTCGATGCGGTCGACGCAGATCACGCCCAGCTCTCCGGCGCGCAGCTTTGCGATGTCGACGGCGATGTCGACTTGCTGCGCGGTGTTGAGGCGATCGAACACCACGTCGTTGCGGAAAATTTCGCCGTCGCGGACTTCCAGGCCCGGGATAGGCAACTTGGCCAGCAGTTCCGACTTGTAGCTCTCCAGCGCCGCCAGCGCTGCCGTCTGTGCTTCAGCGTCAGCGCGCAGCTGCTCCAGCTCCTCGTTCATGTCCTCGATCAGCTTGGTCGTAGTCTCGCGCTTGGCCGTGGCCTCGCGGTTGGTGCGCAGCACGGTCAGAGCGGCGGCCAGCGGCGCCGTGGTGTTGGTGTGCTTGGTGTTGGCCTGCTCGCGGGCGGTGGCGGCCAGGCCGGACTGCTTGGCGAGCTCGGCGTTGATGGCCGCATTGTCGGCAGCCAGCGTGGTGTTGATCGTGTCCACCTCGGCCTGTGCGGCGGCCTTCAGCGCATCGATGTCGGCCTGCAGCTTGGTGCGGATGCCGTCGATCTTCGTACGGGCGGCGGTGTCGTTGGCTGCGATGTCGTCGCGCGCCTTCGTTTCCAGTCCGGTCAACTTGGTGGCGATGGCCGCCAGGCGCGTGTCGCGTGCCGTGGTGGCCTCTGCCACCTGGTCGCTGATTTCCTCCTCGGAGCCTTCCACGCCGTTCGGTGCAGGCGGCATGGCCTCGGTCAGCTGCTTGATCGTGCCTTCCTTCTCCTTGACGGCGCGGTTGGTACCGGTGCGCTCGTCGTAGACTTTCTTGGCAGTCAGCTCGATAACTTGCAGCACGTGCACGCCGGGCTCGGCCGTCACGGTGATGCCGGAGATTTCGCTCAGGCGCTCGGTGTTCACCTCCATCGGCATGCTCTCCAGCAGCACGCGGACGCGGTCCTTCGGCTTGGCGGTCAAGAAGTCGACCGGGTTCACCGACAGCATGTCGAGCAGGTTGGCGATGGCTTCGGCCGGCCGGGCGATCTTCTTGCCAGCGGCGTCGCGCACCACGGTGCTGCTGCCGTCAGCGGTGACCGATTTCGTAATCGACATTGCGTCGTCCAGCACCAGCACGATCTCGCCCTTCTCGGCGCCGTTGCGCAGCAGGGTGGCGTCGTGGCCGCTCTTCAGTGCGCCCTTGATGGCTTCGATGATCGACGTCTTGCCGGTGCCGTTCGGGCCTTCAATTGCGGTGAAGCTGCCCGGGGAAATTTCGAGGTCTTTCAGGCCGAGGATGTTGGAGATTTTCAGTTGTTGGATGTGCATGATTTTAGCGCCCGATGGCGTTCTTGATGAGTTTGTAGGTGCGTGGTGCTGATGCGCCGCGCTTCGGTTTGCGGATGTCGCCAATTTCTTCCGCCATCGTGCTGATGATCTGGTCCCAGTCACGGACCAATCCGGACCACGCCGGCGACACTTCGGCCATTCGCTGGAAGGACGCCTTCAGTTCCGGCACGTCTTCCAGCAGCAGCCAGCAGCGGCGCACGTCTGCTGGGTCGCATGGGTGATCCTTTTTGCCGCCGACTTCGCACGCGTTCTTCCCGGTGAGATGGGTGAAAATTGCGTTGCTGCTGCTGCCGCGCTCGCCGATTGACAGCCACCGCGCCGCCGCATCGGATATGCCGCGCGCCGCTGCGCTGCGGTTTGCCTGCGCCTCCAACTCCGGCTTAATCTCAGCGATCAACGTGTCGACATCAGCCTGAAGGCCAAACGCGAAGTTCGCATCAAGCATGCGAGCCAGGTCAGGCGAGATGATTGCTTTCTTGCTGCACATCGCCGTCACGCCGCGCATACCGGCTGCGCTGAGCGAACCGCGCACCAGAACGCAGTTGCCGCGCTCGATGACTGTAAATTCGTGGTGGCCGGTGCCGCCAACGTGTAACTGCATAGTGTTCATATCGTCTTTCGTGAGTGAGTAAAATTAATAGGCGCTGGCGCTCATGGCCCAGCTTGGCAAAGCTGCTTCAATCAGGCGGCCATTGTCGGCGCCCGGCCAGAAGTCGACGCGGCGGCACGCAATGATGCGCGCGAGGTCGCGCTGGTACAGGTCGCGGCCGGCGCCGATGTGAAGTTCATTCAGCCAGTGCACGGCGGCGTCATACGGCCGGCGCTTCTGAGCTGGGATGAGCGCGAACGTGTCGGGCGCGTCGTCGCCGTACAGGAAGGCCATGGCGTCCAGGTACCACGCCGCCTGAACGTGGTAGCGGCGCTGCGCGATCGTGCGGCCGAATCCGCGCTCGCTGACATCGTCGGTCGTCTTCAGGTCGCCGATGATGCGGCCGTTACGCGTGATCAGGTCCGGCCGGATCTTGATCTGCACCTCGCCGTCCTCGTGGCCATGGATCTCGGCGACATAGTGAGGGCCGAGAACCTGGCGAACACTGACGCTGACGAAATACGATTGCTCAATGAACGCGCCTTCGATCAGGCCGCCGGCCGTATGGTGCGCCGTCACCGCGCGCAACATGCCCAGCATGTCCTTGTAGTCAGCGGCACTGATCGGAATGCGGCCGGCGATCGTATCGTTGTGGCGTTTTTCCAACACCATCATGATGCGCTCTGGTGGAAAGCCGTCATCGACCAGACGCTGCACGAGCTCCGGCTTCGTGCCGGACTTTGCCAGGCCGCGCGCGTCGATCTCCTTGCGCAGGTCAGCGCCGGTGTCGAGCGCGTCAGGGTGCGCGTTCTTGTCAAAGCCTACGCCGTAGGTCTGCTCGAACAGATGCGGCTCAAGCACCAGCGTATGCGTTCCGCTGCCGACGGTGAAGCAGTGCTTCTCTTCGCGCGGCTCGCGGTCCGGGTTCACATACTGATCCCAATAGTTCAGCGCGCTGCCGCCGGTCTCTGGCGCGATCGCATCAAGCTGCGACTTCGAGATAGCTGGTGCTGCGTGATAGTCGGCGTTCGACATGTCGTCGATCAAGCCGTGCAGTACGATTTCAGAGGTCATGTGTAGTTGATCAAAAATGTTTGTGTAGCTGAATTGTGAATCATAAATGAGTAACGCGCAAGCAATGGCGCTCAATTCATCATGCGATGTACTGCAACATCACGCAAAAACACCACAGAACACTGTAATCATTTTCGGTGCATTGCGTTTTTACAGTACAATTCCGTTTACTACCAAAACGGAGCGGTTATGAGTTCAGGCAACTACATCAAGGATTTTTACGCGGAGCTGGATACGCTGGAGAAGGACGCTGCAGCCGTCGGCATGACGATCACGTCCATCTGCAAAGCTACCGGCATCAGTCGTGCAACGCCGGACCGCTGGCGCCGTGAGTGCCCTACCACTGTGATGCTGCTGCAGCGCATGCAGCAGGTGGTGCGCGATGAAGAGGCGCGTCTGGCTGCGCTCGCCGCCGGTGCGCCGCCGGCGCCGATCGACCTCTCTCCAGAATTGCAACAGCAATAAGCCCGGCCGCCAGGCCGGTGATCAACGTATTGCGCGGATAGGGCAGCACAGAGCCGCGCATTGAGGAAACTATGGCAGATATTTCACTTCGCCCTTACCAGATGGAGGGCGTCGCGGGCATCCGTGACGCTTTCAAACGCAAGAATTACCCGGTGCTGTTCGTGCTGCCGACCGGCGGCGGCAAGACCTACACCTTCTGCTACATCGCCACCAACGCCGCCGACAAAGGCAACAACGTCGTCATCATCGTGCACCGCAAGGAGCTGCTGCTGCAGGCGTCGAAGTCGCTGCGCGCACTCGGCATCGACCACGGCATGATCTCGCCACACTTCACGCCGGCGCCGCACAAGATGGTGCAGGTTGCCAGCATCGACACGCTGCTGATCCGCGTGAAGAAATACATTGAGCGCTGCGAGAAGCTGGCCGCCGAAGGCAAGCCGCTGCCGCCGAACCCGTACAAATTCAAACTCGCCATCTATGACGAGGCCCACCACGTGGTGAAGGCCAACAAGTGGGGCAAGCTGCACGAGCTCCTGGGCATGCCGATCACGCTGGGCGTTACCGCGACGCCAGTGCGCGGCGACGGCATCGGCCTGGGCGAAGGTCATGGCGGCATCTTCAAAGAAATGGTCGTCGGTCCGCTGGTCGCTGACCTGATCGACATGGGCATGCTGATCAATCCTACGGTGTTCACCAGCATGGACCCACCGGTGTTCGATGACCTGAAGGCCAACAAGGAGGGCGAGTACAACGCCGCGGAGGTTGAGGAGCGCGTCGACCGCCCGGTCATCACCGGCAGCGCCGTCGCGCACTACACCGAGCACTGCCCTGGCGCCACTGCCATCGTGTTCTGCGCATCCATCAAGCACGCGAAGCACGTCGTCGACGAATTCAACGCGGCCGGCTATCGCTTCGCGCTGCTGGTCGGCGAGCCGGAGATGAGCGACGCCGAGCGCACCGAGGTCAATCGCAAGCTGGCCAACGGCGAGCTGCACGGCGCCTGTACCGTGGCTCTAGTCGACGAAGGCTATGACCTGCCAAAGCTTCAATGCTGCATCGGCTTGGCGCCGACAGCATCCGAGTCGCGCTTCCTGCAACGCGTCGGTCGGATCATGCGCCCGGATCCCGATAGCGGCAAATGCACCGAGAACACGTTCTACCTGGACCACGTCGGCGACGTCGGCCGCATCGTGAACGGCGAATTCAAGGTCAAGCACGGCACACCGCGCCGTCTTCGTGAGTGGACACTGGAGGGCCGGAAGAAGGGCAAGAAGAAGCCGGCCGAAGAGGGCATCACCGCTAAGCAATGCCCGAAGTGCTTCCATGTGTTCGAGCCGGTGCCGGAGTGGTTCAGCGATCCGAAGTGCCCGAAGTGCTCGGCCGTTATGACGCAGCCGAAAACGGTGCGCGAGATCGAACAGGTCGACGGCAAGCTGACCAAGTTGCAGGAGGAGCAGGAGATGCAGGCGAAGCAGGCACAGCAGGCGCGCGCCGCGCAGGCGGCAGCGCAGTCGGTCGACGATATGGTGCAGAAGCTGGGCTACAGCCTGCCGCGCGCGCAGGCCATCGTGAAGGCCCGCCAGGACAAGGCCGAGCTGCGCGACAGCCTGATCGCTGATCTGCGCGCCTGGCACCAGACCACCGGCCAGGCGCCGCTCGCAACGTTCGGCGTGGCCATCTCGGACATCAAGGGCATGAAGCCGGCGCAGCTGCGAGAATTGCGCGACCGCTTCGAGCAGCACCGCACCGAGCAGGTCGCTGCGCCGCGTGCGCCAGTCAATGCAGAAATCGAATTTTAACGCGGCACCGCCGCATCATTTGGAGCAATCATGGCATCAGTCAATAAAGTAATTATCGTAGGCAACTTGGGCCGCGACCCTGAACTCCGTTATATGCCGTCAGGCGACGCGATCGCCAATATTGCGGTGGCCACGTCCTACAAGAAAAAGGACAAGAACACCGGCGAGCAGACCGAGATCACCGAGTGGCACCGCATCTCATTCTTCGGCAAGCTGGCAGAGATCGTAGGCCAGTACGCGAAGAAAGGCACCTCGATGTATGTCGAGGGCCGGCTGCAAACGCGCAAATACACCGACAAGGATGGCGTCGAGAAGTTCGCGACCGACATCATCGCGGAGAGCATGCAGCTGCTGGGTGGCAAGCAAGACAGCGGCGGTCAGCAGCAAGCGGCACCGGCGCCACAGCGTCAGCAGGCCCAGCGTCCAGCGGCGGCACCAGCCGGCCGGCCAGCGCCAGCACCGATCGATGATGACATCCCATTCTGATCATTCTGACAACATTATATGACATCCAACAAACCGATGAGCGCGCCAGAATTCCTGGCGCAGGCCGGCGCGATCATGCAGCAGCGCGCCGCTCAATACGATCAGCCGGGCGGCGAGCGCAGCATGGGTCGCACGATCGAGGCGTTCAACATCATCACCGGCCGCGAGCTGACTGAGGCCGAGGGCTGGCTGATGATGCAACTGCTGAAAGATGTGCGCCAGTGGCAGACGCCTGGTGTGTTCCACCGCGACAGCGCCGAGGATGGCGTTGCCTACTCGGCGCTGAAGGCTGAGGCGTTGGCGCGCAACAGCGAGACTCGCCAGCCAGCACATGTGAAAACTGTGCCGGCGATTCACACGCGCTGCATTCCTGGACAGTGCGCCTGGCAGTTTTATTGTCATCCGGATCGTTCGGGCGAGTTCAAGTGCAACACGTGCGGCAACGTCAGCGCGACTTTGCCATGAGCCTCGAAAATCCCGTACAGCGGCGCGGTTGGGTAAAGCTGGCCACCATGGGCGCGCTGGTCTGGCGCCTGAACACCGGCAAGGGCTGGGTTGGCAGTGGCAAGCCGGTGCCGCTGCCGCATGGAGCTATCAAGCTCCACGGCGCGCGGCCGATTGCGCTGGGCTTCGGGCTGCTGAGCAACGAGCCAGTCGTCGGCGCCGGCGATCTGATCGGCGGCGTGCCGGTCACGATCACGCCGGCGATGGTCGGCCGCCAGGTGCTGGTCTTCGGCAGCTTCGAGGCCAAGCGCAGTGATGGCGGCCGGCGCAGCAAGGCGCAGAAGGACTGGGCTCAGACCATCAGCGATGCTGGCGGCATCGCTGGCTTCTTCTCGTCGGAAGAGGAGGCTGCCGACATCATCAACGTGTGGCGAAAAAACATCGGCGCCGATCAACCCTGATTGCTCATATACGGTTACAATCATCGTTCATCACCGCAATACACGGCTTGCGCGGCCTGAATCACAGGGCCGCGTGTATTTTTGAGGACGCGGGAAGGGTAGCTCCCTTGCGCATTCTGCTGGCGACTGAGCCCGCGTCCGTTTTTTAAGCAGAGCATCCACGAGCAGAAGGATATGGCAAAACTACCCGAGCAGGATATTGAAAATGCACGCTCCGACATTCTGGCCGTCGTCGAGCGCTATGTAGAACTTGAATCAGCAGGCCCGAAAGAATACCGCGCGCTGTGCCCATTCCACAGCGAGAAATCCCCCAGCTTTACCGTGACGCCGGGGCTCGGCCGCTTCCATTGCTTCGGCTGCGGCGCGGCCGGAACCTCGATCGACTTCGTCATGCAGTACGAGTCAGTCGACTTCCGCACCGCCGTCCAGATCATCAACAAAACCGTCGATGCACCGGAGCACACCGCTCCGCGCGAGCGCCGCGAAATTCCGCGCGAGGAGCCGGAAGAGTGGACACCGCTCGCCTTGGTTCCTGATGGCGTTCCGCCGCCGATGGACATCATCAATCGCAAGATCGGCGGCCGATGGACCAGGCTGACGCCGGCGCGGCGCTGGGAATACCGTGATGCTGTCGGCGCGCTGATCGGCTACGTGTATCGCTTCAACAAGCCGCCTCTCGCCGACGGCACCAGCGGCGGCAAGGAGATCGTGCCGCAGGTTTGGGCCGTCAACCAGATCACCGGCGAGCTGCAGTGGCGCTGGCTGTCGTTCGGCAAGCCGCGCCCGATCTACGGTCTTGACCTACTGGCCTACAATCCCAAGGCGCAGGTGCTGGTAGTCGAAGGCGAGAAGGCGTGCGACGCGGCGCGCGCGCTGTTCCTCGCCGCCGGCGTGCCGCTGACCAAACTGGTGGTGGTGGCGTGGCCGGGTGGCGGCAAGGCTGTGCCGCACGTCGACTGGTCGCCGCTGTATCGGCGCAAGGTAGCGCTGTGGCCGGACTACGATCAGAAGCCGTACAAGGAGCGTCATCCGAAAGCCGGCCAGCTGATGCCGGCGCACGAGCAGCCTGGTTTCGTGGCGATGCGCGATATTCACGACATCATCTTGGACCACTGCGAGGCAGTGAAGTACATCGCGCCGCCGGCGGGCGTGGTTGATGGTTGGGACTTGGCCGACGAGCTGCCGGAGGGGTTCAACCTGCTGGCGCACATGAAAACCGCGCAGCTGGCGGCCGACGTGTTTGCGGTGCAGCCTGAACAGCCTGCCGGTGAACCAGCGCCGATGCTGCCGTGGGAAGGCGAGAGCGATTTCCCGCCGGACGTGGCTGCTCGCGAGACCGGCGCGCCGGCGGCGGCCAAACCTTCCAAGTCGACCACGAGGCCGAGCCGCGACGCGCGCGCCGAGGAGTTCGACAAGCGCGAAGATCCAGGCCTGGGCCAGAACAACTATTTCCGCGTGCTCGGCTATGACCACGGCTCGTACTTCATCTTCCAGTACGAAAAATGCCAGATCATGGTCTACAGCAAGGGCGACTTCTCGGAGGCCGGGCTGATTGAGCTCGCGCCGCTCGACTGGTGGGAAACCTATTTCGAGCTGCCGAAGGGCGGCATCGACAAAAAATCCGCGATGAACTGGATCGTGCGCAAGGCCAACAGCCGCGGCGTTTACGACATGGAGCGCATTCGCGGGCGCGGCGCCTGGACGGACAAGGGCCGCAACATCTTCCACCATGGCGACTATCTGACGGTAGACGGCGAGTACCAAGCCATCACCGAGGTGCAGAGCCACTACGTGTACGAGATGAGCAAGGCGCTGCCAGACATCTCCGACATAGCGCTGACCAAGGAAGAGGGCCGCGACCTGCTGGACCTGGCCAGCGAGTTCAGCTGGGCGATGCCGGCGAGTGCCGCGATGCTGGCCGGCTGGGTGGCGTTGGCGCCGATCGGCGGCGCGCTGACCTGGCGGCCGCACGTCTGGATCACCGGCGGCGCCGGCAGCGGCAAGACGACCGTGCTCAACAAGTTCGTGAACTTCCTGTCGAACGGCATCCGCCTGTACGCACAGGGCGCGAGCTCGGAGGCCGGTATCCGCCAGCGCTTGAAGAGCGACGCGCTGCCAGTGCTGTTCGACGAATCGGAGAGCAACACCGAGCGCGAGGGCATGCGGATTCAGAACGTGCTGGCCATGGTTCGGCAGGCGTCGACTGAGAGCCAGGCGGAAACCTTGAAGGGCACCGCCGGCGGCGACGCCATGGCGTTCCATATCCGCAGCATGTTCTGTCTGGCTTCGATTCAGGTGGGCATCAAGTATCAGGCCGACATCGAGCGCATGACGGTGCTGAGCCTACGCAGCGCGCGTGATGAGCCGGGTGCGCAGGAAACCTGGGAGCGCATCAAGGAGGCGCTGCACATCACTAACCGTGACGAGCAGCTGCCCGGCCGTCTGGTTCGGCGCTCGATCGATCTGCTGCCGATCACGCTCAAGAACATCGATGTGTTCGCCAAGGCGGCCGCGATCAAGTTCGGCAGCCAGCGCGATGGTGACCAGTACGGCACGCTGCTGGCCGGCGCCTGGTCGCTGGTCGATGATGGCGTGGCCACCGAGGAGGCCGCCGCCGCTATGATCAATAGTTTCGACTGGTCCGAGCACCGCGAGAACAATGAAGTGGACGAGGGCGAGCGAGCGCTCGCATCGCTGATGGGCGCCCTGGTGCGCATCCCGGGCGCCGAGGTGTCGGTCAACGAGCTGATCCGGCGCGCGCACGGGCTGGAGGTCGACGGCCTGACCATGCAGTCTCCAAGCGCCGAGGCGGTGCTGCAGCGCCACGGCATGCGCACCGACGGCAAGCGCCTGATCCTGTCGAACACCTCGCACGAGTTGCGCCGCCTGGTCGAGGGCACGCCGTTCGAGGCCGATCTGCGCGGTGTGCTGCTGCGTGTGAAGGGCGCCGATCGCTATGATAACCGGAGCATCAAATTCAACGGCATCGCGAGCAAAGCAATCTCGCTGCCGCTGGATGACCTGTTGACCGACTACATTGCAACGACGCCTGAGCATTCGGCGGCCGGCCTGGAGAACTTCTAATGGCCGGGTCGATCACCGTTCCGGCCGCGTTCGTCGAAGATTTCAAATTCTTCTGCCAGCGCGCCGGCCTCGACATCAACGAGCAGCACCAGCTGCGCCACCAGGTGAGATCCGACTTCGCGCAGGTCGGCGGGTACATCACCGAGATGGCCGCTGTGTATCGTTTTTGTGATCTTCACTGGCGCGACATGCCGACCGCCGAGCAGGCGCAGGCATTTTGCGCTGTGTTCGGGTGGAAGCCTGAGGATGAGGGATTGTTCAAGCGGCTCGGGCCGCTGTTGCTGGGCAAGCTGTGCGCGCAGGTCTATGGGGTGATTCCGTGGCCGGCGCCACCGGCGTAATAAAAGAAGCCCGCGGGATGCGGGCTTTTTCTTATCGGCCGAAGAATACGGCCATCAGTGTATCTGGCGGCGGCGGCACGTTACGCTGGCGCGGCGCTGCTAGCTTCCGGCGACGCCCCGACTTGCCGCGCGGCGCATCCGGCTCGCTGCCAAGTCCGTAGTGCGCGATGTACTGGCCGCTGGCCGGGTTCGCAACGTATTCATGCACGCGGATCTCGCCGCGCTTCTTCATGAAGTGGATCACGTTGGTGACGGTGCTCGGGCTCCAGCCGAGCGCTGTGATATCTTTTCGGGTAAGCGGTCCCTTCTCGGCGATCAGCGCCGCCAGGATCGGTGCGCGCTCTTCCAGCGCCAGCTTGCGCTCAGGCTTCGGGGCGTCCTTGTCGCTGCCGAGTTTGTACACCTTGAGCAGACGATAGCCGACGCGGCGGTATTCGCAGATGTGCACTTCACCGGCGTTGCGCATCATCTTCAGCGCGACCGAAATCACGGCGGTGGACAAGTGAAGGCCGCCGACGATTTCATAGTGCACGGCGGTGCGGTCTTTCAGGAATGCGGCGATTGCATCGCGTGTTTTGGCAAAGTGTTTCATTGTGGAATGTCCTCCAGCGCGGCGATCAGCATCAGGCCGGCGATGATGCCGACGATGCAGAGGCGTGGGTGGCGGTCGAGGAAATTGATAATGGTGCGCATGGTGTCGTCCAGTAAAAAACCCGGCGCGAGGCCGGGCTGAGTTGTTTAGTCGTAGTCGTAGCCTGGGAACGTGGTGTTGTAGTCGTCCGCCGTGGCGCCGGCCGGGATGATCAAACGCGTCTTGGCGGTGTACATCTGGAACAGGCGTTTCTCGAAGGCGAACAGAGGGCCGACGAAAATCTTGCTCTTGATGTCGTCGCCGTTCAATCGCAGGCTCCAGACTTCACCATTCCGGATGCGCAAATAAATATTGCAGCTGTAGTCGCTGGTGCCGACGTCTTTGTCGATGAAAACGTCGACGTAGCCGTCATTACGCTCGCCCCATTTGATGGTGAGCGTAAAGTCCTGACCGCGCAACTCGTCCAGGCCGTAGTATTCGATGTAGTGCTTGGTGAAGTCTTCCAGCAGTTGCTCCAGCGTGATCTCGGCAGGTGCCGGCTCCAGCAGTTCAGAAATATCCTTGTCCAGCTGCTCAGCGAATTGCGTGGTCATAACGGCACCGACGCGCTGCTTGATGATATCGCCGATCAGCTGGCGGTAGGATGGCAGGTCGATTTCGTCCAGGTTCACGTCGATCAGGGTTTTGACCTTCTCGTTGACGGCCTTGCTGAAATCGCTGTTGTAACCGCCGATCTGGTCCTTGATGGCGCTGACGACGGTCTTGTTGATCTGTTCCTGGATGGCGGTCTCGATCGCGCCAGAGGCGACCACGTTGTCGAATGCCTGGGATACTGCGTCTTTCAGTTGGTCCATATGTGCTCCATCGTTTCGCGGGCCGGCCAATCCGACCCTCTCAACGCTGAAGCCCGGTCGTGCCGGGCGATGGGTGATGCTGTGGGGTGGGGGTTAGCGCAGCGCCGCCGCCAGCTCGGCTCCAGCCTGGCGCACCGGCAACGGCCACGCCGTCATGCCGTGAAGGCCGAGCACTTGCACCGTGGCGACTTCGCCCCAGCTGTCGGCTGTGGTGTGGACAGTGGCACCGCGCAGTTGGGCGGTGGTGATCAGTTCGGTGATGCGCATGGTATCTCCAGTTCGTGGCCGGCGGCGCCGACCTTCTCACTGGGAAAGCCACCTCGTGGGTGGCGTGGGGTGGTGCGGTGAGGTGAGGCTACTTCGGGGAGCCCATGCGGCGTTCGTGCTCGTCATAGGCATCGATACGCTGGCTCGTTGGCTTACTGGTCAAGAGGATGATGATGGCGACCACGCCTAAAACGCCAAGAAGATAGAGGCCAATGCGAAGGAAGGTTTGCAGTTGTTCAGTGTCCATTATTTTCTCCAGGTTATGCCCTTAGCGGGAGGATGGGGTAAGTCCAAAGCTTATCGGGGTTCGGCACTCGGTAGATGCAGCGACGATCAGACGAACCGTACGTAACCCACATGGCTGTAAAGCCATAGTATTCGCTGATCGTAGGTTCATTATCAGCAACAGGGTGAGCGGCTTTCCGCATCAATTGCCGCAGCAAGTCCGCGCCAATTATCGAAGTTGCCATTGGATGACCTTTCCTCAGTAACCGGGCCTCGTAACTCGCGACCCCATGAACAAAGTATAGCACAGTATATGTACCGGAATTGAGTAATTTAATCTTGTGTTGCGTAGTATTCACGCCGCATGCAGTCCCCGCGACGGTTTCCGGCTTTTCTGGTTACCGTCGGAAATTATCCTTTTAAATCATACACTTAGTGGTAACCAAGCGTGGTTACCGAACGGTCGTGCTAGAAACCCGGTGACCGGTGACTATAACCAGAGTTACGCGTAAGTCATTGATTTTAAAGAAGGTAACCAGGTGACCTGATTTTGCGGAACAATATATATAACACACACACAGATTTCAGCACACAACCCCTATCTATGAACATCTCGCTGTGTGTCTTCTTATAATAATAAATCAGGTTACTATAGTTACTTATAGAAAAAGACCAATCAAATCAATGAGTTAGGCGTAACCAAAATCGTAACCAGACGGTGACCAAGTGCTGTTGCTGGTTTCTGATCAATGGGCGTAAAAAAACCCGCCGAAGCGGGCCAGGATAGCAAGCGGATAGCCGCATTATCGAGCGCGATATACCCGCGTGCCGTTTTCCTCCTTAAACACACGCAACTGTTTTCCATTGTCTTGCGAGTAGCGGAAGGCTCGTGTCTTCACGGTGGTGTACCGGATGAGTGAGAACGGGACGACAAACGAGTCGCCAATGCCCAGTTTGTCCATCGGCATATCTTGGTAGGTCACGCCCTTGCGGCCAGGTGGAACCCAGTCATTTTCGATTTGAATCATCATACCTCCTGTGAGTGAAACAGCATTGTAACTCACAGTGCTTCATCGACACCACGGAACAGTCACGGATTTACAACGTAACTCACGCGTAACCGCTGGCGTTGCTAGGTGATTACTTGGAAATGGGCATGGGCAGCGTGATACAATTGCTCATATTCGATAGGGGTTTTCATGGTGCAATACAGCGAGATGCCGGAGCTTCCCGGCGTAGTGATGTTCAAGTGCGAGCGACTGCGGGCGACGCTGGCTGTGAGCAGCTGCGCGAATATGTGGCGCGGCGGTAACCGGGACGGCATCGAGCGGCTGGAGCGATGCAAGGCTTGCCCGGTCGGCGCCGTGCATGCGGGTGAGACAGCGGCCAGCATGTCGCCGATGATGGGGCAATGCATCTGCGCGCGCTGCCATCGCGGTGCGACCAGGCTGGTCGGCAAGCACCTGTGCGTGAGCTGCTACAACCGGCAACGCGAATTCCTGGTTGGCGCTAACAGCAAGGGCACGGCGCCGACCAAGGTTGGCCAGCTGACACGCCGGCGCATCCGCTACCTGTCCGGTCCCGATCCCATCAGCCTGACCCTGGACCATTCCCGCGACACCATGGAGCTGGTCGTCACCGCGCTGCGTGACAGCAAGAAGCGCGTCACGTTCGCATTCCACAGCCAGGCGCAACTCACACAACAGAGGCTATTTTGACAACAATCTCCAAAGACGAAATGCCGTTGCGCTGGGTGCTGACGGACCACATTTGCCGGATCTGCTTCTCGCGCGTGCTGACGCGCACCACGTTCGACCACCGCAAGGTGTTCAAGTGCACGAACTGCGACACGGAGGTCGAGGGCGACCACGTGACGGCGCTGTGCTGCTGCGGCATGAAGCTAAAGGGCAGCAAGGATGCCGGCGTGCGCTGCGTGCTGAACACCGATCGCACGCCGCTGAACCCTTCTGTGATCATCGCGCAACAGGTCGACGCGATACCAGCAACACGGAAGTAGATTAATCGAATATAATCAATCAACAGATCGCGGGGCTGATGATGTAGGCGGCTAGCGGGCTGTGATGGCTGGGTTTTCCGGCTCCGATTAATTTACTGGGCGCTCTTCGGGCGC
>JAIZVZ010000163.1 GCA_021768485.1 Oxalobacteraceae bacterium | reverse complement strand
GGCGCCGTGATCGCGTCGGGCAGATGCTGACGCACCGCCTCGCGCACCTTGTCGTTGTGACGCAGCCAATCGCGGGAACCGCGTGAGAACAGCTCGTACCAGTCATTATGCATATCACTCCTGTGCCAGCAGCGTGGTGACGTAATTCAGCGCCTCGCGCGCGCAGTGCTGGTCGTAACCGTACTCGTCCACCAGCCGCTGCTCGACGGCGGAAATCTTGGCGCGCACGTCTTCGTCCGGCCGCTTGGCCGAGCTGACCAGGCGCAGCACATCGCGCCGTTGTTCGAACAGGTATTGCTGCAAGGCGTCGCGCAGCTGGGCGTGACTGGCCAGACCGAAACGTTCGCCGCGCTTGTACGCGCTCATGGCCTTGCGCACCACCTCCTGCCGGAAAGATTGCTTGCCGGAGTCCGAAATGTGGATTTTTTCCTCCACCGCGCGTAGGAAACGCTCATCCGGCCGCCGCTCTTCGTTGGTGATCGGGTCCCTGACCTGGCGGTTGTCCAGCATGGCCTCCACTTCATCAAGGTATTTGTCGAGCAGATCGGCCACCTCCTGCTCAAACGACACAAACAAGGCCTTGTGCACGTCCTCCTTGACCCATCGGTTATAAAATTCCTTGCGCGTTAGCACCAGATAATCGACCCAACGCCGTTTGCGTGACGCCTCAATGCGGGCATCGCTTTCGATGGCGTCCTTCAACGCCAGCAACAAATCCATGGTACTGATGCTGTTGCGGGCCGACTGAATGATCGCGTGCGACAGGCCATTGATGACGAAACGCGGCGAGACGCCCGACAAGCCCTCATCCGGCGCCTTCTCCTTGCTGCGCACCCGCAATGCCTCCGCATGATGAACACCGTCGACCTCGTCGCCGCCGTGCAGTCGCACCCGCCTGGCCAGATCGGTATCGCGTTCCTCGCCCTCGTGCAGACGGCTGAGCACGGCGAAAACGGCGGCGGCGTGCAGCACATGCGGGTCCAGATGCACCCGCCGGACGGCCGCCGCCGACAGGATCAGCTTGCGATAGATGCGGGCCTCCTCGCGATAGCTCAGCGTGTACGGCACTTGCACGATGACCATGCGGTCCAGTAGCGCCTCGTTTTCACTTTCCTGCAAAAATTTGCGGAATTCGGCCAGATTGGTGTGCGCCAAGATGGTCTCGTCCAGATAAATCAGCGGGAAGCGGGCGACCTTGACATTCCCTTCTTGTGTGAGCGTCAGTAAAAGATACAGAAACTCGCGTTTGACTTTGAGTATCTCGATCATTTCCAGCACGCCACGGCTGGCGGCGTACACCGTGCCCGACCACGACCAGGCGCGCGGATCGCCCTCATCGCCATATTCCGCCACCCGCGACAGATCGACCGAACCCACCAGATCGGCAATATCGGCGGTATTCGGATCATGCGGAGCGTAAGTACCGATACCGCTACGGCCCGCCTCCGAAATGAAGCAGCGCTCGACCGGCATGCGCAGGAAATCGCCGTCCAACTCGTGTTCCAGCCGCGCGCGACAGTGCGGACACAGCTCACCGGCCAGTTCCACGCCATAACTGTCGCGAAAACCGGGGCGCAAGGTGTGCGGCACCAGATGCAGCGGCGATTCCCGCACCGGACAGCCGGCGATGGCATACAGCGCGCCGGCGTCGGTGTGGCTGTATTCCTCCAGGCCGCGCTTCAGCCGTATCACCAGCGTCGACTTGCCGCCCGAGGGCGGACCAAGCAACAGCAACAGCCGGCGCCGGACCTCGGAACCGGCGGCGGCCGCCTTGAAATAATCGGCCACGCGGGCGAGGGCGTCGTCGATACCAAACAGTTCGTCGGCGAACAGCGTGCCGCGCTGCTGGCCGCTCCAGCACAGCATGTCCCAGATGTATTGATGAGAATTGCGGGCAAATTGCCCCGGCGCGCCCGGCAGCACCTGCTCCAGAAATTCGGCAAAACTGCCGTGCCAGTGACCGGCGCGATGCTGCTGCGTGAAGGCACGCAACTGGTCCCGATATTGTTGCTGAGATTGGCTCTGCTCGGTGTTTTCCATCGTCGCCTGTCCTCCACAAGACTGGGAGTATCGGCGCTGGC
>JAIZVZ010000120.1 GCA_021768485.1 Oxalobacteraceae bacterium | reverse complement strand
TGGTCGGGACGGTGTGATTCGAACACACGACCCCTTGCACCCCATGCAAGTACGCTACCAGGCTGCGCTACGCCCCGACTGAAGGCGAATTATAGCATTTACTCTTGCGTTTTTGCCAGCGTTCGCGGCATGCGCAGTGCGCATTCTGCACCATGAAATTGCTCTTGTTTGGCGCATGTTTGGCCTTTGTCTGGCTTATTCTGGCCATAAATGCCCCCGATTTCGCACGCGCTCCTTGCACAAACCGTCAAAACACGGAAAATAGCGCCAATTCAAATTTTTTTTCGCACCCGCCCGCTGGCCGGCCCCATCGCCGCCCGCGCCCGGGCTGTTTTTTTTATCTAATTCAAGTAAACGGATTCTATTCATGTCCATCAAGATCAGCAGCAACTTCGATTCCGGTGCGATCGATGTCGTGCGCGCTACGCGCTGCGATGCGATCGAAGTCAATTTGCGGCGCGATTCGCACGCCGATATTCATCAGTGGTTCCATTTCCGCCTGCAGGGCGCGCGCGATCAGGCCTGCACGATCCGCTTTCTTAATGCCGGCAATGCCACTTATGCCGGCGGCTGGGAAAATTACCAGGCCGTGGCCAGTTACGATAGCGTGACCTGGTTCCGCGTGCCGACCACGTTCGATGGCAAGGTCATGACGATTGCGCATACGCCTGAAGCCGATAGCGTCTATTACGCGTATTTCGAGCCGTATTCGTGGGAGCGTCACCTGCAATTGATCGGCCACGCCGAACAGAGCAGCCTGACCCGCGTGCTCGATCTCGGCACGACGGTCGATGGCCGCGACATGAATCTGCTGGTGGTCGGCGAGGAAGCCGCCGCCAGGAAAAAAATCTGGATCATCGCCCGCCAGCATCCCGGCGAAACCATGGCCGAATGGTTTGTCGAAGGCTTGCTCGATGCCTTGTTGGATGACGCCAACCCGGTGGCCACCAAATTGCTGCAGCAAGCCGTGTTTTACATCGTGCCCAACATGAATCCGGACGGCTCGGTGCGCGGCAATCTGCGCACCAATGCCTTCGGCGCCAATCTGAACCGCGAATGGATGACGCCGACGCTTGAGCGCAGCCCTGAAGTGCTGTGCGTGAAGAACAAGCTGCACGAAATCGGCTGCGACATGTTTTTCGATATCCACGGCGATGAAGCGCTGCCTTACAATTTTGTCGCCGGCAGCGAAATGCTGGAAGGCTTTACGCCCGAACAGGCGGCCGAGCAGCAAGCTTTCATCGATTTCTTCAAGCTCGTCACGCCCGACTTCCAGGACAAGGTCGGCTATCCGGCCAGCAAATACAATGAAGACATGCTGACGCTGGCCTCCAAATACGTCGGCCACCATTTCAAATGCCTGTCGCTGACGCTGGAAATGCCATTCAAGGACAATGCGGATTTGCCGGATGTGAATGTCGGCTGGAATGGTGCGCGCAGCATGCGGCTCGGGGCGTCGATGCTGTTGCCGATCTTGAATCGCCTGAACGCCTGAACCCGGCCGGGCCTTGCAATGCCCGGCAAGCCCGTTCTGGCCGCCGCGCCGCACAATCGGCGGTAATCGGCGGTAATTGGCGTCGCGGCGGAACGCTTTTTGCTTATGGCTGATGCATCGTCCGCTTATATTCTGTTTATAAAATCGCAGGTATTTATAGTTCATTGCTATAAATGTCTAAAATAAATCGTATTTGCCAACACGATGCGATTGCTGCATAGTGTTGCAGCAAAAATTAATTTTTTGATATTGGATTGCCATGCACTCGAGTTTCTTGAAAAAATCATTGTTGCCCCTGTCGATCGGCTTTGCGCTTGGCGCGCTGGCGGCGGCGCCGGTGCGCGCGGCCGACGCCTTTGTGCCTGCCGTGGTATTCGACGTCGGCGGCAAGTTCGACAAGTCCTTCAATCAGGCCGCCTATACGGGCGCTGAGAAATTCAAGAAAGACACCGGCGTCAAATATCTCGAAGCGCAGATCAATGCCGATATTGAGGGCGAGCAAATCCTGCGTCATCTGGCGCGCAAGGGCGCCTCGATCATCTTCGTCACCGGCTTCCAGCAAAAAGCCCAGGTCAGCAAGATCGCGCCGGAATTCCCCAAGGTGAAATTCGTCCTCGTTAACGTGGCGCCGGCCACGCCGCTGCCGAATGTGCAAAGCATGATGTTCCGCGAAGAAGAGGGCTCTTTCCTGGCCGGCATGGCAGCGGCCATGGCCAGCAAGAGCGGCAAGATCGGCTTCATCGGCGGCATGGATATTCCTTTGATCAGCCGCTTCGGTTGTGGCTATGCGCAGGGCGCCAAATATGCGGCGCCGAATACGACCGTGATCTCGAATATGGTCGGCAGCACCGCCGCCGCCTTTCGCGATCCGACCCGCGGCGCCGAGCTGGCCATCAGCCAGTTCGACCGTGGCGTCGACGTCGTCTTTTCGGCCGCCGGCAATACCGGCACCGGCGTGATCCAGGCCGCCAAGGACAAGGGCAAACTGGCCATCGGCGTCGACTCGAACCAGAATTATGTCTATCCGGGCACGGTGCTGACCTCGATGGTCAAGCAAGTCGATACCGCCGTCTACCAGGCCTTCAAGAGCGCGCAAAACGGCAGCTGGCGGCCCGGCGTGGTCTCGCTTGGCCTGAAGGACCAGGGCGTGATGCTGGCGATCGACGAATACAACCGCAAACTGATCACGCCGAAGATGGAAGCGAGACTGAACCAGGCGCGCCAGGACATCATCGCCGGCAAGATCAAGGTGCATGACTACGCCGCCAATAACAGCTGCCCGGTCAAGATGTAAGCGCGCCTAGTCACGCAGGCAGCGCCCGGCGCTGCCGCTTCAAGCGCATTTTCAATCCATTATTTTCGATAAAGACCCATCATCATGCTGAAGACTTTTTCCTCTTTCAAGCGTTCCGCCATCTTTGCCGCACTGTGTGCGACCGCCGTTGTGGGCGGCGCGAGCGCGGCGCAGGCGGCGCCATTCTCGCCCGGCATCGTCTACGATGTCGGCGGCAAGTTCGACAAGAGCTTTAACGAGAGCGCCTATATCGGCATGAGCAAGTTCAAGCAAGACACCAAGATCGACTTCAAGGAAGTGCTCGTCAATAACGAGCCGCAGCGCGAACAGGTCTTGCGCAGCATGGCCAAGCGCGGTGTCGATGTGGTGGTGGCGGTCGGCTTCAGCTTCACGCAATCGATGGAAAAGGTCGCCAAGGAGTTTCCGAAGACGAAATTCGTGATGGTCGATTCCATCGTCAAGGGCGACAATGTGCTCAATATCGTGTTCCGCGAAGAAGAGGGCTCGTTCATGGTCGGCATGGCCGCCGCCCTCACCAGCAAGACGCATAAGGTCGGCTACATCACGGCCATGAACATGCCGCTCTTGAATGCCTTCGAATGCGGCTATGTACAAGGCGTCAAATACGTCGACAAGAATACGCAGGTGCTGTCGAACATCGTCGGCTCGACCCCGGCCGCCTTCCATGATCCGGCGCGCGGCGCCGAAATCGCGCGCAGCCAGTTCGACCGCGGCGCCGATATCACGTTTGCAGTCGCCGGACCGACCAATCTCGGCATTTTGCAGGCCGCCAAGGACGCCAAGAAAATGGCGATCGGGGTCGACGCCAACCAGAACTATCTGCAACCGGGCGTGGTCCTGACCTCGATGGTCAAGCGCATCGACAAGGCCGTGTACGACGCGGTGATGGCGGCCAGGAACGGTACCTTCAAACCGGGCACGCAAGTGATGGGTCTGAAAGAGGGCGGCGTCGACTGGGCGCTCGACCAGTACAACCGTCCGCTCATTAGCGCGGCGACCGAAAAACGCATCACCGAAGCGCGCAAGAGCATCATCGACGGCAAGCTCAAGGTGGTCGATTTCCGCACCAAGAACAGCTGCCCGGTTCACTAAGTTTTTCGATTGAGTGCGATGACCATAGAAAGTGCACCCGCCGTCGAACTGATCGGCGTGAACAAGTATTTTGCAAGCGTGCACGCCAACCGCGATGTCTCGCTGGCGATACGCAAAGGGACCATACACGGCCTGGTCGGCGAAAACGGCGCCGGCAAGACGACCCTGATGAATATCCTGTACGGCTATTACCAGGCCGATAGCGGCGTCATCAAGATCGATGGCGCCGCAGTCGAGATCGGCAACAGCCAGCAGGCGATCGGGCTCGGCATCGGCATGGTGCATCAGCACTTCATGCTGGTCGAGGATTTCACGGTGCTCGAAAACATCGTGCTCGGCGCCGAAACCTCGATCACGCTGAAAACCAGCCTGCAGCAGGCGCGCGCGCATCTGCTGGAGATGGCGCAGGCCTACGATATGCAGGTCGATCCCGACGCCCGTATCGAGAACCTTGGCGTCGGCAGCCAGCAGCGCGTCGAAGTGCTGAAAGCCCTGTACCGCGGCGCCGACATCCTGATTCTCGACGAGCCGACCGCAGTGCTGACGCCGGACGAGACCGATCACCTGTTTCGCATCCTCGGCGCCCTGAAAGAGCAGGGCAAGACGATTTTGCTGATCACGCACAAGCTGCGCGAAATCCTCGAGTACACCGATTACGTCACTGTCATGCGCGGCGGCGCAGTGGCCGGCACGGTCGCCACCAAAGACACCGACGCCAGCCGCCTGGCCGAAATGATGGTCGGACGCAGCATGGCGGCGCTGGCGCCGAAAAAGCCGATGAATCTCGAACAGAGCGTGCTGCAGGTGCGCCAGCTGGGCCTGACCGCGGCCAATGGCGCCGTGCTGCTCGACGATATCAATCTCGAGATCAAGGCCGGCGAAATCGTCGGCATCGCCGGCGTGGCCGGCAACGGCCAGTCGGAACTGCTGGAAATCCTGGCCGGCCTGCAAAGCGCAACGCGCGGCAGCATCGTCCTCAACGGCCAGCCGATCGAAGCGCTGCGCGCGCATTTGCCGCGCCCGGCCCTGTACCGCCAGCTCGGCATCGCCCATGTGCCCGAAGACCGCTTGCGCATGGGCCTGGTCAAGAGTTTTTCGTGCATGGAAAACGTGGCCCTGGGCAGCCAGCGCCAGCCGGCCCTGAGCCGCCACGGCCTGATCAATGCGCAAGAGCTGCGCCGCCGCACCGAAAGCTATATCAAACAATTCGATATCCGGCCGACTTTGCCGGCGCTGCGCGTCGGCCTGCTGTCGGGCGGTAACCAGCAAAAGCTGGTGATGGGGCGCGAAATCGACCGCAATGCCAGCCTGTATCTGATCGGCCAGCCGACGCGCGGCGTCGATATCGGCGCCATCGAACTGATCCACCAGGCGCTGTTGACGCTGCGCGAGCAGGGCAAGGCGATTCTGTTGGTGTCGGTCGAACTCGATGAAATCATGGCGCTGTCGGACCGCATCGTGGTCATGTGCGGCGGCCGCATCACCGGCGTCGTCAATGCGCGCGAGGCCGATCAAACCACACTTGGACTGATGATGGGAGGGAAGAGCGCATGAATTCCATGTCAGCTGACAATCTGCCGCGCTGGGTCGGCCTGTTCGCGCTGCCGCTATTGAACCTGCTGGCGGCGCTGGCCGTCGCCGGCCTCGTTTTGCTGGGCGTGGGCGAATCGCCGCTCGAGTGCCTGAAAGTGGTGATCGACAGCGCCGTGCTGTCCTTCGACGGCCTGCAATTCACGCTGTATTACGCCACCGGCTTCATCTTTACCGGGCTGGCGGTGGCGCTGGCCTTTCACGGCGGCCTGTTCAATATCGGCGGCGAAGGGCAAGTCTATCTGGCCGGGCTCGGCGTGACGCTCGGCGCCATGCTGGCCGTGCACTGGCCGATCTGGCTGGCCCTGCCTTTCGTGCTGCTGATGGCCATGCTGTTCGGCGCGCTGTGGGCTTTTATTCCGGCCTATCTGCAGGCGTATCGCGGCAGCCATCTGGTGGTCACCACCATCATGTTCAATTTCATCGCCGCCGGTCTGATGAATTATCTGATCACCAATCACCTGATGCCGGAGGGCGCGCACAATGTCTCGACCGCTGATTTCACGCCCAATGTCTGGATGCCCAATCTGAGCGAAATGGCGCGCTGGTTCGGCTTTGAACTGGCCAGTTCGCCGCTCAATCTGTGCCTGCTGATTGCACTGGCTTGCGCGGCGCTGTTCCAGCTGGTCCTGTGGCGTTCGCGCTGGGGCTACGAAGTGCGCACGCTGGGCAGCAACGCCGACGCCGCCCGCTATGCCGGCGTGCCGGTCAAATCCCTGGTGGTGCTGGTGGTGTGCGCTTCGGGCGCGCTGGCCGGGCTGGCCAGCGTCAATGAACTGGCCGGCGCCGCGCATCGCATGAATCTCGGTTTCCCGAACGGCATCGGCTTCATCGGCATCGCCGTCGCGCTGATGGGCCGCAACAACCCGATCGGCATCGTCCTGTCCTCGCTCTTGTTCGGCGTGCTGATCCAGGGCGGGCTCGAACTGTCGCTGGCCAATCCGCGCATCACCAACAATATGGTGTTTTTCATCGAAGGCCTGATCATCCTGTTTTCGGGATCGCTGACGTTTTTGTTCGTGCCGCTGCTGAGCCGCCTGCAGGCACGCTTCAAGCCGCGCCCAGCCGGCACAGCGTCGTAAACTGCATTCGCTTCGTAAAGCCAGATCGTAAAAAATATAGCAAAAAGTATCGTAAAGAGCCTCGCCATGGATCCATTCCTCAGTATTGTTGAAACCACGCTGCGCACCGTCACGCCCTTGCTGCTGGCGGCGCTGGCGGGCCTGTTCGTCGAGCGCTCGGGCATCATCGAAATCAGCCTGGAGGGCAAGATGCTGGCTGCCGCCTTCGCCGCCGCCTGCATCGCCTATGTCTGCGGCTCGCCGTGGCTGGGAGTGGCGGCCGCGATTGCCTGCGCGCTGCTGATCGCGCTGCTGCACGGGCTGGTGGTGATCTATTACAAGGGCGACCAGCTGATCGCCGGCGTTGCCATCAATTTTGCGGTGGCCGGCGTCACGCCGGTGCTGGCGCTGGCCTGGTTTCAGGACGAGAGCACCACGCCGCGCCTCGACGATGCGCTGCGGCTGCGCGAAATCGTCTTGCCGGGCGCCGAGCGGCTGGCCGACATTCCCTATGTCGGCCCTGCGTATGCGCATCTGATCAGCGGCCACAGCGCGATCACCTATATCGCGATGGCGCTGGTGCCGCTGGTGATCTGGACCATTTACAAGACCCGCTTCGGCCTGCGCCTGCGCGCGGCCGGCTCCAACCCGCATGCGCTCGATACGGCCGGCGTTTCGGTGGCGCGCACGCGCTTTCTGGCGCTCGGCTGCGGCGGCGTGCTGTGCGGCCTGGCCGGTGCATATATCTCTTTGTCGAGCAATAGCGGCTGGGTGCAGAACATGACGGCCGGTAAAGGCTATCTGGCGCTGGCGGCACTCGTGTTCGGCCAGTGGCGGCCGCTGCCGACGGTGCTGGTGTGCTTCATGTTTGCGCTGACCGATGCCTTCCAGCTGCGCCTGCAAAATTTCGAGCTGCCTTTCGTCGGCGTGATCCCGAGCGACTTCATCCAGATGCTGCCCTATGTGTTGACGGTCCTGCTGCTGGCCGGCGTGGCCGGCAAGGCGCGGGCGCCGAAAGCGAGCGGCGTGCCGTTCCAGAAGTCGCGCTAGGCATTTCCGCCGGGTCCGACCGGCGCTCAAGAGCGCGGCGCATGCCAAGGCATCGGCGCTGACTTTTTTTTGGGGACGAGCCCGTACGCGGCCTCGAATCCACTTTATCATTCAATTCAAACCGACAATCGCTCAAGGAGCCGACATGAACGCCGACTTACGCACCATACTGCAGCAAATGCCCAAGGCCGAGCTGCACATCCATATTGAAGGCTCGCTCGAGCCGGAACTGATTTTCGCGCTGGCCGCGCGCAACAAGGTGACGCTGCCGTTCGCCTCGGTCGAAGCGCTGCGCAGCGCCTACGCCTTCACCGACCTGCAATCCTTCCTCGACATTTATTACGCCGGCGCCAGCGTGCTGCTGCACGAGCAGGATTTCTACGACATGACGCAAGCCTATCTGGCGCGCGCCAAGGCCGACAATGTGCGCCACACCGAATTGTTTTTCGATCCGCAAACGCATACCGCGCGCGGCGTGCCGACCGAAGTCGTCATCAAGGGCATTTACCGCGCCTGCCAGGATGCGGCCAAGGATGGTATCTCGGCCAGCCTGATCCTGTGCTTTTTGCGCCATCTGTCGGAAGAAGATGCGTTTGCGACCTTGGAGGCGGCGCTGCCTTTGCGCGACAAATTCATCGGCGTCGGCCTCGATTCGTCCGAGCTCGGCCATCCGCCCGAAAAATTCGCGCGCGTCTTTGCGCGCTGCCGCGAACTGGGCCTGCACATCGTCGCCCATGCCGGCGAAGAAGGTCCGCCGGCCTACATCACTTCGGCGCTCGACGTCTTGAAGGTCGAGCGTATCGACCACGGCGTGCGCTGCCTCGAAGATGCGGCGCTGACGCAGCGCCTGGCGCGCGAACAGATCGCGCTGACCGTCTGCCCGCTGTCGAACGTCAAGCTGCGCGTGGTCGACCGGATGCAGGACCACAATCTGTTGAAACTGCTCGAGGCCGGTTTGCTGGTGACGGTCAATTCCGACGATCCGGCGTATTTCGGCGGCTATCTCAATGATAATTTTCTGGCGACGTTCGAGGCCTTGCCTTTGACGCGCGAGCATGCGCGGCAACTGGCGCGCAATGGTTTCGTGGCGGCGTTTCTGGATG
>JAIZVZ010000162.1 GCA_021768485.1 Oxalobacteraceae bacterium | reverse complement strand
CGCCAAAGCAGCGCAAGAGGTGCCAACCCTGGGCGTGATCACCGTCAAGGGCCGATCGGTGAACGGTTACCGGGCCGAGGCCGGTTCCGATGGCCGGGCGCTGCTCGACACGGCCAGCGCGGTGTCGGTGGTCACGCGCGGCCAGCTCGACGACCAGGCCGCGCGCCTGCTCAGCGACGTCATCAAGAGCGATGCCTCGATCGGCGAGAATTACGCACCGGTCGGCTATTACCAAGACATTGCGATTCGCGGCTTTGCGCTCGACCTGAGCAGCAGCTACCAGATCAACGGCATGCCGATCACCGGCGAGCAGAATGTGGCGCTGGAAAACAAGGAAAGCGTCGAGTTCCTCAAAGGCGTCAACGGTATCCAGGGCGGCGTGATTGCGCCGGGCGGGCTGGTCAATTACGTCACCAAGCGCGCCGCCGAGGTGCGCTCGGTGACGGTGGCCACCGACCAGCGCGGTTCGCGCTATGGCTCGGCTGACCTGGGCACCTGGTTCGGCGAGGGCAAAAATATCGGGATCCGCGTCAATGCGGCCGACGAGAGCATGCATTCCTATGTCGAGCATGCCGATGGCACGCGCAATTTCTTCTCGCTGGCCAGCGACGTCATCTTCAGCGATGCGGCGCGGCTGCAATTGGATATTGAGCATCAGCACGCATCGCAGCACTCGGTGTCGGCCTACCAGCTGCTCGGCGGCACCACCGTGCCGAGCGTGCCCGATCCGACCAAGATGCTCGGCTATCAGTCCTGGGCCAAGCCGGTCACGATCAATTCGCTCAATCTCAATACGCGCTTCGATTACACGTTCAACCAGGACTGGAGCGCCAAGCTGGCCCTGAGCCGCAGCAAGGCCGTGATCGACGATAACGTCGCCTTCGCCTATGGCTGCTACAGCGTGTGCGCCACGAACGGCCAATACTTCAGCGCCAGCGGCGATTACGATGTCTACGATTACCGCAGCCCCGACGATACGCGCATCAATACCGAGCTGCAGGGCGAGCTGAAGGGCCGGCTCAAGGTCGGTTCGGTGTTGCATGAAGTGAGTGCGGGCCTGACCGAGTTCCGCCGCACGGTCGACCAGACCGACTCGGTCTACGATTATGTCGGCACCGACAACATCTACAACAGCAGTCCGCTCAGTTTTGCACAGTCGTCCAATTCGCCGGGCGCCTTTTACCGCCGTCTCGACAGCCGCCAGCACTCGCTGCTGCTGGCCGACCGCATCAGCTTCAATGCGCAGTGGCAGTTGCAGGCCGGCGGGCGCTGGGTGCGCTTGCGCGAAAAGGCTTTCGATGCCGATGGCGAGACGACGCGCGATACCGAGAAAAACATGTTGCTGCCGCAGGTAGCGCTGATCTACAAGCCGCTGCCGCAGGCTTCGGTATATGGCAGCTATAGCGAAGGGCTGTCGCTGGGCGGCCAGGCGCCGGCCTGGGCCAGCAATGCCTACACGATTCTGGCGCCGACCATTTCGCACCAGCTCGAAGCCGGCGTGAAGTACGATCTGAACAGCCGGCTCAGCCTGAATGCGGCGCTCTTCCGCCTGAGCAAAGCCTATGAATATGCCAAGCCCGACGATTCGGCCTATGGCTACACCTATGTACAGCAGGGTACGCAAGTGCATACCGGGCTCGAGCTGGGGGCGGTCGGCAAGCTTTCCGACCGCTTGCAGATCAATGCCAGCGTGGCGGCGATCCATGCGATTGCCGAAGACACCGGCACGGCCGCCTACGATGGTCATCAGACCATCAACGTGCCGCGCCTGCGGGCGGCCTTCAATGCCGATTACGCCTTGCCGGCGCTGGCCGGGCTCAATCTGCTCGCCGGCGTGCAGTACAGCGGGCGCAAGGCGGCCAATCGCGAAGGCTCGGTTGAGGTGCCAAGCGCCACCATCTTCAATGCCGGCGTGCGTCACGCCATCACTGTGGGCGGACAGAAAATCGTCACCCGCCTGACGGTCGACAACCTGTTCGACAAGCGCTACTGGAAAGATGTGGGCGAATCGGGCGGCGACTCTTACCTGCATGTCGGGGCCCCGAGAACGGCCCGGCTTTCCGTTCAATATGACTTTTGATGCGC
>JAIZVZ010000119.1 GCA_021768485.1 Oxalobacteraceae bacterium | reverse complement strand
GCAGCAGGCGCTGCATCGGAAACGCGTGGCGCAGGTCGGTGCGGATTTCCTGCAAAACGCGCTGCTGGGCGGCCGTCAATTGAAACGGCAGCGCTTGCGCGAAACGCTCGGACAGCGCGCCGATCACCGGCAGCGCCCGCGCTCCCTTGGCCCGGCGTGCGGTCTGCGCCCGCCGCAGCGACAACTGCTGGGCCAGCAACTCATCGAATTTCATGCGGGTCCAGGCCGGGTGCGAGCGGTCGGCCAGGGCGCTTTCATCGATCTCTTGCGGCGGATTGTGCAGCAGGCGTACCGCCTGTTCGAAACCGGGCAATTGCAGGGAGGCCAGCAGCGCCGGCGGCAAGGTGTCGTGCCAGTCGACGCGGCGGAAGGCGTCGCCGATGGCGCGCCGCAGCGCGCTTTGCGACAGCCCTTCGCCGGCCGGATAGACGGGTGTCAGCGAAGTCGGCAGCGGCGCGCCTTCGTTGACGATTTTATATGTCGGATGCACCATTTCGGCGCCGAAAAAACCATGTTTGATGTCGGCCCGCGCCCGCACGCGCACGCCGGGCGCCAGTTGCGTGACCTGGCTGCCGTAGAAATTGAGAAAGCGCAGCACCAGCTGGCCGCTGTCGTCGGCCAGCGTGACGACCAGTTGCCGGCGCGGCCGCTGGCTGACCTCGGCGCTGAGCACGACGCCCTCGACTTGCACGCTATGGCCGCCGCGAAAGCCGGCCGCCGCAATCGTGCTCACTTCGGTTTCGTCTTCGTAGCGCAAAGGCAGGTGCAACACCAGATCCGTATCGGTGTGCAGGCCCAGTTTGGCGAGCCGGGAGGCGGTTTTGGCCTGGCTTGTGGCGGGTGACGCGGTTTTTTTCGCTGGTTGCGGCATGGACGACTACAAATTGGGCTGGTGCGCGTAAAATAGCGGGTTGGCTGTCTTTTTTGCCATTGTACGGCTTTGGCGTGATTTATGCGCTGCTTTGGCGCCGATTTGCTGGCAGGATGGCGCCGATTCCGCATCGATCCGATACGAGCGCGGCGCTGGCATTGTGCAGCCGATTTAGCCCAATTGTCCCGGTCGTGGCGGCTCTGCTGTCGCGGCCGGCGTCGCCCGGCGCGCCATGGTTGCGGTTCTTCCCCTTTTTTTTTAGATTTTCAAGATGACGTATTCGCTTTCCGACTTCGATTTCGATTTGCCGCCAGATCGTATTGCGCAAACTCCGCTGCCCGAGCGCAGCGCTTCGCGCCTGTTGCAGGTGAGCGGCAACAGGGAGGCGCCGGTATTTGCCGATCGCCATTTCGCCGACATCGTCGCCCAGCTGCAGGCCGGCGATTTGCTGGTATTTAACGATACGCGGGTCTTGAAGGCGCGTTTTTTCGGCGTCAAAAGCAGCGGCGGCAAGGTCGAGGTGCTGGTCGAGCGCGTGCTCGACGAGCGCACCGTGCACGCCCAGGTGCGGGCTTCGAAATCGCCGCCGGCCGGCAGCACGATGCGCCTGGCCGATGCTTTCGAGGTGACGGTCGGCGCGCGTGCCGGCGAGTTCTATACGCTCACTTTTCCCGACGATGTCTTTGCACTGATCGAGCGCCACGGCCGCCTGCCGCTGCCGCCGTACATCGAGCATGATGCCGACGCTTTCGACGAGAGCCGCTACCAGACCGTCTATGCCAGGACGCCCGGCGCGGTCGCCGCGCCCACCGCCGGCCTGCATTTCGATGCCGGCTTGCTGGCGCAGCTGCAGGCCAAGGGCGTGCAGTTCGCCTATGTGACGCTGCACGTCGGCGCCGGCACTTTCCAGCCGGTGCGCACCGAAAACCTGGCCGAGCACAAGATGCATACCGAGTGGTATACGGTGCCGGCGGAAACCGTCGAGGCAGTGGCGGCGGCGCGTGCGCTTGGCCGCGACGTGGTCGCCGTCGGCACCACCAGCATGCGGGCCCTGGAATCGGCTTCGCAAAGCGGGCAACTGATCGCCGGCAGCCGCGAGACGGCCTTGTTCATCACGCCCGGCTACCGCTTCAAGACGGTCACGCGCCTGATCACCAATTTTCATTTGCCGAAATCGACGCTGCTGATGCTGGTGTCGGCCTTTGCCGGCTACGAGGCGATCCGCGCCGCCTATGCGCATGCGATTTCGCATCAATATCGTTTTTTCAGCTATGGCGATGCCATGCTGCTTACCAATCAAGAAACTGCCTGAATCGACCCCGACCATGCTCGACTTTACACTACTGAAAAAAGACCCCGATAGCGCCGCCCGCCGCGGGCAGCTGACGCTCAACCACGGGGTCGTGCAAACGCCGATTTTCATGCCGGTCGGGACCTATGGTTCGGTCAAGGCCATGTCGCCGCTCGAATTGAAGGAAATCGATGCCCAGATCATTCTCGGCAATACCTTTCATTTGTGGCTGCGCCCCGGCACCGAGGTGCTCGATCAATTCGGCGGCCTGCATCAATTCATGGGCTGGGACAAGCCTGTCCTGACCGATTCCGGCGGCTTCCAGGTGTTTTCGCTGGGGGAGATGCGCAAGATTACCGAGGAGGGCGTGCATTTTGCCTCGCCAATCAATGGCGACAAATTATTCCTGTCGCCGGAAGTGTCGATGCAAATCCAGCGCTCGCTCAATTCCGACATCGTCATGCAGTTCGACGAGTGCACGCCGTACGAAATCGAGGGGCGGCCGGCCACGGTCGATGAGGCGGCCAAGTCGATGCGCATGTCGCTGCGCTGGGCCAGGCGTTCGCACGATGAATTCCACAAGGGGCAAAACCCGAATGCGCTGTTCGGCATCGTCCAGGGCGGCATGTTCGAACAGTTGCGCGATGAATCGCTGGCCGGCCTCGAAGAAATCGGTTTTCCCGGGATTGCCATCGGCGGCCTGTCGGTCGGCGAGCCGAAGGAAGACATGATGCGCATGCTGGCCCATGTCGGTCCGCGCCTGCCGGCCGACAAGCCGCATTACCTGATGGGCGTGGGCACGCCCGAAGATCTGGTGGCCGGCGTCGCCAACGGCATCGACATGTTCGACTGCGTGATGCCGACCCGGAATGCGCGCAACGGCTGGATTTTCACGCGCTTTGGCGACATCAAGATCAAGAATGCGCGTTACAAACAAGATATGCTGCCGCTCGATCCGACCTGCAACTGCTATGCCTGCAAGAATTTCTCGCGCGCTTATCTGCATCATCTGCACCGCAGCGGCGAAATCCTCGGCGCCCGCCTCAATACCATCCACAATCTGCATTACTACCTGCTCTTGATGCGCGAGATGCGCGATGCGCTCGACGCCGGGCAGTTCGGCGCCTACGTCGCCCGCTTTCACGCCGAGCGCGCGCGCGGGATCTGAACCGGGCTTGGCCGCTGGCTGTCGGCGTCGTAAAAATAAAAAAGCCGCCCCGCTGATACCCGGGCGGCACTGACCGCCATCGGCGGCCGTGTTTGATTTTTATTGTTTATCAGAAGCGATAACCGACACCGAGTCCGATCAGCCATGGATCGACTTTCACCTGGCTGACCTTGCTGCCGTTGATCGACACATCGCTGCGCAGTTGCAGTTTTTTTACGTCGAAGTTGATCCGCCAGTTTTTGTCGAACTTGTAATCGACACCGGCCTGCACTGCCAGACCGACGCTGTGGCTTTCCAGGCCGGCGCTGCCGCCGAGCAGATTGACGCCGGAGATGCGCGTGTAATTGATACCGGCGCCAAGGTAAGGATCGAACGATTTTTCAGGTGAAAAATGGTATTGCGCCGTCAGGGTCGGCGGCAAATGCTTGAAGGTACCGATCTTGGCGCCGTCGAGGTAGACGTCGTGTTTTTGCGGATAGGTCAGGATCAGTTCGGCCGCAATATTGGGTGTGAAGAAATACGAAAAATCGACTTCGGGAATGGTTTTGCTCGATACCGTCAGGCGGTCCGAGGCGCCGGTGCCGCCGACCGGATCGGACTTGTCGGCCGGATCGATGTGGACGGCGCGCACGCGTACCAGCCAAGGGCTTTGTTCTTCCGCCATGGCGTTGTTCGAAGCCAGACTCAGGGCGCCCAAGGCGCCCAAGGCGCTGACGGTCAACAGCGTTGTAATTTTTTTCATTCGCACGTTCTCCTCACTTGTGGTTGGTCATCAAAATTGAGTTTAATCAAGTGCCTTCAGAAAAAATTTGATTTGGATCAAAAATGACCAAGCTAACAATATTGCCCCCAATGGCCTGATCCGCCGCTGTCATCGTCGTTGCGATCGCGACCGCTTAGGGGCTTTGATTTTGCTGGTGCGCCCCTTCGCGATCGACGAGGACGATGCGCGAGGCCGTTTGCGAGGCTGTGGTTTTTTTGGCGCGGACATTGACCACGGCGCTGCCCGGTCCCTTGACATTGACATCGGCGCGATTGGCCAGCAGGCCTTTGGCATCGAGGCCGCCGCTGCCCGACAGGTGCACCGTCAGCAGACCGACGCTGCCGCTCAGGGTGACCGGCCCCGGTCCGCTGTCGATCACGCTGGCGCGTTTGCCGCCCAGTATTGCCTGGACCTTGCCGCTGCCCTGGCTGTCGATCTCGAGCGTTTCGCCGACGGTGCCGAGGTCGGTGTTGCCGGGGCCGCTTTGTTTGAGGTCGACGCGGCCGGCTTGCCAGTCGCGGCCTTTGAAATCGCCCGATCCCGACAGTTGCGCGTGCAATACGCCGCCGCTGCCGGCAATGCGCAGGTTGCCGTTGCCGGCCTGTAGCAGGCGTACCGTCTCGGCTTGCAGATGGCGCAGTTCGAGGTCGCCCGAGCCGCGCATTTCGGCCTCAAAGTTTTTGATCGTGCCGTTAAAGCAGCTGTCGCCGGCGCCATTCATCAGGCTGCTGACGGTATCGCTCTGCAAGGCGCAGGCATTGAAATCGCCGGAACCGTTTTGCTTGACCTGCACCTGGCGACTGCTGCCGTCGACCTCGATATTGCCGCTGCCGTTAATCGTTGCCTCCAGATGGTCGAGCCGCAGATTGGCCGCCGAAACATCGCTTGAACCGTTTACTTCGAGAGCGAGCTCGGCGCTGACATTGGCCAGCGCCAGGTCGCCGGAACCGCTCAGTCTGGCATTGACGCGCTGTGCCGTCAGTTGCCGGCTGTCGATATCGCCGCTGCCGTTGTTTTCGATCGACAGCTCAATCGTGCGGCCGGCCAGGCGCATGTCGCCGGCGCCGTTGGCCTTCAATTCGAGTTTGTCGCCATGGAACTGGCTGAGGTCGAGGTTGCCGCTGCCATTGAGCCTGATGCGCCGCAGCGTGTCGCTGGTGATGTGAACGACCAGCGGCTTGACCACTTTCTGGACGCCGATCCGCATGCCCTGGCCTTGAAGCTGGCGCACTATCAGCGTGTCGCCGCTGACCAGCGTCTCGACTTCGCCGAGCAGATTGTCGTCGCCGGACACCTCGACCGCCTGTTCGCCCTGGGCCGTGACGACGATGGCGAACGGACCGTTCAGTTCGAGCGCGGCAAACGGCGCCAGCGCGCGCACTTGCGTCGCCTGTTTGCCGCTGCCGATTTTTTCCGCGGTGTCGAAATTTTCTTTGCAGGCGCCCAAGGCAAGCAAGAGCGCGCAGCACAGGGCGCGCGCAGTCAGGCGTAAGGTCGAGGTCATGGCGATGGCGAGGTCCAATCGAAGAATCGGTGAATAATCATACCATTGTCAAGCTTATAAGATTTACTATTGATTTGTCTGCATTGAGTGACCGCAGGCATAAAACGGGGCATGAATTGCGGAATTGGCGGTCTCAAATGTATCTGCACGCCTGAAATTGCGTGCAATAGCAGTCACAGTGCTAGAATACAGCGCTATTTTTGAACAATTACACCGGAGAGCATTTTGTTTATTTCTAACGCTTATGCGCAAACCACGACCGATTCGCTTGGTCTGAGCGGCAATATGATGAGTAATGTAAGCAGTTTCCTGCCATTTATCCTGATGTTTGTCGTGCTGTATTTCCTGATGATCCGTCCTCAGCAAAAGCGCGCCAAGGAACACAAGGCCTTGATGGCGGCACTGGCCAAGGGCGATGAAGTCGTCACTGCCGGCGGCATGCTCGGCAAGATCGTCAAGGTCAGCGATGTGTATGTCACGCTCGAAGTGGGAAATGGCACGGAAATCATCATGCAACGCGTCGCGATCGCGACCTTGCTGCCAAAAGGGACTATCAAGACCCTGTAAGCGCCGATGGCGGTCCCCGTTGGGCGCGCTGTTGCCGCCGAACGGGCATGGCGCCGCATGTGCGGCGCAGTCTTACCAGACGTTTAACCAAAAACACTGAAATACTATGAATCGCTATTCCCTCTGGAAGTACGTTCTGATCGTTGTTGCCTTACTGCTCGGTGCGCTCTACTCAATTCCCAATTTATACGGCGATGCGCCGGCGCTGCAAATCAGCAGCAGCAAGTCGACGGTCAAGGTCGATCCTTCGGTCGCCGGCCGTGTCGACGACATCCTCAAGCGCGACCATATCGCAGTCGACAGCGTCAGCTACGACAATTCCGGAACCCAGTCTTTCGTGCGGGCCCGCTTCGCCGATACGACCAGCCAGTTCAACGCCAAGGCGATCCTCGAAAAAGAACTCAATAGCGATCCGGCCGATCCGACCTATCTGGTGGCGTTCAATTTGTTGTCGACCACGCCGCTGTGGATGCAAAAACTGAATGCCTTGCCGATGTATCTGGGCCTCGATTTGCGCGGCGGCGTGCATTTCCTGATGCAGGTCGACTTGAAAGCCTTGACCAACAAGCAAGTGCAAGCGACCTTGGGCAGCGTGCGGTCCATGCTGCGCGAAAATAATATCCATCACAGCGGCATTGCGCGCGTCGACGACAGCGTCGAAATCAAGTTTGCCGACCAGGCCACCAGCGCCAAGGCGAAAGACTTGCTCGTCTCGAAAATGCCGGATCTGCAATTTGCCGATGCGGTCGAAGGCAATGAATTCAAGCTGGTCGCCACCATCAAGCCCGATGCGCTGCGCCGCATTCAGGACGAGGGCGTGCAGCAAAACGTGACTTCGCTGGCCAAGCGCGTCAATGAGCTGGGCGTGTCGGAACCGGTCATCCAGCGCCAGGGCGCCAACCGCATCGTGATCCAGCTGCCTGGCGTGCAGGATGTCGCGCATGCGAAAGACATCATCGGCCGCACGGCAACGCTGGAAGTGCGCGCGGTCGATGAATCGGTACCGCGCGGCAGCGAGCTGACTGCCAGCATTCCGTTCAACTCCGAGCTGTTCAAGATCGGCAAGGGCGCCCCTGTCGTGCTGAGCAAGGATGTGGCGCTGACCGGCGATTACATCACCGGCGCCCAGGCCACCTTCGATCAAAACCAGCAACCGGTGGTCAGCGTCGATTTGAACACCGAAGGCGGACGCAAGATGCGCTCGCTGACGCGCGAACGGATCGGCAAGCTGATGGCCATCGTGCTGTTTGAAAAAGGCAAGGGCGAAGTGATCAGCGTGGCGACCATCCGCGACGAACTCGGGGCTTCGTTCCAGATCAGCGGCGGCTTTACGCCATCGGAAACGGCTGACCTCTCGCTGCTGCTGCGCGCCGGTTCGCTGGCCGCGCCGATGGACTTCGTCGAAGAACGCACGATCGGCCCGCAACTGGGCGCCGAAAACATCCGCAAGGGCTTTGATTCGACCCTCTATGGCTTTGCCGCGATTTCGGTCTTCATGATCGCTTACTACATGCTGTTCGGCGTGTTCAGCGTGCTGGCGCTGGCCATCAATCTGTTGCTGCTGATTGCCTTGCTGTCACTGCTGCACGTGACCGTGACGCTGCCGGGGATTGCCGCGATTGCGCTGGCGCTCGGGATGGCGATCGATTCCAACGTGCTCATCAATGAGCGCATCCGCGAAGAACTGCGGGCCGGTAATTTGCCGCAGGCGGCGATTGCGGCCGGTTTCAAACATGCCTGGACCACCATTCTCGACTCCAACGTGACGACCCTGATCGTCGGCCTGGCGCTGCTGATTTTTGGCTCCGGCGCCGTCAAGGGCTTTGCCGTGGTCCACTGCCTCGGTATTTTGACTTCGATGTTTTCGGCCGTGTTTGTCTCGCGCGGGGTCGTCAACCTGTGGTACGGACGCAAGAAAAAGGTCACCAAGCTGGCCATCGGCCAGATCTGGAAGGCCAAGTAGGCCCGCTTTTAAATGTTGTCTCCGGCGCCGCGTGGCGCCGGGCGCTTGCAAACAATAACAGGATTTAAGATGGAATTTTTCCGCATAAAAAAAGACATACCCTTCATGCGTTATGCGCTGATATTCAATGCCGTGTCGGCCTTGACCTTCGTCGCTGCCGTGTATTTTTTATGGCATAACCATTTGCATCTGTCGATCGAGTTTACCGGCGGTACCGTCATGGAAGTGACCTATCCATCGAAAAATGCCGACATCGAAGGGATGCGGCAAGCGGTGGATGCCCTCAATATCGGCGATGCCCAGGTGCAGACCTTTGGCCGCGCTTCCGATGTCATGATCCGCCTGCCGGCCAACAAGCACGGCATCGATGGCGGCAAGGTGGCACAAACCGTATTTGCCCAGCTGTGCAAACTCGACGCCGGCAGCATTCAGGCGATGGCCGGCAACAAGACCGCTTGTCTCAATGCGGCGGGCAAGGAGCCGGTGCGGCTGCAAAAAGTCGAATTCGTCGGCGCCCAGGTCGGCGACGAACTGGCGCACGACGGCATGAACGCCCTGATCATGGTGGTCATCGGCGTGATGATTTACCTGGCGTTTCGCTTCGAATGGAAATTCGCGGTGGCGGCCATCATCGCCAACCTGCATGACGTGGTCATCATTCTCGGTTTCTTCGCCTTCTTCCAGTGGGAGTT
>JAIZVZ010000038.1 GCA_021768485.1 Oxalobacteraceae bacterium | reverse complement strand
TCCGCGATTGCGCCGGCCTTCCATCAAACGTGGCGTGAAAATCCGGCAGCGGCGCACTGCCCGCACACGCTGACGGCAAGACGACGCGCCGGCCGGCGACCTCAAATTTGCGCTTCATGCACATAAAATACATTTTTGATGCACAATAGACTGTGTTCGCATTGGCGGTACCGGCCGTCGACAGAAAAATCGCGTTTTTGGCAGGGTCCCTTGCCAAGCCACGGACCGCGTCCGGCGAATGTTGAACGAGTTTCAAACAGGTTTCAAACAGGTTCCAAACAAATGCGCAAGAAAATTGCCTGGTGAGGTAGGCCGGGCAGCGACAAGCAGTAACAGACAATAACAGGCAGCGATTGCCAAGCCTGGGCGCTTCTGGCCCAAAGCGCGTCGCCGTGGCCCGAATACGGCATATGAATTGCGATATATGCATTGCGATATATGCAGGGCGGCGGCGTTCCGTAACAAGAAATGCAAGCAATAAATCCCGAATATCTGTTTCATCCTTGAGTGCCGACCATGAGTTCTTCTACCCCGAGCCTGCGCATCGTTGTCGTCAACACCGTCATTTTTTCCGAGGATGAAAATGACGCTGCTTCGCAGGCGCAACTGGCGCGCTCGCGCGCCCTGCGCATCGGCTTATTGCAAGCGGGCTACAATATTCTGGCCGTGATTCCCGGCGACCTGTATTTATCGGAACGCATTGCTCAGCTACAACCGGACATGATCATCATCGATGCCGAATCCGATGCCCGCGACGTCCTCGAAGACGTCGTCATCGCCACCCGCGATGCCCGCCGTCCAATCGCCCTGTTTACCGAAGATACCGATAAAGACAATATAGAGGCGGCGATGGCAGCCGGCGTCTCGGCCTATGTGGTCGCCGGCCTGCAATCGGAACGCATCAAGCCGGTGCTCGAAGTGGCCATGGCGCGCTTTACCGCCGACCAGAAACTGCGTTCCGAACTGTCCGACACCAAGGCCAGGCTGGCCGACCGCAAAGTCATCGAACGCGCCAAAGGCTTGCTGATGGAACGTCACAAAATGTCGGAAGACCAGGCCTATCAAAAACTGCGCCGGCTGGCGATGGACAAAAATCTCAAACTGTCCGAAATCGCGCAGCGCATCCTCGACGTCGCCGATCTTCTCGCCTAAACCTGCGCACGCACCATTCGGTGTGGTGCGACGCACCGCTGCGGTGCGCCGTTCGCACGGTAGGCTGGCATGCCCTCCTGCCAGCGGCGGCAGCGCGCGATGCCAGCCTATGAAGCGCCGTTTTTCACGCTCTGGCACGGCAATTGCTCTTGAATCGATTGCACGCCAGCGATGGCGTACATGCACATCCGGCCAACGACGGTCGGTATGCAGCAGACAAAGACGTCTTTTCCGCATGATTTTCATCATCGCGGTCAGGCGTCTTTTTTTTTGATCGAAATTTCCGGAGTGCCGCCATGCCAGATAAAAAACCACGCCAGGCCGAGGTACCGGTGCGATCCGCAAGCGGCCCGGCGGACGACGCCACGGTGCGCTGCGCAGTACGCACAGTCCCCGATACAATACGTCGTTCCCTCATTCAAACCGCAGGTCTGGCAGCAGGAGCTGGCATCATGGGTGTATCGACAGGTGTCTGGGCAGCAGGCTCGGACAAGCCGGAAAAGGAAGTGGTCAAGGTCGGCTTCATCGCCCTGACCGATTGCGCCTCGCTGGTGATGGCGTCGGTGCTCGGCTTCGACAAGAAGTACGGCATCAAGATCGTGCTGTCGAAGGAATCGTCGTGGGCCAGCATCCGCGACAAGCTGATCAACGGCGAACTCGATGCGGCCCACGCGCTGTACGGCCTGGTCTACGGCGTCCAGCTCGGCATCGGCGGCGTGCACAAGGACATGGCGATCCTGATGAGCCTGAACCAGAACGGCCAGGCCATCACGCTCTCGAAGAAAATGGCCGACAAGGGCGCAGTCGACGGTCCCTCGCTGGCCAGGCTGATGCATACCGATAAACGCGAATACACGTTTGCCCAGACCTTCCCCACCGGCACCCATGCGATGTGGCTTTACTACTGGCTGGCGAGCTACGGCATCAATCCGCTCAAGGACAGCAAGGTGATCACCGTGCCGCCGCCGCAAATGGTGGCCAATATGCGGGTCGGCAATATGGACGGCTGCTGCGTCGGCGAACCGTGGAATCACCGCGCCATCGTCGACGGCGTCGGCATCACCGCGGCCACCTCGCAAGACATCTGGCCCGACCATCCCGAAAAAGTGCTCGGCACCACCGACGACTTCGCCAAGAAAAATCCCAACACTTGCCGCGCCCTGATCGCCGCCGTGCTCGAGGCCAGCAAATGGATCGACGCCTCGCTGTCGAACAAGAACAAGATGGCCGAAACGATTGCCGACAAATCCTATGTCAACACCTCGGTCGACGTCATCAACCAGCGCATCCTGGGCCGCTACCAGAACGGCCTCGGCAAGACCTGGGACGATGCGCATCCGATGCATTTTTACCAGGACGGCAATGTCAACTTCCCTTATCTGAGCGACGGCATGTGGTTCATGACCCAGCACAAGCGCTGGGGCTTGCTCAAGCAGGATGTCGATTATCTGGCCATCGCCAAGAACGTCAACAAGATCGAGCTCTACAAGCAGGGGGCCAGCCTGGCCAGGACCGGCGTGCCGAAAAGCGCCATGCGCAGCGTCAAGATGATCGATGGCGTGGTATGGGACGGCAAAGACCCGAAAGCCTATGCCAACTCCTTCAAAATCAAGACTTAAGGAGTGGCCGCCATGAGCCCATTGCCAAACCCGGCCGACGGCGCCAGCCCCGCCACCGCCGTCAAGCAGACTGAAATCCCGGCCGCCCAACGCAGCCTGCCGGTACAGCAAGTCGAAAGGCCCGCGCAGCTGCGCAACGCCGGCCGCAAGCCGCAACCGCCCGGCATGCGGCCCAAGGTCTCGCGCTGGCGGCCGTATGCCTTGGCAATACTGCCGCCGCTGCTCGGCATCGGCTTTTTGCTGCTGATCTGGGAAATCGTTTCGCTCGGCAGCGCCGGCCTGCCCTCGCCGGCGGTCACGCTGCGCGAAGCGGCGCGGCTGTTTGCCGATCCGTTTTACATCAAGGGCCCGAACGACCAGGGCATCGGCTGGAACGTGCTGGCCTCGCTCAAACGCGTGGCGCTCGGCTTCGGCCTGGCGGCGGCGGCCGGCATTCCGCTCGGCTTCATGATCGGCCGCTTCAGGTTTTTGTCGCGCATGTTCAATCCCATCGTCAGCCTGTTGAAACCGGTGTCGCCGCTGGCCTGGCTGCCGCTGGGCCTGCTCGTATTCAAGGCCGCCGAGCCGGCGGCGATCTGGGCCATCTTCATCTGCTCGATCTGGCCGATGATCGTCAATACGGCAGTCGGCGTGCAGCGCGTGCCGCAAGACTACATGAATGTGGCCCGGGTCTTGAATCTGTCGGAATGGAAGGTCTTCACCACGATTTTGCTGCCCTCGGTACTGCCTTACATGCTGACCGGCGTGCGGCTGGCAATCGGCACCGCCTGGCTGGTGATCGTGGCCGCCGAAATGCTGACCGGCGGCGTCGGCATCGGCTTCTGGGTCTGGGACGAATGGAATAACCTCAACGTGCCGCACATCCTGATCGCGATCGTGGTCATCGGCGTGGTCGGCCTGCTGCTCGAACAGATGCTAGTGGCCCTTGCCAGGGCCTTTACTTACGAAGACGTCGCCAACTAGACCTTTTCCGGCGTTGTCAGACGCCGGCGATAAACGAGCGCAGATCCGGGGAGAAGCGGCATGGAAATCCAGAACCAGAGATTCATCGACATCGAGCACGCCGAAATGGTGTTTCATACCAAAAAAGGCGACTTTCACGCGCTGGCCGACATCAATCTGACGGTGCAAAAAGGCGAGTTCGTGACCCTGATCGGCCACTCAGGCTGCGGCAAATCGACGCTGCTCAATCTGCTGGCCGGTTTGACGCAGGCCAGCGACGGCATCCTGCTGTGCGGTAACCGTGAAATCGCCGGGCCGTCGCCGGAACGCGCGGTGGTGTTTCAAAACCATTCTCTGCTGCCCTGGCTGACCTGCCATGAAAACGTGGCGCTGGCGGTCGAACGCGTCTTCGGTGCGCGCGAATCGAAAGCGCAGACCGATGCCCGCTGCGCCGCCGCGCTGGCACTGGTCGGCCTGAGCCATGCCGCCGCCAAGCGGCCGCACGAAATTTCGGGCGGCATGAAGCAGCGTGTCGGTATCGCCCGCGCCTTGTCGATGGAGCCGAAAGTGCTGCTGCTGGACGAGCCGTTCGGCGCCCTCGACGCCCTGACGCGCGCCCATCTGCAGGACGAATTGCTCAAGATCGTGGCCGCCACCCATTCGACCGTGGTGATGGTCACGCACGATGTCGACGAGGCCGTGCTGCTGTCGGACCGCATCATGATGATGAGCAACGGCCCGGCGGCCAGCATCGGCGAGATCGTCGACGTCAAACTGGAGCGGCCGCGCGAGCGGGTGGCGCTGGCGCAAAATCCGCGCTACATGGAATACCGTAGCGCGGTACTCGAATTTCTGTATCACCGCCAGGCTAATCCGGCCATCCGCGCAGCGGCCTGAAGCGTATTTAGCGGCCCACCCGCCTTGAACCAGACCTCAGGTTTTGGGCGACTGCTGGCCGGCTTCCGGGGCAAAGGCCAGCAGACCCGGCAAGACATGGTGATCGGCCGGTTCCGGCGCGACTGAAGGTGCGCCTGCATGCGGCCCTGAACGGCATCTTTGCGGCCAAGGAAGTGTTCGCGCAGGCGGCATGAAGACTGCGCATGCATTGGCTGCGGCCACGGCGCCAAACGCGGGCGGCGCAGTTCGCGGATGGCGCGGGCAGACTTACCAGCCGGCCTTGAAAGCCATGGTCAGCGCCACCAGCGCGGCGCAGCCGGCAAAGCATTTTTGCAGGACCGCCCCGGCCAGGCGCGCCGCCAACGGTTGGCCGAGCGCCATGCCGCCCAGCGCGCCGGCGGCGAACGGCAGGCCGACGCTCCAGTTCACATGGCCACCAACAGCGCTGGCCGCTACCGCCGACAGAGACACCAGCGCGATCACCGCCAGCGAGGTCGACAGGATAGCCGTCGCCGACAATTCGGAATAACGGCGCAATGCCGGCACGATGACGAAGCCGCCGCCCACGCCCAGCAAGCCGGACAGCAGACCGGCCAGCGCACCGGTCAGCGCCAGCGCCCGCGCGCAGGAGAAGGTCCAGAGCAGGCGCGCGCTGACGGCGTCGATCCGGCACGGAGCGGCGCCGCGCACGGCGGCGCTGGTGTGCCGCTCCCCGGCCTGCCGATAAACGCGCAGCGCCACATACAGCAAAAGCGCCGAAAAACCGAGCGCCAGCGGACGATTCGGCAGACCGCGCGCCAGCCGCAATCCGAACGGCGAGCAAAAAATGCCGCACGACGCGATCAGCAGCGCCGCCTTGTAGCGCACGGTGCCAGCGCGCAATCCCATCAGCGCGCCGAGCGCCGCTGCCAGGCCGACCGCAATCAGGCCGATCGGCGCCGCCTCGGCCAGGCGCAGTTTCGCCCCCAGCACCAGAAACGGCACGGCAAGAATACCGCCGCCGGCGCCGGTCAGCGCCAGAATCAAGCCAACTGCCAGCCCCAGGCCGAAATCGAACATCATGCGTTTTTCTCCTGTACCCAAAAATCGACGGCGGCCAGCGCCGCTGACGCATGACTTGTTCCGGCTTGCTGCGGCTTTTTTCCTTCGGCGGCAGACCGATCACGGCCGTAGCATTACCGTACCGGCGCGGCGCCATGGCATGCAGCCTGCCATGGTGGCCGAAAGCGGTCGCCGGCGTCAAGCGCCGTCAGCCCGCTCATCCATCAGCCCGCTCATCCATTTGCCGGCGTCATCCGCATGCAGCAGGCATACCACAATGTAGCCGGTTCGCGCATCAGGGACTTGGGCCGGGAGCCGCTCAGGAGTATGATTGCTTTTTTGCATGTTTTAATGAATTGGATAAGAAATGAGCTTGCCCGCACAATCCTGGCCCGAATTGTATTTCGACGCGAATGCCACCACGCCGGTCATGCCGGCGGCGATCAAGGCGGCGCGGCGGGCCATGGAAAGTAATTTCGGCAATCCCAGCAGCACCCACAGCACCGGCCTGCGCGCCGGCGCCCTGCTCGATGCGGCGCATGCCTCGGCGCGGGCCGTGCTCGGCACCGACAAGGGCAAGATCATTTTCACCAGCGGCGCGACCGAAGGCATCCAGACCGCCGTGCTGTCGGCCTTGTACACGCTGCGCGAACGGCGCGCGCTCGACCCGGCCACGCCCGACCTGCTGCTGTATGGCGCCACCGACCACAAGGCGGTGCCGACCACCCTGCAGCACTGGAACCAGGTGCTGGGCCTCGGTTGCGAGATCGTTGCCATTCCGGTGGCGGCCGACGGCCGCCACGACTTGACCTTTCTGTCCGTGCATGCGGCACGCGCGGCACTGGTGTGCACCATGGCCGTCAATAACGAGTCGGGCGTCATCAGCGACCTGCGCGCGATCCGCCGCACGCTCGATGCCAGCGGCAGCCGCGCCCTGTGGCTGGTCGACAGCGTGCAGGCGCTGGGCAAGATCGAACTGCCGCTGGAAGCGCTGGGCGTCGATTACGCGCCGTTTTCCGGACACAAACTGTATGCGCCGAAAGGCATCGGCATGCTGTACGTACGCGATGGCGCGCCTTTCGTGCCGCTATTGGCAGGCGGCGGCCAGGAGACCGGCCAGCGCGGCGGCACCGAAAACATGCCCGGCATCGCCGCCCTCGGCGCCGTGCTCGATGCCCTGCATAACGATCCGGACGCATTTCGCAGCGGCGCCGAACTGCACCGCTTCAACCGCCAGCTGGCGGCAGCGCTGATGGCAGCCTTTCCGGGCCTGGTCTTTAACGCCCCGGCCGAACTGACGGTCAGCACCACACTCAATTTTTCGGTCCCCGGCATGTCCAGCCGCGAGATGATGAACCTGTTCGATGCCGCCGGCATGCGGGTCAGCTCGGGCTCGGCCTGCAACTCGAGCAAGACCACGCGCAGTTTCGTGCTGGACGCCATGGGTCTGGAATCATGGCGCTCGCAGTCGGCGATCCGCATGTCGTTCGGTCCGTCCGTGACCAGCGAAGAAATCGATGAGGCGTGCCTGCGCATCGCCGGCGCCGGCCGTGCGCTGCGCGACGCCTGCCTGTTCGGCGAAGGGACGTCGCACGCCGGCCAAATCCCGAGCGGCCTGCTGCAAATGAAATTCGACGGCGCCTGCAGCTGGATTTATGCCGATGCCGCCAGCGCCAGCTGCGTGATCGTCGATCCGCTGCCGGAACTGGCCGAGCGCATCGCGCAATCGGTGCAGTGCCGCGAACTGCGCGTCGCCGCCATCCTGACCACGGACCAGCGCCCGCAGGTAGCGCAGGCGCGCAACTGGCTGCTTGAAAAACTGCGGGCCAGCACGCTGCCGGAAGCGGCGGTAAAAATACGGCTGGCCGACGGCAGCAGCAGTGCCGCGCTGCCGCTAGGCGCCAGCGTGGTGGTGCCGGTCCCGTTTTCCGAGGGCGGCGAAGCGCGCCGCGTCTACCTGCTCGGCGAAGTCGGCAACCGCCATATGTGGCCGGCGGCGATCCGCCACGTATTTGTCGGCGATCTGCTGGAAGGCGACGCCGACGGCGCGGCGCTGGCACGTCTGACGCCGCTGCTGTCGCCGCACACGCTGCTGTTGCCGGCGCACGACGCCCAGGCCGCGATTGCCGATACCCTGGCCAGCGCCAGCGGCCAGACCGGCAGCGCCGCTGCGCCGGCAGCCGGTGAAAACGGCCAGGAGACGGCGCAGGATATCGATACCTTCCTGAAAACGCATCCGGCTGCAATCATCGTCGATGTCCGCGAGACCTATGAAGCCAATGCCGGCCACAGCTGGCTCGACCAGTTGAGCCGGCGCGCCATCAACATTCCGCTGACGCAGATCGCCGAACACATTCCAAGCTGGCTCGACGACGAACAGCAGCCACTGCTATTCGTCTGCCGCACCGGCATCCGCAGCGCGCAGGCCGGGCACTGCATGCGCCGCCTGGGCCATTCCAAGGTCTGGCATATGGATGGCGGACTGGCGCTGGCGCGCGATACGGCCGCCCCTTGCGTCGGCATTTAAGGCAAGGCTTGCGCCAATAGCGCGGCCAGGCCGATCAGCGTCGGCTGCGCTTCGGTGATGACCCACACCGGAATTTGCGCGAGGTAGCCGGAAAAGCGCCCTTTCTGCTCAAAGCGCAGCCGGAAGCCCGACTGCGCAAAATAGTCGCCCATGCGCGGCACGATGCCGCCGCCGATATACATGCCGCCGCGCGCGCCGAAGGTGATGGCGAGATTGGCGGCCAGCGTTCCCAGCATCTCGCAAAACATTTCCAGCGTCCGCCCACACAGTGGGTCCTGCGCCTGCAGTCCGCGTTCGAGTATTTCCGGCGCCGCCAGTTTTTCGTGCATGCCGCCGGCCTGCTCGGCCAGCGCATCGTAGATCAGCACCAGTCCCGGCCCCGATAGCAGGCGCTCGAAAGACACATGAAAATGGCGGCGCCGAGCAAAGTGCAGGATCGCAATCTCGCCTTCGTTGACCGGAGAAAAGCTGCCATGCCCGCCTTCGCTGTCGAGCGCAAGCCAGCGCTCGCCGGCCGGCAGCAGCGCCGACACCCCGAGGCCGGTGCCTGGCCCGAGCAGCCCGATGGCGGCGCCGGCCTTGGCGGCCGCGCCGCCGACCTGCCGCTTTTGCTGCGGCGACAGCAAAGGCAAGGCATTGGCCAGAGCCTTGAAATCGTTAACGACCAATAAAGTGTCCCAGCCGAAGCGGATGCGCAGCGCCGCGATCGAAAATTGCCAATGATGATTGGTCATGCGGACCATGTCGCCTTCTACCGGCGTTGCGATCGCAATCGCCGCCGCCCGCACCTGGGCCGCGCCGGCGGCGACGCTGTCGGCCTGCGCCAGGTAGTGCGCGAGGGCCGCTTCAAGCGTCGGATAGCTGCGGCAAGAAGCAAGCCATGGCGCCTCGAAGCGGCCGGGCACCGACTCCAGCGCGAAGCGGACGTTGGTGTCGCCGACATCGGCCAGCAGGCGCGGGGCGCGGGGGCCGGTGTGCTTGATGCCGGCGCCACCGGCAATCGTTTCTGCGTGCATAGCGCTCCTGAAATTGATAAAAAACGACAAGATGGGACCGGCGGCAAACCTCGGTTTTTCGCAGACGCTTCAGCGGCCGCATTTCAAGCGGCGCCTCGCAAAGTATAAGCGTTATCGGGAAATTTGCAGCGCAGGCCCGGCGCGGCGGCGCCATCGGCGCTGGCCCGCGCTCCATGCGCCAGCTGCCTGCCATGGCCGCCGCCGTGCCGGCAAAACTGGACGCTCGCGCAACGCCGCGCTAAGCTAGCGTTTTCAACCACGCGATCCGCTCACGATGCGTATTTTATTGGCCGAGGACGACCGCATGATAGGCGAGGCGGTATGCACCTCGCTGCACCAGGATGGCCATGCGGTCGATTGGGTGCGCGACGGCAATGCCGCCGGCAATGCGCTGGCGCACGAACATTTCGATCTCATGCTGCTCGATCTCGGCTTGCCGGGACAAGACGGCATTGCCGTCCTGCGCCAGCTGCGCCAGCACGGAAAGACACTGCCGGTCATCATCATCACCGCCCGCGACGGCGTCGAAGACCGCATCAGGGGGCTTGACGCCGGCGCCGACGATTACGTGGTCAAACCGTTCGACCTCGACGAGCTGGCGGCGCGCATGCGCTCGGCGCTGCGCCGCAGCGCCGGCCAGGCGGCCCCGAAAATCGTCGTCGGTACGATCAGCATCGACCCGGCCACCCGCGAAGTGCAACGCGACGGCCAGCCGGTGGCGCTGTCGGCGCGCGAATTTGCCATCGTCGAAGCACTGACGCTGCGCCCCGGCGCCATCCTGTCGCGCGCGCAGCTCGAAGAGCGCCTGTATGGCTGGGGCGACGGCCTCGACAGCAATGCGGTCGAAGTCCACATCCATGCCATCCGCCGCAAGCTCGGCAGCGCCTTCATCCAGAATGTGCGCGGCGTCGGCTATTTCGTCGCCAAGCCGGAGGCGCTTACATGAAACTACGCATGAAGCCGCCGCATTCGATCCGCACCCGGCTGTCGGCACTGCTGCTGCTGGCCGCGGTGGCCACCGCGCTGGTGCTCGGCGCCGCCACCTACCGCCACACGCTGCAGGAAAACGAAGAGTTATTCGATTACCAGCTGCGCCAGATCGCACTCTCGCTGCGCGACCAGGGCGTGGTCGTCAATCCGGCCAGCGGACGCGAGGACGAGACGCCCGACGTCGTCATCCAGATCTGGACCAGCGATGGCGCCATGCTGTATCTGTCGCGCCCCGGCGATCCGCTGTTTAGCCGCGCCACGCTCGGCTATACCGATGTCGATGCCGGCCACAAGCGCTGGCGCGTTTTCAGCATGGCCGGGCGCGACCGCGTGATCCAGGTCGCCCAGGCGCTGCAATTGCGACGCGATCTGGCGGCGGCGGCGGCGTTGCGCAGCCTGACGCCGCTGCTCGCCTTTGCGCCGCTGATGGCACTGTTGATCTGGTGGCTGGTCGGCACCTCGCTGGCGCCGCTGAAAAAAATGGCCGGCGAAGTGGCGCGGCGCGATGCGCGCAGCCTCGAGCATGTCGCCGCCGACGATTTGCCGAGCGAACTGGCGCCGTTGCCGACGGCCATCAATGCCCTGCTGTCGCGCCTGCAGCGCGCTTTTTCGAGCCAGCGCGCGTTTGTCGCCGATGCCGCCCACGAATTGCGCTCGCCGCTGACGGCGCTCAAATTGCAACTACAATTACTGGGACGCGCCGCCGACGATGCCGCCAGAGCCGAGGCCCTCGACCAGCTCAACCAGGGGGTCGATCGCGCCGCGCATCTGATCGAGCAATTGCTGGCGGCCGCCCAAACCGATCCGAACGACAGCAGCACCCGCCTGCAAAACGTCGACCTGGTCGAGGCGGCGCGCCAGACGCTGGCCGAAATTTTCATTTTTGCCCAGCAGCGCCAGATCGCCATCGCGCTCGAGGCGCCAGCCCGGCTCGAGATCATGGCCGATACCGCCAGCCTGCACATTCTGAGCCGCAATCTGCTCGATAACGCGATCCGCTACACGCCGGCGGGCGGCCAGGTCCGGGTCAGCGTCGCCCAAGCGAACGCGGCCGCCGTGCTGACGGTCGAGGATTCCGGCCCCGGCATTGCGGCAGACCAGCGCAAACGCGTATTCGACCGCTTTTACCGCGGCCAGCAGCACCAGCAGCTCGGCAGCGGACTCGGCTTGGCAATCGTCAGGAATATCGCCGAACAGCACAGGGCGGCGCTGGAGCTCGGCGATTCGGCGCTGGGCGGTCTGAAAGTCACGGTTGCATTTCCTGCCCTGAAATAATCTTAACCCGCAGTAATCTTGACTCAAAATAATCTTAACTCGTAATAATCTTAACTCGTAATAATCTTAACTCGTAATAATCTTAATTCCTTTCATGAATTCTTAAGCGTGGCTTAATTCTTCTCTTCTATGCTGGCATCGTCATGTCATGGCGCCCAGCGCCATAGCAATCCAAACCATAGCAAAGGAGAGAGCATGAAAGAGTTCATGAAACGCCGAACCCTGGTCGCCGCGCTGGTCGGGGCCGGGCTGCTGGCCGGTGCAGCCGGTGCCTGGAGTGCTTCGAACTGGTTCCATTCGGCCGATGACGGCACGCCGTCCGGCGTGACCCCGGTCAGCCCTGCCGCGGCGACCGCCTCGCCGGCGCCGGCGCCGATCGGACCGGTCAGCGCCCCGAATTATCGCGCCATCGTCCAGCGCTTCGGCCCTGCCGTGGTCGGCATCACGACCGAAGGCATGAGCAAGGCCCGTCTTGACGGCGACGACACGGATGCGCAGGACGATCCTTTCTTTCAATTTTTCCGCGGCCTGCCGGGCTTCCAGTTCCATAACGCGCCGCGCAACAACGTTCCCACGCGCGGCCAGGCCTCGGGCTTCATCATCAGCCGCGACGGCCTGATCCTGACCAATGCCCATGTGGTGCGCGACGCCGACACGGTCACGGTCAAACTCAGCGACCGCCACGAATACAAGGCCAAGGTGCTCGGCAGCGACACCGCCACCGATATCGCCGTACTGAAAATCAACGCCAGCAACCTGCCCATCGTCAGCCTCGGCAATCCGGCCCAGCTCGGGGTCGGCGATTATGTGCTGGCGATCGGCTCGCCCTTCGGTTTCGAACAGAGCGCCACCGCCGGCATCGTCAGCGCCAAGGGCCGCTCGCTGCCAGGCGACGGTTTTGTGCCCTTCATCCAGACCGACGTCGCCGTCAACCCCGGCAACTCCGGCGGCCCGCTATTCGACGCCAACGGTGCCGTAGTCGGCATCAATTCGCAAATCTATAGCCAGACCGGCGGCTACGAAGGGGTCTCGTTTGCAATTCCGATCGATGTCGCGCTACGGGTGCAGGAACAGATCGTCAAGACCGGCAAGGCCGTGCATGCGCAATTGGGTGTGACGATCCAGGACTTGACGCAATCGCTGTCGAATTCCTTCGGCCTGCCAAAACCCGATGGCGCGCTGGTATCGAATGTGCTGGCCGGCAGTCCGGCCGCCAGCGCCGGCATCGAGCCCGGCGATGTGATCCTGTCCTTTAACGGCCAGGCCATTACGCGTTCGGGCGACCTGCCGGCACTGGTCGCCGGCGCCAAACCCGGCGACAAGGCGCGCTTCGACATCTGGCGCGGCGGCAAAAAGCTGAGCCTGAGCGCGACGCTGAGCGAAGCCGGCGGCAAGCGGCTCACCGCCAGCAACCGCGCCAGCCCTGCCCGCCAGGGCCGGCTCGGCGTCGCCGTAAGACCGCTGACGGCCGAAGAACGGCGCGAGAGCGGGCTCGCTTCGGGCGTGCTGGTCGAACAGGTGGGCGGAGCGGCGGCGCGCGCCGGGATTGCCTCCGGCGACGTCATCCTCGCCGTCAACGGGACGGCCGTCAAATCGGCCGAGCAGCTGCAGGCACTGGTGGCCAAGGAACGCGAGCATGTGGCGCTTCTGATCCAGCGCGGCGACGACAAGGTTTTCGTCCCGGTGCCGCTCGGCTAAGTGGCGTCGGCGCACGCCGTCCGCGGCCGCGTGCGCCGACGCTTGTCAAAATACGGTCTTTACATTTCAGTTTTGCGTTCCGGCGCTACGCTTTCGTCTTGACCACATTGCCGGTGGCCGGCGCGCCCTGCATATTGGCCGACAAGGTCTGTAAAAAGCCGCTCAGCGAGACCGTGCTTGCCGACGCGCCGTCCGCCGCCAGCAGATTGCTGAAACTCTTTTGCAGTGCGTCGATGCGCGAGGCCGACGCCGGCGCTGCTTCCGGAGTGCTTGCGGCGCCTGCCGAACCGATGCCATGCGGACCCGATGCCGCGGTGGCGGCGCTCGCCGAGGCCAACTGTTGAAGCAGGCGCGGCAAATCGTTGTCGAGTTTGCTGGCGCCGGCATGCTGTGCATGGCCGGCGGCCGGCGACACGCTGCTGCCGGCATCGACGGCGCCGACGGCAGCGGCGTCCGGACCGGCGGCGGCCGCCGTATTGCGCTGACTGCGCTGGGCCTGCAGCGCCGCCAACAGATTTTGTGTGAAGGTACTGAGCGCCAATTGCGCATCTGGCGCCGCCACACCGGCGTCGGCCGCAGTACTGCCGGCGCCGCCACTCTTGGCGCGGCTGCCCTGAACGCTGCCGGCGGCGCTGTTGTCGATGTTGCCGGCGCTGCCGGCAAGCACGCCCAGCTGCCCCAGGGCGTCGTTGATGGCGCCGGAAAATTTGCCGGCGCCGCTGGCGCCGGCGCGGTTAGCCTCGCTTTCATGTCCACGCGACGCGGCACGGGAAATTCCTGAAAGTAGCATTGAGCCGAGAGAAAAAGCGCATCCGCCGATGGATAAGATAGACATGGAACTTCCCATATAAAATATAAATGAATAACATCGATCCGATTTCGGCCGATGCGTATTTATATCGCCGCCAACCACGCCCCAATTGCATGAATAGAGCGGGAATAAAGCAGCTCTCCTTAACCTTTGTAACAAATTGTAAGTGCGGCAAAACATGCCTATACCTGTCTGGCACGCAGGCGGTTTTCGTTGTTGATAATCGGTCTTGGCGAAACGCCATCAATCGCATGGATATGCCGGCCGACCGGCTGCCGGGGCCGTGCGGACCGGCCATCGCGCGCGTGAAGGCGATCCCGGTCGCGCGGCCCGATAAGAAATTAGCGGAATGGCTAACTGAAGGATTAACTGCCTGCGAATCAGACCAGATGCTTGTCCGCCAAGCCTGCGCGCTGACCGATCAGGCTTAGCCAACGCTCGACGCCACGGCTATCGGCGCTGCAGGAAGCATAATCGCCGACCGTGCGCGCAGCCCGTTCCAGCAGCTGGATATCGGCTTCGTGCTGGCGTGCCACATGCGGATCTTCGAGAAACAGCACGCGCCGGCACTGGCGGTCCAGGATCAGCTCTGCGATCTGCGCATCGCCGCCGAGCGGCCCGCTCAAAAACGGTTTGACCCAGTTGCGCCCGGCCTCGCGGCCCTTTATTTTTTGCGCCAGTTCATTGATCAGGCCGCCCGTGGTGCCGGTGGCGCAGCGCATCGCGAATTGATCGAGCACCGCGAAATGCTGTTCCACCAGGGCCAGCATGCGCTCTTTCATGGCGTCGTGGGCGATCAGGGCGATCGACTCCTGGCCGAGATCGAAAATCGGATCGAGCGCCGGATCGGGCGCGGCGCCCGTGGCAATGGCCTCGAGCTCGAACCATTCGCGGGCCCCGGCCAGCGTCGACAGAAACGGCTTGCCGTGGATGACGCACTGGCGCTTGAGCGCCAGCGCTTCAGGAAAATTGGAAGACGGATCGACCGGATCGATCAGATAGATGATGGCATCGAGTTCACGCAGCGGATCGCTGTCGACCACACGCGAGACCAAACGCATCAAGCCGCCGTCGCGGCCGTAAGGGAAGCGCTCGAGCCCCTGATAATCGGCCAGCAGACCATGGCCCTGGATGGCGTCGAGCGTGCGGCCGACGACGACAAAATGCGGCTTTAACAATTCGATTGCGCTGCTGGCACCTTGCAACAGGCGCACCAGCGCCGAATCTGTGGCGTCCTGATGCGCGCGATTGGCAGCCAGGCCAATCCGGTAAGGCCGGCGGGAAGAAGAAATCAATGGAACGCCTTTTCAAAAAATGAGGTGGAAGTAAATTCGCCCGGAAATGACAGTACGGCGGCACGGTCGGGCAATGCGGGCATGCCGCCCGATGAAATGAGCAGCCTCACAGTGTGATCGTGGTGCCCAGCAACTTCAAGAATTGCGCCAGCCAGTGCGGATGTGCCGGCCAGGCCGGCGCCGTGACGAAATTGGCATCGGTGACCGCCTGATCGACGGCGATCTCGGCATATTTTCCGCCGGCCAGCCTGACCTCGGGAGCGCAGGCCGGATAGGCCGAGATCGTCTTGCCGCGAATGACGTCGGCCGCCGCCAGCAATTGCGCGCCGTGGCAGACGGCGGCGATCGGCTTGCCGGCGGCCGCAAACTGGCGCACGATGTCGATCACGCGCGGCTCAAGACGCAAATACTCGGGCGCCCGGCCGCCGGCAATCATCAAGCCATCATAGTTGCCGACCTCGACCGCTTCGAAATCGGCATTGATTGCAAACAAATGGCCGGGCTTTTCGGTATAGGTCTGGTCGCCCTCGAAATCATGGATGGCAGTCTTGACCTTGTCGCCGCTTTTCTTTCCAGGACAGACAGCATGCACGGTATGGCCGACCATCTGCAAAGCCTGGAAAGGCACCATGGTTTCATAATCCTCAGCAAAATCACCGGTCAAAAACAAGATTTTCTTTGCAGTCATGAAATTCTCCTGTGAGCAGTTCAAGCACCAAGGTCGGAATCGGCCGTCAAGGCCGATGCAGGGACAGAATTATCACTCACGCGTTCCCATCGCCGGTGGATTTCCATCAAGCGCGGGATTGAATTTTCAAATACTTTCATCACATCGGGATCAAAATGCGAACCGGATCCGGCGCGAATGAAATCCATGACTTCAGGCAACGGCCACGGCGCCTTGTAAGGACGCTTCATGCTCAGCGCATCGAAGACATCGGCCAGCGCAACGATGCGCGCCGATTCCGGTATCTCCTTGCCCTTCAAGGCGTGCGGATAGCCGCTGCCATCCCATTTTTCATGGTGATAAAGGGCGATCTCGGCCGCCATCTGAAATACCGGCGCGGCGCTCATGCGCAAGATGTCGTGGCCGATTTTCGGATGGGTTTTCATGATCACCCATTCCTGCTCGTCCAGCGGCCCCGGTTTGCGCAAAATGGCTTGCGGGATGCCGATCTTGCCGGTGTCGTGCATCGGCGCCGCCAGCTCCAGGCGCGCGCAATCGGCCTCTTCCCAGCCGCAACCGCGCGCCAGTTCGGCCGCATAAGCGGCCATGCGCCAGATATGGGCGCCGGTATCGGTATCGTTATAGTGGCCGGCATGGCCGAGCATCAGGATCGCATCCTGATAGCTTTGCTCGAGCGCGGTTGCGCGCACCATCGACAGATGGGCCGCCACACGCGCCCTGACCACCGGCGGCGAGACCGGCTTGACCAGATAATCGACGCCACCGGCATCGAAGCCGGCCGTTTCATGTTCAGGATCGGTAAAGCCGGTCACAAAAATCACCTGGATCACACCGCTCGGATCGAGTTGCTTGATCTGCCGGCACAGGTCGTAGCCGTTGATATCGGGCAGGCCGACGTCCAGCAACACCATGACCGGTCTATGCTTGATGACCGCGGCCAGCGTTTCGCGGCCATTGCGCGCAAATACCAGGGCATAGCTATCGGCCAGAATGTCGCGCATGATGGCCAGATTGCCGGGTTCGTCGTCCACTACCAGGATAGTTTGAAGACCCACGTTCACTCCCCCAAAATAATATTATTTTGCGCGGCAAGCTGCCTGACGACGCCTTCGGCGCCGCGGAAATCGAAGCCGCGCACACAAGCCCAGATCGCTGCCAGGTCTTTTTTATGCAGTTGCGACGCCAGCGCCCCCAGAATCGGCTCGACCGGCGCCGGATCGTCGGTATCGAGCGCCTTCATCAGACTGGTGAGCAGCATCTTGCGCGCCGCCTGCCCGCTGGCCGACATATCGAGGCTGCCGGCCTCGGCTTCGGCCTCATCGGCCTCGGGCGGCGCAAAACGCTCGATTGCCGCCACCGCCAACGCCAGTTGCCGGGCCAGACGTTCGACGGCCGGCATGGCATCCTGGCCGAAAGCGAGCAGGCGCTCCGCTTCGCCGGCCGCCTGCTGCGTGCCGAGCAACGCCAGGTTGGCGGCGACCCCGGCCAGTTTATGCACGAGCGCCGCCGCAGCCTGCCGGTCGCCGGCATGCAGGCTGGCCGCGATCAGCTCGGCCGCATTGCGGTAGCCGTCCATGAAGCGGCGCAGATAGTCGCGGTAGATATGCTCATCGGACCATATCTGCATGCCGCGCGCAAAATCGAGCGGCGCGGCCTCCGCCGCCGCACCGGCTGGCGAATCGGCTGCCGGTGCGGCCGGCAAGGCCGGAGCCGGCGCGCCGCCCGCTTCCACCGTTCTTTCGCCGGCGCCTGCCATTGCGCCGCGCTGCAGGTCGGACCGGCGGCACAGGCGCTGGATCAGCGCAATCGTCGACGGCACATCGAACGGCTTGCTGATGAATTCGTTCATGCCGGCGGCGCGCGCCGCATCCTGCTGCGACTTGAACGCGCCGGCGGTCAGGGCCACCACCGGCAAGTCCTTAAATTGCGGCAGTTGCCGCAGGCGGCGTGTGGCCTCGATGCCATCCATCACCGGCATTTGCACATCCATCAACACCAGGTCGACGCCGTCGGGATGGGCCAGCAGCCAGTCGAGCGCAGCCTGGCCGTCGAAAGCCAGTTCGACGATCGCCCCCTGCTCGCGCAAAATCAATTGTGCCACTTCGCGATTGATTTCGCTATCGTCGACGATCAGCACGCGAATGCCTTCGAGGCCATGGCTGGCGGTCTGCCGCAACACCCGCGGGATGCCGACCGTGGCCGCGCGCCGGTGCTGGGCCTCGATCACGGCGTTATACAGGCCCGAAGCGGTGATCGGCTTGGTCAGGATGGCATCGACCATTTCCACGCCGGCACGGCTGGACAGTTCGGACAGCGAATAGGCGGTTGCCATAATGACCACCGGCCATTCCTCGGCCGGCACCGATTCGCGGATTGCGCGCGCCGTCGCCAGGCCGTCCATGCCCGGCATCTTCCAGTCGAGGATGACGACATTGGGCAGCTTGCCGCCCTTGCGCGCGCGCACATGCGAAAGCGCCGATTCGCCCGATTCGACCGCATCGACCTGCCAGCCCAGGCCCTGCGCAATGGCGCCGGCCGCATGCAGGGCGATCGCACTGTCATCGGCGATCAGGGCCTCGACGCACACCATCTCGGCCGACGAGAAATCGCTGTCCGGTATCGGCAGCATCGGCAGCGTGAACCAGAACTGGCTGCCCTGGCCGAGCGTACTGTTGAGGCCGATTTCGCCGCCCATCAGCGCCACCAGCTGGCGGCAGATCGCCAGCCCCAGGCCGGTGCCGCCGAAGCGCCGCGTGGTCGAACTGTCGGCCTGCATGAAGGCCGAAAAGACTTCGCCCTGATGCGCGGGCGCGATGCCGATGCCGGTATCGTCCACGCAAAAGCGCAGTACCACCTTGTGCTCGTCGCGGCTCGCCACCTCGACCCGCAATTCGACCTTGCCTTGCTGCGTAAATTTGACGGCATTGCTGATCAGGTTGACCAGCACCTGCTCAAGACGCAGCGCATCGCCCATCACATACGAAATTTCGGCAGGCGGCGGCTGGATGATCAGGTCGATGTCCTTGTCGCCGGCGGCCACGCCCATCGCCGCCGCCACGCTGTCGATCACATCGCTCAGGCGAAACGGCGCCTGCTCCAGCACCATGTGGCCGGCTTCGATTTTCGACACGTCGAGGACGTCGTTGATGATGCCGAGCAAGGTGCGGCCGGAAGCGCGGATCTTGTGCACCATATTGCGCGCATCGGTCTCCAGCCGTGCCTGTTCGAGCAGATAGGCCAGGCCGAGAATGGCATTGAGCGGCGACCGGATTTCATGGCTCATATTGGCCAGAAAATCGGCCTTGCTGCGGTTGGCAGCCTCGGCGGCGTCGCGCGCCTGCAGCAAGGCCGACTCCGCATGTTTCTGGGCCGAGATATCCTGCGCAAAAATCAGGGTGGCCGGACCATCGGCCAGCTCGACCCGGGTGGTGGTCTTAAATACCGGCACCAGCGCGCCGTCCTTGCCCAGTCCAAGCGCCTCGAACATCTGCTCGATCGGCGAATCGACGTCGATCAGGGCTTGCTGCGGACCGAGCGCGGCGCGCGATTGCGGGGCCAGCATGGCATTCCACGGCATGCCGTTCAAGTCGTCGGCAACGCCATAGCCATGCAGCGCCCGGTAGCGCGGATTGGTGTATTCGAAATGCCCGCGACGCAAAATGGCAATCGCCAGCGGCGCGTCTTCGATCAGCGTACGAAAGCGCGCCTCACTCTCGCGCAGCGCGAAATCGTATTTGATCCGCTCCTCGGCCTCCTGTTTTTTCTGCTCCAGATCGGCGCCGAGCGCCTCGATATACGTGCGCCGCGATTGCATCCAATACAGTGCGCAACTGCCCAATATGCCCAGCAATACGAAGGACAGCAAGGTTGTCAGCCCCTTGCTTTGCAAAGGCAGCGCCATCGCCGCCGAGCTGCGGCTGAGCCCGATGACGATGGGCCGGTCCATGTGCAGCGCCGCCGGCTGCACCGTGCGCAGCGCCATCATGCGCTGCTCCTTGGTCGTGTAGACCGGGCCGCTGATCACGCTGGCCGTCTTGCCGCTCTGGAGATGGCGGCTGAACAGCGTGCCGGGCCGATTCAGGTCGACGCCGTCGCTGCGGCCGTTTTCGGGGAAATTGAGCAGTTGCCGGCCATCGCCATGCACCACGTATGCCCAGACATCGGGCGCGTACATGACCGGCGCCAGGATGCTGGCAAAATAGGCGCGGTCGATGGCCGCCACCACCAGGCCGTTAAACTGGCCCGCCGGGCCGACCACCATGCGCGAAGCGGTAATCACCAGATCAGGCTCTTTCTTGAGCGATTGAAACGGCGCCGAAATATAAAACGTCTTGCTGTCAGGATTGGCGCGCGCGCGCTTGAAGTATTCGCGGCCGCTGAGATCGGTACCGAGCAAGTTGCGCTTGGAGGCGGCGACAATCGTGCCATGCGCATCGAGTACCACGATGGCCCGCACGCCCGGCATGGCCGATTCCAGCGCACTGAGGCGGCGGTTGACGTCGTCGCTGCGGTCCATGCCGTGCGGCCCCGGCAGGAAATCGCGGATCACGCCTTCCAGCGCCAGATCGGTGGCCTGCAGATTGGTCTCGACATTGGTGGCGATGACATTGGCCAGCACCCGCAGGCGGTCGCTCTCGGTAGCCCGGTGCGCTTCCACTTCATTTAAATACGAAAATACAAGAATGCAAGCCATTGCCAGCATGACAGCCAACAGCAGCAACCATTCACGTCGCTTTTGATGCGCAATAGATCTGACTGTAGGTATCTGCATATGGTCAATACTAGCCGTTCTGCAGGAGCATCACAATTAAAATAGTGATGCTTTTGCTCATCCTTTCAGCGCGCAAGCCGATTTGTGCAGAGCGTGTGGAATTGTTAAATTTCAACATTTTTCACATGACATGCCGCAAAGTGCGGCCATGACTTACACTTGGGCGTATTGCCCTTGCACGAACACAGCATGCCCGCCATTCCTGCCGCCGCCGAAAATCTGTTTTTTGAAGGAAACCAGCACATGGCCGCGGGCGATGCAGCCGCCGCCCGGCACTGCTTTCGCCAGGCGATTGCACTGGCACCCGATTTTGCCCAGGCGCTCGCCAACCTCGGCCTGCTGCACGAGCGCGATGGCGCACTCGAACAGGCCCAAGCCTGCTACCGGCAAGCTATCGCATTATGGCCGGAAGACGGGCCGGAAGGCGCGCAAGTGTATCTGAACCTCGGCGTCTTGTTACTCAAGGAAAAAAAATTCGAGGAGGCCGAATCGCTGTTGCGCCAGGCATTGCAAATGGCGCCACAGTCGCCCGCGGCCTGGTCCAATCTCGGCGTGCTGCTCGCCTGCCTGCAGCGTGAAGCCGAGGCCGAACAATGCTATCGCACGGCGCTGGCGCTCGATCCCGGCTTCCATAAGGCAAGCTTCAATCTCGCCTATATCCTGTTGCGCCAGGGGCGCTTGCGGGAGGGGTGGTCGTGTCTGGACGCGCGCCTAACGTACGCGCCGCTGTTGCGCTATTTTTCATGCCCGCGCTGGCATGGCGAAGATATTTCCGGAAAGAAAATAATTATCGGATTCGAAGGCGGGCATGGCGACATGATCCAATTTTGCCGCTATGCCAGCGAACTCAAGGCGAGGGGCGCCGCTCAGGTCGCCATCCTCTGCGATCCGGCCCTGGCCCGGCTGTTTGCGACGCTGCCCGGCATCGATGCCGTGTATCCGCACAATGCGGCGGCGCCGACCGCCGGCTGGGATTTCTGGACCTTGCCGCTGAGTCTGCCTTTGCACTGCAAAACCGAATTGCCGACCATTCCGCGCTCGATTCCCTATCTGCGCGCCGCCCGCGAAGACCTCAGTCACTGGGCGCCGCGCCTCGGCCCGCCGGGCCTGCGGGTCGGCCTGGCATGGCAGGGCAACCGCCATTTCGAAAACGACGGCGAACGCTCGCTGGCCTCGCTGGCGCCTTTGACGCCGCTGGCCAGCGTGGCCGGCCTGCGTTTTGTCAGCTTGCAAAAAGGCGATAGCCAACTGCCGCCCGCGCTGCGCGAGCCATTCGATCTGCTGACGCTCGGCGACAGTTTCGGCGACTTTGCCGACACCGCCGCCGTGATTGCCCAGCTCGACCTCGTGATCAGCGTCGACACCGCCATCGTCCACCTGAGCGGCGCCCTCGGCACGCCGTGCTGGGTCTTGCTGCCGGCCTATCGCACCGACTGGCGCTGGATGAGCAAGCGCAGCGATACGCCATGGTATGCCGACAGCATGCGCCTGTTTCGGCAAGACCTCGACGGCGACTGGACAACCGTCATCGCCAGGCTGCGCACCGCGCTCGCCGACTGGGCGCGCCGTTAATGGGCGGCCGGCTGTTGCCTCGTCGATGAGGGCGGTGGCTGCCCGGCCAGCTCCCCGTGCCGTGCAAACTGCTGTTGCATCGCCGCTTGCATTTCATCCATACTGACATCGCGCTGATGCGTGGCCAACGACCATTTATGGCCATACGGATCTTCGACCACGCCGTAGCGGTCGCCCCAGAACATGTCTTCCAGCGCCATCGTGGCCGCGGCGCCGGCATCGAGCGCACGCTGGAAGGCGGCATCGACATCCTCGACATAAATATGCAAGGTGACCGCCGTCCCGCCCAGGGCTTTCGGCCCGAGCACCTGCCATTCGGGACATTCATCGCCGAGCATGACGACCGAATCGCCGATTCTGATCATCGCATGCATGAGTTTGCCGTCGGCGGCGGGCAGGCGGCTCAGTTCGACCGCGCCGAAAGCATTTTTATAAAACGCGATCGCCTCGGCGGCGTTGGCGCACACCAGATGCGGCGTGACTGAATGCATGCCCGCAGGAATGGGCTTCACCTGTGAATCTGTCATGATTGTCTCCTGTAAATCGTATCCGATGAAAACGAATATGCAATCGGAACAAGATCGTCTTGCTGAATATAAAATATTTCATATCGACATTTGGGGCGCGCCTCGGTACTGCCGTCCGGCGCCGGCAGGCGGCAACGCCGCCTTTCGATCTTCATAAGCGATCTTCTAAAGTATAGTGGCCGCGGGATCCCGCACAAGGCCGGCTTCAAGGCCCCGGTGCCGCCATATGAGAATAATAATTGTCATGGCTATTGTTGCGGCAAGGCAAATCATTAACATTCTTTAGCGTAATATATTTCCTCATCCATAGCCGGCAAATCGCGGCCAATGCACCGCTGACGGGCGAAAGCCAGGTATTCTTGTTGTACAATCGAAGACTTGATCAGTGAGTGGAGCACACGCATCATGAAAGTCATCGTCCTCGGTTCAGGCATTATCGGCACCGCTTCTGCCTGGTTTTTAAGCAAGGCAGGCCACGACGTGACAGTGATCGAACGCCAGACCGGCGCCGCCCAGGAAACCAGCATGGCCAACGGCTGCCAGATTTCCGTCTCGCATGCCGAGCCATGGGCCAACCCGACCGCACCGCTGAAAATCCTCAAATGGCTGGGTCAGGAAGATGCCCCGCTACTCTACCGCTTCCGCCCCGAATTGCTGCAATGGCAATGGGCGCTGCGCTTTTTGCGCGAGTGCACGGCCGCGCGCTCGGCGCGCAATATGCGGCAAATTGTTGCCATGGCAGAATATAGCCGGCAAACCCTGCAGACGGTGCGCCAGGAAACCGAGATCGCCTACGATTGCCTGACGCGCGGCATCCTGCATTTTTATACCGATCAAAAAGAATTCGACAGTTCGGTGCCGGTCAGCGCCCGCATGCGCGCCCTCGGCTGTCCGCGTCAATCGATCGACGCCGAGCGCGTGGTGGCGATCGAACCGGCGCTGGCCGATATCCGCCATAAAATCGTCGGCGGTCATTACACCGAGACCGACGAATCGGGCGACGTCCACCGCTTTACGGCCGGGCTGGCCGAGCGCGCCAGGGCGGCCGGCGTCGATTTCCGCTTCAGCACCTCGATTACCCGGCTGCTGACCGAGGGCACGGGAGCCGCCGCCAAGGTCAGCGGGGTCGAGGTCATCGATGCCGACGGCTACCACCAGGTATTGCGGGCCGATGCCTTCGTGGTCGCACTGGGCAGCTTTTCAGTCGAATTGCTCAAGCCTCTGGGCATCAATCTGATGATTTATCCGGGCAAGGGCTATTCGGCGACCTACCCTATCCTCAAACCCGAACTGGCGCCGACGGTCTCGATGATCGACGATGGCTACAAGCTCGTGTTCGCGCGCCTGGGCAATCAGCTGCGGGTGGCCGGCACCTGCGAGCTGAACGGCTATTCGCGCGAACTGAACACGGCGCGCTGCGAAGCGCTGACGCGCCGCACGCGCGAACTGTTTCCGGACGCCTGCGACTATTCCAACCCCGTCTACTGGACCGGCCTGCGCCCGCTGACACCGTCGAACGTGCCCTATGTCGGCAAGACCCGCCTGAGCAATCTGTTTTTGAATACCGGCCACGGCACCCTCGGCTGGACCATGGGCTGCGGTTCCGGCCGCGCCATCGCCGACATCGTTTCGGGCCGCCGGCCCGAGGTCGACTTTGCCTTTACCGGCATGCCGCACACAAAAAACAGCCCTCTGCCGAGCAGCGCGCCGGCGATGAAACACTAGGCAGACTGGCGGCAGGCAGGCTGCCCGCGCGCCGAAATCGCCAGGGCGCTGCGGTATAATGCGCGTGGCAATCCCATGCGTGCCGCGCTGCCATTCCGCGCAAACCCCGCCAAGGTCAATGACACAGCCACCTGGTCCAGACACAATCGGCGCCAGATGACGGTCCTGCCTGACGCCCGCGAGCTCGGCGAACCGAGGCGAACCGGCGCACATTCAATGCCGAACCGCGCGGCGCGGCAATGGTGCGGCCGCGGCCGGCATGGGAAAACCCGGCAGTCAATTAGGATAATAATCAGTCTAGTCAGTCAATCTAAAGCAATCCATCAACACGAGGCAGGATCAGGAGACCGCAGTAATGGAAATCGAATTAAACGGCGAACCGCACCAGTTGGCGCCAGGCGCCACCTTGCAGGATTTGATCGAAGCGCTGGCGCTGACGCAGCAATCGCTGGCGCTGGCAGTCAACCGCAGCGTGGTGCCGCGCCAGCAGTGGGGCCAGCGCAGCCTGCAGGCACAGGACAAGGTCGAGATCGTACGCGCGATCGGCGGCGGTTGATTTTTCGATAAAGATCGGCCACGCGCCGGGCACGTCCGGCACATTGTTTTGCACGCACTATTTTGCACGCACTATTTTGTAATATCTCGCGGCACCTGATTGCTTGGACCGATCCGGTCCGCCGCCAACCTGGAGAAACACAATGTCACAAAATACCAAAGACGGCATGTTGACCATTGCCGGCAAAAGCTACAATTCGCGCCTGCTGGTCGGCAGCGGCAAATACCGCGACCTGCAACAGACGCGCGAAGCGACCGATGCCGCCGGCGCCGAAATCATCACCGTGGCGATCCGCCGCGTCAACATCGGCCAGGACCCGAATACCCCGAGTCTGCTCGACGTCCTGCCGCCGTCGCAATACACAATCCTGCCCAACACCGCCGGCTGCTATACGGCCAAGGACGCCATCTACACGCTGCAACTGGCGCGCGAACTGCTGAACGGCCACAAACTGGTCAAGCTCGAAGTGCTGGGCAACGAAAAAACGCTATTCCCGCACATGCCGGAAACCCTGATCGCGGCCGAAGCGCTGGTGCGCGACGGTTTTGACGTCATGGTGTATTGCAGCGACGATCCGATCCAGGCCAAACTGCTCGAAGAAATCGGCTGCGTGGCCGTCATGCCGCTGGCCTCGCTGATCGGTTCCGGCATGGGCATCTTGAATCCCTGGAATCTGTCGCTGATCATCGAGCAAGCCAGCGTGCCGGTGCTGGTCGATGCCGGCGTCGGCACCGCCTCCGATGCCGCCATTGCCATGGAACTCGGTTGCGACGGCATCTTGATGAATACCGCGATTGCCGGCGCCCAGGACCCGGTGCGCATGGCGCGCGCCATGCGTCTGGCGGTCGAGGCCGGGCGCGAAGCCTTTTTGGCCGGCCGCATTCCAAAACGCTTTGCCGCTTCGCCGTCGTCGCCGATGGCTGGCCGGCCGGCATGATCGAGGCGCTGCGGGAGACGGCCACGGCCTCCTCCCGCAGCGCGGACAGCCGGCATTGCAACGTTGGTAACCTTCGGTTCAGCTTTTTTCGCACCGCCTGAGCTCAGCCCTTAAGCCCAGGCAATGAAGTATTGCCGATGCAACAGCGCTTTCGCTGAAATTTCCAAATCGTAAAAATGCTGCTTGACGCTCAAATTGACGCCGCGTACATTGCACATTCATTAGCGCCCGTATTCGTCGGCGGCCTGTTCCTTTCCTTGAAATCAATCTGAGGACGACTCCATGAAACGCTTACTGACTGGCGGCCTGCTCGGCATGACGATGCTCGCCGCAGCCGCTACCGCAGCCAACTCCACGATAAGCGCCGCCCAACCGGGCGCCAAGGACGCGGTGGCCATGGTCGAGCACGGTGCGGCGTACATGAAGGCCCACGGCAAGGACGCGCTGATCAAAAAAATCAAGGCCAGGTCGCCCGACTTCGTCCACGGTTCGCTGTATCTGTCGATGCGCGACATTAACACCGGCATGCTGCTCGCGCATCCGATCAAGCCATCCCTCGTCGGCAAGAATCTGCTCGACGTCGGCGACGCCAACGGCAAGCTGTACCGGAGCGAAATCATCATCATGGCCCGCAAACAGGGCAAAGGCTGGGTCGACTATCTCTACGAAAATCCGGTCAGCGGCAAGCTCGAGCCGAAAAGCACCTACCTCGTGCGCTTCGACGACGTCGTGCTGGAAGCGGGCATCTACAAAAAGCCGGCGGGCAAATAGCCGGCGCTGTCGCCCCCCCTGCCGTCAACCGATCCAGCGTATGTCGGCACTCTTGCGCGGCACGGGCGGCGTCGGCGCTTTCGGGTGGCCGACGATGATCGGCGCCACGCTGACGCCGGTGGCCGGCAATCCCAATAACTGCTTGCCCTCGGCGGTATTGAGATAATCTTGCGCAAAACCGATCCAGCAACTGCCCAGCCCGAGGGCATGCGCGGCCAGCATCATGTTTTCAGCCGCCAGGGCGCAATCCTCGACTACCCACGGGCCTTCGTCGGCCGTCGAAATCAGGATCAGTACCGGCGCATGATAAAAAATATGGAAATCCTCATCCTTGAGCATCGAATTGAAATGCTCGCGATGCGGCCCGCCATCCATGGTCGCCAGCAGATGCGCTTTGGCCTGGCGCGACAGACGGTCGAGCAGCGCCTGATCGCGCAAGACCGTAAATTTCCACGACTGCTGGTTGACCGCGCTGGGCGCCTGAATGGCGGCATCGATCAGCGCGCCAATCGTCTTGTCATCGACCGCCTGCGCTGTATATTGACGCACGGCACGACGCCCCAGAATCGCCTCGTTCAGATCCATGATGTCCATCCCCTTGTCCGAGTATGCAACAAAGCCTAGAGTAAGCCGTGTTTCCGCAGAACTTGTGATTTACATCAATATTTAGATAAATAAAGGCAATATATCCTGTGTCGATATCAGAACGCGGGAAAAATCGCCAGCGGGCACCTCACGCGCTCGGCCCGATATGGGCCGGGCGGCGCCTTGCCGGGCGCCGGGCGGCGGTCGTCAGCGACTATCATTTCTGGTATCCTTCAGCGCGACGCAAGGCAAACTTGCGATAAAGAATTAAAGACAAAAGCATGCAAGGCTGGCCGCCAGATGCGGCAGCACGCCCTCCCGCAGCTTGAACCATCGATGAAGGAAGCTCTACATGAAACTGAAATTGGCCCTGGTCGGTTCGCGCGCATTCGGCGCCCAAGTGTTCGAAACACTGCGCAAAGAAGAAGGTATCGAATTTACCAGCGTAACCGCGCCCGCCATCGATGACCGGCTGGCCGTGGCCGCGCAGGCAGCCGGGGTGCCGCTGCACATCCTCGAAAATCCGCGCTTCGTGCCGGAACAGGCGATTGCCGAAGGCACCGACCTGATCCTGGCCGCGCACACGCATGCGCGCGTCAGCGACGAAGCGCTGGCCCGTTCGCGCCTGGGCGGCATCGGCTATCACCCTTCCTTATTGCCGCGCCATCGCGGCATCGCCGCCGTCGAATGGACGATTCTGGAAGGCGACCCGATCGCTGGCGGTTCGATTTATCACCTCGCTGACGGCTGGGATGCCGGCGCGATTGCCGCCCAGGACTGGTGTTTTGTCGAAAAAGGCGAATCGGCGCGCGAATTGTGGGAACGGGCGCTGGCGCCGATCGGCCTGGCGCTGCTGACCAAGGTCGTGCATTACGCGCGCCTGGAAGGCCATCTGCCGGCCTTCCAGCAAGACCAGCGCTTTGCCACGCGGGCGCCGATGATTCGCAAATCGGTCGTGCTGACCGAAGAAGTGGCGACCAACACCACCTCGCTGGTCGTCTCCATCGTCGGCGCCGATCGGCACGGCATCGTCAGCGCCTTGTCCGAGCAGGCGCAGCTGTTCGGCGCCAACTGGGCAGCCAGCCGCATGGCCAGGCTGGCCGGGCAATTTGCCGGCATGGTCCATTTTGAAGTGCCGCGCGCCAATGCCGACGGCCTGGCGACCGCCTTGCGCACGCTGGCCTCGAGCGGCCTGCAGGTCGTGGTCGCCAAAAGCGACGACACCAGCCTACCGAACGCGCTGCGCGGAGTCGAGCTCGAACTGGTGGGCGACGACCGCCGCGGCATCGTCAGCGGCCTGACCAGGATTCTGGCCGAACGCGGCGTGAGCATCGAAAACATCCATACCGAAATCGTGCGCGGCGGCGTCACCGGCAAGCAGATTTTCAAGATCGGCGCCCATTTGCTGGTACCGGCCGAGATATCGGTCGAGGAGCTGCGTCAGGAACTCGGCACCCTGGCCAGCGAACTGATGGTCGATATCGCGCTCGGCGAACGGCAGGCCGCCGATCCGGCCGGCTCGGCAGCGGCCTGAGCGGCGGCGCGTGCCGCCCCTGCGGCACGCGCGAAAACCATGTGAGGAAATGGCGTCATGAAGGTATTCGGACTGGCCGGTTATAGCGGCGCCGGCAAAACCACCTTGCTGGTGCGGCTGATCCCCTTGCTCAGCGCACGCGGCTTGCGGGTCTCGACCATCAAGCATGGCCATCATAATTTCGATATCGACCGCCCGGGCAAGGATTCCTACCGCCACCGTGAAGCCGGCGCCTCCGAAGTCTTGATCGCCTCCGGCACGCGCTGGGTCTTGATGCATGAATTGCGCGACGAGCCCGAACCGTCGGTCGACGACCTGATCGCGCGCGTGACGCCGGTCGATCTGCTGCTGATCGAAGGCTTCAAGTCGCATGCCCACGACAAGCTTGAAATCCATCGCACGGTGCTCGGCAAACCGCCGCTGTGGCCGGACGATCCGCAAATCGTCGCCGTCGCCGGCGATACGGCGCCGGCCGGCCTGACCTTGCCGTGGCTGGACCTCGAGCAGCCGGCCGCCATTGCCGATTTCATTTTACACAGGACCGGTCTGGGGCGGTAAGCGCAATGCCGTCAGACAGGCGTCCCGCACACCTTGCCGACCGGCTGCGCTCGCCTGATGCGGCCGGCGGCCCCGATTATCAGCCGGCATCGCCGCCAGTCACGAGCTTTTTTTCGCCGCGCAAATGACGGGCAATCCATTCCAGCAAAGCCACCGCATCGCCGAACTCCATGAGGCCCGCGCGCACGCCATCGCCAAACAATAAAGTGCCATTCAGCGTCTCGTCAATCACCAGACCGTCGAATGCGGCCGCCGGAATATGGCCGGGGTCGATCGCCAGGACATTGTCGTTGACGATGGCTTCGCATACATGGCCGAGAAATTGAATCGCCGGCGTGCGCGACGATGCGATGTCGTGCACTTTCAGAAACGCATCGACCGCCAGCAGCATATTGCCGATCACGATGCGCTGCGCCTCGCTTCTGGCATGCGGACGGCTGTTCAGCTCTTGCGTGGCGGCGGCCAGATCGAGAGCGATCGGCGGCCGCGTACCGGCATCGGGCGCCAGGCCTTTTCTGGACAGCGCTAGCGGCGCCGCCGCGCCATCGCCGGCGGCCGGCTCGACGATGGCGACCACCACGAGAGGCAGCACTTGCAACTGCGTCTCGATCAGACGGATAGCTTGCTGGCAAGCTTGCTTGCCATTTATTTTATTCATATAAGCTCCTTTATCCACATTGATTGAATCGAGGGCGTGGTACGCAATCGGCGCACGGCAACAGTATGCCCTGCCCCATATAAAACATTCGTTTCGCAGCGAATTTCCCCGTAAGAAACACCCCTTCTTGGCAAACATCCTTCGATGTCGCGCAGCAACACAACAAGGCGGACTTACAACAATAGCGTCCGGCCTGCGATGCTCACTGTACGCCACCGTACAGAACAGGCCAAGCGGCCATGCTTCAATCGATTCTATGCCGAATCCGTCTTGTATTTCATGCAAAGGCCGGTTTCCTGCCGCGCGCCGTGCTGCGGCCGGCCCCTTGTGGCGCCCACCGGGAAGCATCGTGAAGAAAATTATGATTTGTAGCGCGCTGCTGCTGGCTTCCTGCGGCCAAAGACAGGCCACTGATAACGCCCAGCAAAGCGCTCAACAAAACATCGCGCAAAATGCGGCGCCGACAGCCGACAGCTCGCAAGCGGCGATGGCGAACGCGCCGGCAAGGTCCGGTGCGCGTTCACACGCAGGGCAAGACTATCGGGCGCAAAATCCGCAGCAAGAGCCGGCATATTCCGAAGAAGCGCCGGCGCAGCGCGTGGTCAGCGTCTATGTCGAGCCGCCGCTGGAAGAGCCGCCGCCGGTCAGGGTCGAGTGGGCGCCGCCGCCAATGCTGGTCGAAGACATTCCACCGCCGCCCGCCGACGATGCGGTCTGGACCGGCGGCTATTGGGTCTGGCGCGGCGACTGGGTCTGGGCGCATGGGCGCTGGGCACGGCCGCCGCGCCATGGCTATCGCTGGCAAAATCCATATTACGAACATCGCGGCAATACGGTCGTCTTTATCGACGGTTACTGGTGCGCCGCCGACAGCAACTTCGTGGCCCCGCCGCGCAATGCCGATATCGCGCTGGCCATCATCGCCGCCGGCGTCCTGATCGGCGCCCGCCCGCGCGGCCCCGAAGGCGTGTTCGTGCCGCCGCCGCCAGGTTCGCATCGCGGTTTGATCGTGCCGGCACCGCTGGGCACGGCGCCGGCCGTCGTCACCGGCGCGCCGCCCATCATCCGCGAAGGCATGCGTATCACGGGCAACAACAATATCGTCAACAATATCGGCACGCTGACCATTGTGGCCCCGGCCAGCGCCACGGCCAACGGCCGGCCGCTCAATGTCACAGTGCCGGCGCGCGCTCACCTGGCTGCAGCGCAGACGCCACTGGTCAGAACAGCGGCGCCGCCGCCGGCATCGGCAACCGCGCTGCCGCCTTTCCTCGCGGGCCGCCCGCTACCGGCACTGCCGCCGACCCAGAACGTGCGCGCCCAGGCGCCGCCCTCGCTGCAGCGGCCGCTTGCCGACAAAAGGCCGTCGCAACAGCATGTTCAGCCGCCTGAGGCGAGGCCGGCGCCGATCGCAGGACAAGCACATGCCGGCGCTGCGCCAGCGGGGCGGGCCAATGAGGCGCCGCGCGTACTGACTGCGCCGCCGGCGGCAAGCCAGGCTCCGCAGCAATCGCATACCGGCGAACATCGTCGGCAGACAGCCGTTGACGGCGCGCCCGGCATGCAGGGCAATGCACCGGCGCCGCACACGCGCCGCGCCGACAGAAATGAGGCAAGGCCGGCGGCGCAGTCGAACAATGCGCAGCCGACGCCACATGTCATGCCCATGGTCCCGCCGGCTGCGCCTCACCCGCCAAAAGCCGAGGCCATGCCGCCAGTGCCTGCCAGCCCGGCGAAAATTGAAGAAAGGACTGAACGCCATGCAGTGCCGCTAGTGCCGCCGCTGCCTCTCAGACAGGGCGGCGCACAGCCCAAGCCAGCGGTGCATGAAGAAGACAGAGCCAGGCCGGCCGCTGACAGGCAGCCGGGGAAAACCGAACAAGAAAAACATAAAGAAGAAGGAAAATAACAATCCAGCAAGATAATTTTTCTGCCGAAGGGGTGCAATATTGCAGCAAAAACTTGTAAAGTACGCTTTTACAAGAAAGAGACATATGGCACTTACCCTAGATTACCCAGCATGGTTCGCGGCAGTCGATTCGGACGACCACGAAGATATTTATGCCCTGTACAAAGCCGTCGAGCACGCCATCGACACCGGTTATTATCGATGCACCGAAAATGAAGGCGCATGGACGGTCTCCTCGCCCGCTACCGAAGAGCAGCTGCTGCTAAGCTCGCAAGAAGTGCGTCAGGCATTGTTAACGCTGATCGAAACACGTTATTTTGCCGGCATGGACAGCGACAACTGGATTGCGCTGATGCGCGCCATGACGGACGAAAGCGGTTGCTAAAATCCGGTACGGCATTAGCGATCACTTAGTAATCACCTGCTTAATCACTGGCTAAGCACTTGCTAAGCACTTGATAAGCACTTGCTAAGCACTTGATAAGCACTTAGCGCTCATTTAACCCTCATCTGTCCATTCCGGGCCGGCCATGGCCGCCAGTCGCCCGATTGCAGGCATTTGCGAAGCAATCCCGGCTTTTCCGGGCAGGCCCGGGCATTTGGCGTTAAACTTGCCGCTTATTTATGCCAGCGGCACCTTGCCCGGCAAATCCCTCAGATGAATACCATGATCATTCCCGACATCGAAAACGTCAACATCACGTCCTTCGCGGCCATGCCGTCGCCGGAGCAACTGCATCTCAGCCTGCCGCTGTCGGAAGCCGCCTTCGCCTGCGTCATGCAGGGCCGGGAAGCGTTGCGCAACATCCTCGACCGCAGCGACAAACGCCTGTTCGTCGTGGTCGGTCCCTGTTCGATCCACGATCCCGTCGCCGGCCTCGACTATGCACGGCGCCTGAGGGCGCTGCAAGAAAAAGTGGCCGACACCATGCTGCTGGTAATGCGCGTGTATTTCGAAAAACCGCGCACCACGACCGGCTGGAAAGGCTACATCAACGATCCTGACCTCGACGACTCGTTCCGGGTCGACGTCGGCATGCACAAGGCGCGCCGCTTCCTGCTCGACGTCTGCGAACTCGGTCTGCCGACCGCCACCGAAGCGCTCGATCCGATCTCGCCGCAATATCTCGGCGACCTGATCGCCTGGACCGCGATCGGCGCCCGCACCACCGAATCGCAGACGCACCGCGAAATGTCGTCCGGCCTGTCGACTCCGGTCGGGTTCAAGAACGGTACCGATGGCGATATCGGCATTGCCGTCAATGCCGTGCTGTCGGTGGCCCATCCGCATTCTTTTTTGGGGATTAACGAACACGGCAATGTCGCCATCGTCCGCACGCGCGGCAATGCCTACGGCCACGTCGTCCTGCGCGGCGGCGGCAACCGCCCCAATTACGATTCGGTCTCGGTTGCCATCGCCGAACAGGCTTTGCAGCGCGCCAAGCTGCCGGCCAATCTGGTGGTCGACTGTTCGCACGCCAACAGCTACAAGAATCCAGAATTGCAGCCGCTCGTCATGGCCGATGTCGTCAGCCAGATCTTGCACGGCAATCGCTCGCTGGTCGGGGTGATGATCGAATCGAATCTCGTCGGCGGCAATCAGCCGATCCCGCAAGACCTGTCGCAGCTCAAATATGGCTGCTCGATCACCGATGGCTGCATCGATTGGGATACCACCGAAAAAATGCTGCTCGACGCCGCGCAGCAACTGCGCAGCCGGCCCTGAAGCCGGGCGGTCGCCGGCGGCCACCCTTGCCCGCTCCTCTTCTGTGCGCTCTTTTGTGCACGCTCTTGCCGGTCCGGGCCTGCCCTACAGCCCGGCACCGCCGTCACAGCCTTGGCTCAAGGTCCCGTTTCCTTAAGAAAGCACATCAAAAAACCGCTGTTTGAGACCTATGCGCCGCGGGCCGCGTTCGCATCGATGCGCCGCTGCGCCGCCAGAATCGAGGGCAAATTGCCTTCGATCCAGTCGGCCAGGCCCTGCACCTGCAAGCCGACCTCGGTCCCTGACGGCGTCAGGCTGTATTCGACGTGCGGCGGCACGACCGGATAAGACTTGCGCAGCACAAAACCATCGGCCTCCAGCCATTGCAGAGTCTGGGCCAGCATCCGCTCGCTGATACCGTTGATCTTGCGCCGCAATTGGCTGAAGCGGTGCGTACCGCCCAACAAGGCCACCAGCACCAATACTCCCCAGCGGCTGGTGACGTGTTTGAGCACATCGCGCGATGGACATTTTTCCGCAAAAAGATCGCCTCTGAGCATTTTGGCGGCCAGGCCCTGGCTTGCCTCCTGTTCAGCTGCGATGGCGCCGTGGCCGGCATCTTTGATATTTTTCTGCATTATCACTTACCTTTATGTGCGTACTTACGTAAAGTTAGTTTAACCGATATTATGCCAGCTCTTTCCATGCAAATACAGGAGTTCCATCATGATTGTCGTTACAGGTGCATCGGGCCAACTGGGCCGCCTGGTTATTGAAGAATTGTTGAAAAAAGTGCCGGCGGCCGAAATCGTGGCTGCCGTGCGCAATCCGGCCGCGCTGGCCGAACTGGCCGCGCGCGGGGTGCAGGTCCGGCACGCCGACTACACCAAGCCGGCCACGCTCGAAGAAGCCTTCAAGGGCGCCGACCGCCTGCTCTTGATTTCGTCGAACCAGCTCGGCCAGCGCACGCTCCAGCACGGCAATGTCATCGCCGCCGCCAAGACCGCCGGCGTCGGCCTGCTAGCCTACACCAGCGTGCTGCATGCCGATAGCTCGCCGCTGGGCCTGGCCGCCGAGCACCGCGAAACCGAAGCCTTGCTGAAAGCCTCTGGCCTGGCCCATGTCTTGCTGCGCAATGGCTGGTATACGGAAAATTACCTGGCCAGCGTGGCGCCGGCCTTGCAGCACGGCGTATTCATCGGCAGCGCCGGCGCCGGACGGATTGCCTCGGCCGCGCGCGCCGATTACGCCGCCGCCGCGGCCGCCGTGCTGACCGCCACCGGGCAGGCCGGAAAAATCTATGAGCTGGCCGGCGACGAGGCCTATACCCTGGCCGAATTTGCCGCCGAAATCGGGCGCCAAGCCGACAAGGATGTCGTCTACCAGGATTTGCCGGAAGCCGCTTTCAAGGCGGCCCTGCTTGGTGCCGGCCTGCCCGAGGCGATCGCCGCCCTGCTGGCCGAATCCGATACCGGCGCGGCCCAGGGCGGCGATCGCCTCGGGCAGGCCGGCACCAAGCAGGGCCGCCTTGAAAGCGGCTTCCGGCAAATCCTGGTAGACG
>JAIZVZ010000037.1 GCA_021768485.1 Oxalobacteraceae bacterium | reverse complement strand
GCCCACAGAATCCAGAATTGTGGTGTCTTCAGCATTTGAGCCGAAGTGAAGTCTTTTTCGGTAACGACTTTAGCGGCTTGTTTGACGCCTCGTTGTTGGCCCGGGAACTTGATGAATATCGCGATAACGATCAACAGCACACCGGTGATCAAGCCAGTGTAGGCAAATGCAGCGCCTACGCCCGTTGTTTTCAGCGTGTTGCTAATCAGCGGCAGGAAAGGCAGAACGCCGAGGCCATAGCCGGCAGCCGTAAAGCCCGATGCCAGACCACGCTTGTCCGGGAACCAGCGGTTAGCCGTGTTCATCGCGATGCCGTAGCAGATACCGACGCCGGCACCAGCCAGCGTGAACAGTGCGTACAGAGCTGGGGCGCTGTTGACTTGACCCATGCAGGCCCAGCCGACCAGAACCATGGAACCACCGACAACAAGCATGCCTTTAGGACCGAATTTATCGACGAAGTAGCCGCCGCTTGGTTGCGAAACCGCTTGAATGACTTGAGACAGCGTAAATGCGGTTTGCACTGCTGCGAGCGAGATACCCAGTTTTTCTTTCACCGGGTTTGCATAAAGAGTCCAGGAGTACTGAACACCAGAGATCATACACATGACCAAAACAGCCAATATCAAATAAAACCAACGATTTTCCAGCAGGCCTGCTGGCTTACCTTCCTGTAATTTATTCATTGTTATTCATTGCACCTTCCTGAGAATTGGATAGATTCGAAGCGAAGAAGAGCTGGATACAAGTAGATTTTTGAGCTGAACTAATTTCGTTCTTGTAAGTATTACTAAAAATAAGATCAGCTCGTACAAAAGAGAATTTGATATTGCACAAATCCTCGTTTAAATAATCCTACGTCATGTTGACGTTAATTGAAATTGACCTCAGACAAGTTTCCGAACATATTTTTCAATTGGAAAATATGGCGCGAGGACGAAATTTCGCCCGTTCCGATTGCGTTTCCATGCTTTGCGGCCGGGAAAAGCACTGCGCCGGCGCCTGACGTTTTGCAAAAATACGTGACGCCGATGGCCTGCGCGGACGCCTTAAAACCGCGCTGCCTGGCAGCGTGACAATGCTGTTTTAATATTTCCGAATTTTGTTCAGCAAGGCAGCAAACGGCCGTCATGGCCAAAAGCGTGCAGCCGATAGCGGGACGAAATTTATCCAAAAGCGTATTGAAATTTATATGCGCAAACCTGTCACGGGCGGCGGTGCCGCGATCTCTGGCTATGCCATGCGGGGGCGGTGAAATGCAAAAATCCGGCGCAGGACAGCAAGTCGAAAATTCCCCGAAAAAATCTTGCATCTTTAAAAACGTAGCGCATTGCCGGCCGTTTTTTACAGGTTTTATCGGCTTTATATATGAGATTCGCATATGGAATCGCGAAAGCATTCGTTCGCAATTTGAACGCGAAGCTTTAATCTTCTTACTACCGATGAAAGTGCCAGATGTGAGCGCAAGATGTGAGTGCAAGATGCGAGCGCAAGATGCCGCTTTCCCAGGCAAGTTTCATAGACAAGTTTTGTAGATAAATTTCAGTATCAGGTTTGAGATGCAGGTTCCAGATGCAGGCTTCAGATGCCGGTGCGGCGCGCGCGGCCGGCGCGGCCTCTGGGACCATGCGCCGGCGTGTTGCATGGCTGTGCAGACCGTAATCCGATCGATTCCCCGCAATTGAAAAAGCATCCGGGCTTTGTCTCGCGCAGCGATTGCGTGGCCACCGATTTTCATATCAAAAAAAAGGAATATCGCATGGGTATTTTCAACGATAAACGCAAGGCCAGGAGGCGGGCCCTGAGCCGTCTGGCGGCGGGCGTGGTGGCGGTCTTCGGTTCAACCGTTGCCGGCGTATCGAATGCGCAAGCACGGGCGCCGCTGCGTATCGGCTTTCAAAAAGCGGCCAGCACGCTGTCGCTGCTCAAAGCGCACGGCGCGCTCGAAAAACGCCTGCAACCGTATGGCGTGGAGGTGAAGTGGACGGAATTTGCCGCCGGTCCGCAATTGCTCGAAGGCTTGAATGTCGGCGCCATCGACTTCGGCTATGTCGGCGAGGCGCCGCCCGTGTTTGCCCAGGCCGCCGGCGCCAATTTTGTGTATACCGCCTATGAAGTGGCCACGCCGGAAGCCGAAGGAATCCTCGTGCAGAAAAATTCGCCGATCAAGAGCGTGGCCGAACTCAAGGGCAAGAAGGTGGCCTTCAATAAAGGCTCCGACGTGCACTGGCTGGTCGTCAGCGTGCTGAAAAAGGCCGGCCTGCACTATCGCGATATCGAACCGATTTTTCTGGCGCCGGCCGATGCCCGTGCCGCTTTCGAGCGCGGCGCGGTCGATGCCTGGGCCATCTGGGACCCGTTCAATGCGGCCACGCAAAAGCAGATCGGCGCACGTCAGCTGGCCAGCGGCAGCGGCGCGGTCAGCCATCACCAGTTTTTCCTCAGTGCGCGTCCGTATGCGGAAAAAAATCAGGACATCCTCCATATCGTGCTCGAAGAACTGAGCCGCGAGGGGCAATGGATCATCGCCAACAGGCGCGAAGCGGCCGCCCAGCTGGCGCCGATCCAGGGCTTGCAGCCCGATGTCATCGAAGCGAGTCTGAAGCATTACGCCCATATCTACAAACCGATCAGCGACACCATTCTCGACGAGCAGCAAAAAATTGCCGAGGCATTTTTCGAGCTCAAGTTGATTCCAAAGAAAATCAATGTGAAAGACGCGGTCTTGCTGCGCAAATCGTAAGCAGCAATCGTTGTTGCCGTCTGCGCCGGTGCATATCGCGGCGTATTTAACAAGACTAGGAGCCTGGCATGAGTGTGAATGTATTCTGGTTTTTGCCCACGCATGGCGACAGCCGTTATCTGGGGACCACGCAAGGTGCGCGCCGGGTCGACTTCGACTATCTCAAACAGGTGGCAGGCGCTGCCGATACGCTCGGCTACGATGGCGTGCTGATTCCGACCGGCCGCTCGTGCGAAGACGCCTGGGTGGTGGCGTCGAGCCTGATCGGCGCCACCCGCGATCTGAAATTTCTGGTGGCGATACGCCCCGGGCTCAGTTCGCCGGGCCTGGCGGTGCGCATGGCCGCCACCTTCGACCGCCTGTCGCAGGGGCGGCTGCTGGTCAATGTCGTCACCGGTGGCGATCAGGGCGAGATGGAGGCCGATGGCTTGCACGCCAATCATGCCGAACGCTACGAGATCTCCGACGAATTCCTGCGCATCTGGCGCGCCTCGCTGGCCGGCGAAGGCGGCGCCGCCGGTTTCGATTTCGATGGCAGGCATATTCAGGTCAAGGGCGCCAAGACCCTGTATCCGCCGCTGCAGCAGCCGCACCCGCCGCTGTATTTTGGCGGCTCCTCGCCGGCCGCGCACGACCTGGCGGCCGAACAGGTCGACGTTTATCTGACCTGGGGCGAGCCGCCGGCTGCCGTGGCCGAGAAGATTGCCGACCTGCGCGCGCGCGCAGCGCGTCATGGGCGCACCTTGCGCTTCGGGATTCGCCTGCATGTGATCGTGCGCGAGACCAACGAGGTGGCCTGGAAGGCTGCGGACGAGCTGATCAGCCATGTCGATGACGAGGTGATCGCGCGGGCCCAGGCCGCCTTCAGCAAAATGGATTCCGAAGGACAGCGCCGCATGAGCGCCCTGCACAAAGGCCGGCGCGACCAGCTCGAGGTATCGCCGAATCTGTGGGCCGGCGTCGGTCTGGTGCGCGGCGGCGCCGGCACGGCGCTGGTGGGCGACCCGCAGACGGTGGTGGCGCGCATGCGCGAATACGAGGCGCTGGGAATCGATACTTTCATATTTTCGGGCTATCCGCACCTCGAAGAAGCGTATCGCTTTGCCGAGCTGGTTTTTCCGCTGCTCGAAAAGGGCCGGCCGCGCGCCAGCGGCCAGCAGCTGACCGGGCCGTTCGGCGAAGTGGTCGCCATCGATATCTTGCCGCAGGCTGCGCGGGCCTGATGCCATGAGCGATACGCTGCCAGCACCAAGCATTGTCGCGCCCGCCGCGGGCGCGCCGCCCGGACCGTGGTCGCGGCTTGCGCCGCCTCTTCGGTTTTCTTTGCGGTTGAAGCAGCAGCTGTCTCTCGGGCTACGGCGTTGGCCGGCCTTGCTGGCGCCGTGGCTGGTGCCGCTGGGATTGCTGCTGGCCTGGCAGTGTGCGTCGCAAACGGGATGGCTGTCGAGCCGCATCCTGCCGGCGCCGCTGGCGGTTGCCAAGGCGGCGTGGACGCTGTCGGCCTCGGGCGAACTGTGGCTTCACTTGCGCACCAGCTTGTGGCGCGCGCTCAGCAGCTTTGCCGTCGGCGGCGGCCTGGGCCTGGCGTTGGGCTTGCTGACCGGTTCCTTCAAAAGCGCCGAGACCCTGCTCGACACCACGCTGCAAATGATTCGCAATATTCCGGCGCTGGCCCTGATTCCACTGGTGATACTGTGGTTCGGCATCGACGAGAGCGCGAAGTTGTTTCTGGTCTCGGTCGGCGTGTTTTTTCCGATTTATCTCAATACCTTCCACGGCATCCGCACGGTCGACAAGGGTTTGATCGAAATGGCGAAAAGTTACGGCTTGTCCGGCTGGCCCTTGTACCGCGATGTCATTTTGCCGGGGGCCTTGCCGTCGATTCTGGTCGGGGTGCGTTTTTCCCTAGGCCTGGTGTGGGTCTTGCTGATTGTCGCCGAAACCATTTCTGCGCAGTCTGGCATCGGTTACATGACCATGAATGCGCGCGAATTCTTACAGACCGATATCGTCGTCGTCGGCATTTTGCTGTATGCCCTGTTGGGCAAACTGGCCGATGTGCTGTCGCGCGCGCTCGAGCGCTACTGGCTGCGCTGGCATCCGGCTTATCAATGACGATCGCAAAAGTCGCGACGACCACAGGAAATGGCAAGGACTGTAACAAACGCAAAGGACCATGATGCAAACGAATCCGGTTGAACACACGCAGCTTGGCGCTGCCGGCGACGCCCTCGGGCGCGGCCTGCAGGTGACTGTGGGCAGTCTGTCCAAGGCTTTTGGCGGACGCCAGGTATTGAACGAGATTGGCTTGTCGATCGCTCCCGGTGAATTCGTGGCGGTGGTCGGGCGCAGCGGCTGCGGCAAGAGTACCTTGCTGCGCCTGATAGCGGGACTGGAAGCGGCCGACGGCGGCGAGATTGATTACGGCGGCAGCGGCGATGGCGAGAGTGGTCATGATGAACGCGGCCATGGCGGCGCGATTCGCATCATGTTCCAGGATTCCCGCCTTCTGCCATGGAAGCGCGTGCTGGCCAATGTCGCGCTCGGCTTGCCGCGCAGGCGGCAGGCGGGGCACGATGCGGCGCGCCTGGCCTTGCGTCTGGTCGGTCTGGAAGAGCGCGGCGCCGACTGGCCGGCGGTGCTCTCCGGTGGCCAGCGCCAGCGCGTGGCGCTGGCGCGGGCGCTCGTGCACGATCCGCGGCTGCTGCTGCTCGATGAACCGCTCGGCGCGCTCGACGCCCTGACCCGGATCGAAATGCAGCAACTGATCGAATCGCTGTGGCAGCGGCGCGGTTTCAGCGCCTTGCTGGTGACGCACGACGTGCAGGAAGCGATCGCCCTGGCCGATCGCGTGGTGCTGATCGAAGAGGGCCGCATCGCGTTCGATGAAAAAATTGCGCTGGCGCGGCCGCGGGTGCGCGGCAGTGCCGCCTTTGCCGAACTCGAGGCGAAAATTCTGGAACGCGTGTTGAATCCCGATTCGGCGCCGCGCGCAGCAGCTGCCAATCCGCTGCCGGGCGCCGTGCCGATCCTGATGCGCACGCGCCTGTGGGGACGGCCCCGGCGATCGGTGCGTGAGCGATCGGCCGCCGGCCTTTGAGTTGGCGTCGCCATGACTACCGATGCCAGCATTTCTTTTTCAGCTTTGAATCACTATCTGGCCCGTCTGAAAGACCGCTCGCATACTGCAGGCAGTGTCTTTCTCGATGGCGCGGGCAGGGCGCACGGAAAATTTTTCAATGTCACGCTGACCAGTGCCTTTCAGGCGATTCGTGACACTGGCGCGGCGCGCGTGGTCGCGTTCGAGGGCCTGGCGCGCAGCCATTCTCGGCACGATGCCGGCCTGAGCCTGTGGCGCTTGCTCGACCACGCCGCCAGCGATGCCGAATCGGTGGCGCTGGACCGCTTGTGCCGCATGCTGCATGCGATCAATTTCTATCGCCAGTCCGCCGCATGCGAGTTTGATCTCTATCTCAGCGTGCACGCGCGTTTGCTGGCGGCGGTCGAGGACGACCATGGCGCCGCCTTCCGGCGCGTGCTGGCGGCGCTCGAACTGCCGCACGAAAAAATCGTATTGCAGCTGCCGGTGGCGGACGCGCGCCAGGACTGGCTGCTCAATGTGGTCGCCAACAATTATCGCCGCAATGGGTTCCGGCTGGCGCTCGATGCCGGCCATGCGCAGCAGGCGCTCGATGCTCTCGATCAGGTGCAGGCCGAGGTGATCAAACTCGATAGCCGTCAGCTGGCAGACGAGCAGCAGGTCTTGCGTTTGCTGCGGCAAGCGGCGCAGTGCGGCGTGCGCGTGGTGTTCAAGCGCGTCGAGACCGCCGCTGTCGCATTGCTGTTGCGGCAGCTCGGTGAGCGAACCGGACTGCCGATTTATGCGCAAGGCTATTTGTGGCACAGGCCGGCGGCGGCCCTCGATACCGCCGGTTTCGCGGACAGGGACGGCGCTTCGGCAGTCGCCGGCGCATCGGGCGCGAGCGCGGCCGCCTGAGGCCGGCAGCGCGCCGCGGATGAACAAGCCGCGGATGAACAAGCCGCGATTGCCGTCCGTGGCCTGCGCAAGCAGATCGCAGCCGGCGGCCAGCCGTGCGCGGTGGCCGTGTGGCGTCCGGGCGGCGCAATTGAACGGCGTGCGCGCAGCCTCCGGCACTGAAGGCGCGAAGTTTTGCGGGCCGGCAAGAAAGGCCCGGGCAAGCGCGTGATCCGATATTGCATTAACAATTTTTTCATGTCAGTATTTGCCGGTCAGGCGAATAATTATTTTCCATGGTTAGCCTTGAGTGCCCCTTCCGAAGTTCAGCGCTTCCGGAGCTGGTCTCGTCCTGACGTTTGCCTGTTTTTTTGCCTGGGCCTGCTGTTGACGTCAGCCTGGCTGCTCGAGGCTGGGCGCAGATGCGCAATACCGGGCTTTGCGCCGTATTTAAGAAATATCGGGGAACTAGCGAGCAACCATCTGCCTCTTAAAATTTTGCGGACCATATGGAAAAAAGCCGGGAACTGCTCAATGAACTTCGCATCGATCGCAGTACCGCGGCGCCGGTTTCGAAAGCGCTGCTGTGGGGCATCCTGGCCTTGCTGCTGCTGGTACTGGCCGGCGGCGCGGCCGCCTGGTGGCTGAACCGCGAGCGCTTGCCGCAAGTGCAGACTGCGGTGGCGACGAAAATCGGCGGCAATGCCTCGGTGCTCGACGCCACCGGCTATGTGACTGCGCGCCGCATGGCAACTGTCTCGTCCAAAATCACCGGCAAGGTCAAGGAACTGCTGATCGAAGAGGGGCAGCACATCAGGGCCGGCCAAATCATGGCCACGCTCGATCCGATCGATGCCGAGGCCCAGCGCCAGCTCGCCACGGCCCAGCTGGCGGTCGCCCGCAGCCAGCTCGGCAGCGTGCGGGCGCAGCTGAAGCTGGCCGAAGCCGATGTGATCCGCTTTGAAAATCTGTTTGCGCGAAAATTTGTGGCGGCGGCGCAAGTGGAGCAATATGTGGCCCAGCGCGACGCCTTGCGCGCCCAGCTCGAGACGGCGCAGCGCAATGTGCAGGTCGCCTCCGATCAGTTGCGCATCAGCGAAGATGGCGTCAACAATACGGTGATCCGCGCGCCGTTTGCCGGTGTGATAATCGCCAAGGCGGCCCAGCCCGGCGAAATGGTGTCGCCGCTGTCGGCCGGCGGCGGCTTTACGCGCACCGGCATCGGCACCCTGGTCGATATGGATTCGCTCGAAATCGAGGTCGACGTCAACGAGGCCTATATCGGCCGCGTGACGCCGAAAATGCCGGTTGATGCCTATCTGAATGCCTATCCGGACTGGAAAATGCCGGCCGAGGTCATCGCCATCATTCCTTCGGCGGACCGCAGCAAGGCCACCGTCAAGGTCCGCATCGCGCTGCTCAACAAGGACGCGCGCATCGTGCCCGACATGGGCGTCAAGGTCAGCTTCCGGGAAGCGGCCAAGGCCGCCAATGCGCAACAAAATGAAGGCGTGCGCGTGCCCGGTGCGGCGATTGTCGAGCGTGACGGCAAGGCCCTCGTTTTCGTGGTCGGCAGCGACAAGCAGGTCGAGCGTCGCGCCGTGCAGCTGGGGCGGGCGATGGGCGAGGAGCGGCAAGTGCTGGCCGGCCTGCGCGCCGGCGACAGCGTGGTGCTGGCGCCGCCGGCCACGCTGGTCGACGGCATGAAAATCGCAGTCGCGCCGGCTGCCGGCGCTGCGCCATGAATATCGATTTCAGTTCAGGGAGATGATATGGAAACACTGGTCTCAATCCGCAAGCTGGTCAAGAGTTATCAACGCGGTCCTGAAAAAGTCGAAGTGCTGCATGATATCAATCTCGACATCGACAGGGGCGATTTCGTCTGCCTGATGGGGCCGTCGGGGTCGGGCAAGACCACCTTGCTCAATCTGATCGGCGGCCTCGATTCGCCGACCGGCGGCGAGATCGCGGTCGACGGCCAGCGCATCGACCAGATGGGGGCAAATCGCCTGACGAAATGGCGCGCCAGCCATATCGGCTTTGTGTTCCAGTCCTATAATCTGTTGCCGATGCTGAGTGCGCAAAAAAATGTCGAGCTGCCGTTGTTGCTGACCAATTTGCCGGCCGCCCAACGCCGCCGCAACGCCCAGATTGCGCTGCAACTGGTCGGCCTGGCCGATCGCGTCAGGCACAAGCCCGGCGAATTGTCGGGCGGGCAGTTGCAGCGTGTGGCGATTGCGCGCGCGATTGTCTCGGATCCGCAATTGCTGGTGTGCGACGAGCCGACCGGCGACCTCGACCGCAAGGCGGCCGATGAAATCCTGGCCTTGCTGACGCAACTGAACCGCGATTACGGCAAAAGCATCATCATGGTCACGCACGATCCGAAGGCTGCCGAGTATGCCAAGCGCATCATCCATCTGGACAAGGGCACACTGGTCGATGCCGCCTCGCTGGCTGCGATGGGATAGCGGCCATGAAATACTTTTCGCTGATCTGGGTCAGCCTGTTTCGTAAAAAGACGCGCACCATTCTGACCCTGCTGTCGATTATTGTCGCCTTCATGCTGTTCGGCCTTTTGCAGGCCGTCAATCAAGCCTTTAGCGGCGGCGCCAATAATGCCGATGCCGACCGCCTGGTTACCAACTCGAGGTATTCGATCATCGACATGCTGCCGATTTCTTACAAGGCGCAAATCGAATCGATACCGGGCGTCAAGGCCGTGGCCTTTGCCAGCTGGTTCGGCGGCAGTTACCAGGACAAGCCGGCGCGCTTTGCGGTCTTCCCCGTGGTGCCCGACGAATACCTGGCGGTGGCGCCCGAGCTGCAGATGAGCAAAGAGACGCGCGCGGCCTGGAATGCCACGCGCACCGGCGCCGTCGTCGGCGAGTCGCTGGCCAGGCAGATGCACTGGAAGGTCGGCGACAAGGTGCCGCTGCTGGCCGATATCTGGCCCAAAAGCGATGGTTCGCAGACCTGGACCTTCGATATCGTCGGCACTTTTCACAACACCAAAGACGTCGCCAACGGCGATTCGGCGCTGCTGTTTCGTTACGATTATTTCGACGAGGCGCGCCAGTATGGCAAGGGTTCGATCGGCTGGTTTCTGGTCAAGGTCGACGACCGCCTGCGTGCCGAGCGCGTCGGCAAGGCCATCGATGCGCAATTCGCCAATTCGGCGCATGCGACCAAGACCCAGACCGAGCAGGCTTTCGCGCAGGGCTTTGCCAAGCAGTTCGGTGACATTGCCCTGATTGTCAGCGCCATTCTCGGCGCCGTTTTCTTCACGATTCTGGTCTTGACCGGCAATACCATGTCGCAGGCATTGCGCGAACGTATTCCCGAGCTGGGCATATTGAAAACGCTGGGCTTTTCGAATCGGGCCGTGTGGTGGCTGGTATTGCTCGAGTCGCTGTTGCTGTCGCTGCTTGGCGCCATCATCGGCTTGCTGCTGGCCAGCTTTGTGGTCGGGGCGATGAAGGCCGCATTGTCGGGCTTCGGCATTACCGGCGTCAGCTGGCGCATCGTGTCGGAGGGAATTGGCTTTGCCTTGCTGCTGGGCCTGCTGGTCGGTTTTTCGCCGGCGCTGCGGGCCATGCGCCTGAAGATTGTCGACGCCTTGCGGGCGTGAGCGCTTGCGCGCATGGAAAACCTTACCTGAAGCGCGCTGCTTGCGCCGCACATAGCGAAAAGGAGTATGTCGATGTTGTCCTGGCTAAATCAAGTCGTGCAGGTGTCCTGGATGAACCTGAAAAACATTCCGCAGCGCCTAGGCACCTCGCTCGTCATCGTGGTCGGCATCGCCGGCGTGGTCGGCGTGCTGACGGCGATTCTGTCGATGGGCGCCGGCTTTCGCGCCACGCTCGGCAAGGCCGGCTATGAAGACCGCGCCATCGTCATGCGCAGCGGCGCCACCTCGGAACTGACGAGCGGCCTGACGCGCGAACAGGTCGATGTCATCGGCCGCGCGCCCGGCATACGGCGCGGCGCCGATGGCAAGCCTGTGGTGTCGGCCGAATTGCTGGTAATTGCCGATTTGCCCAAGGTCAGTTCCGGTACGCTGGCCAACGCCGCCGTGCGCGGCGTACAGCCGGGCGCCTTCGTGTTGCGCCCCGAGGTGAAGATCGCCCAGGGCCGCATGCTGGTCTTCGGCACCCGCGAGGTAATTGTCGGCAAACAGGCTGCAGCGCAGTTCGAGGGCGTGAAAATCGGCTCGCGGCTGGCGTTTCGCGATGCCGACTGGACCGTGGTCGGCATTTTCGAGGCCGGTGGCGGCGTCAACGAATCGGAATTGTGGGCCGATGCCGAAGTGGTGCAAAGCGCGTATCGGCGCAATGGCTTTCAATCGGTCAGCGTGGCGCTCGAGGACAAGGCGGCGCTGACGCCGTTCAAGGATGCCTTGTCCAGCGATCCTCGGCTGCAAGTCAAGGTCTCGACCATGAAGCAGTATTTCACCTCGCAATCGGAGTTGATGAGCAAGCTGATCAATGTGCTCGGCTATACGGTCGGTCTGATCATGGCGGTCGGTGCCATATTCGGCGCCTTGAATACGATGTATGCGGCCGTTGCCACGCGCGGGCGCGAAATCGCCACGCTGCGGGCGATCGGTTTTGGCGCCATGGCGGTCTTGATTTCAGTCTTGCTCGAAGCCTTGCTGCTGGCGCTGCTCGGCGGCCTGCTCGGCGCCCTGGCCGCTTATCTCTTGTTTAACGGCTATACCGCGGCCACGCTCGGCGCCAATTTCAGCCAGGTCGCCTTCGATTTTCGCGTCACCGCCGGCCTGATGGGGCAGGGCATGCTGCTGGCCTTGATGATCGGTCTGATCGGCGGCTTTCTGCCGGCCTGGCGGGCGGCCCGCTTGCCGGTGGCGACGGCCTTGCGCGCCGAGTGAGCTTCAGTTCGCCAGCGCGGCGACGGCTTCCTGCGCGCTGGTGATGCCGATATGGGCCAGAATATCGGACGTCATTTTTTCAGTGCTGAAGCGGGCGGCGATGGCGCGCGTATTGCTGGCCAGCTCGCCATGCAGTTTCTCATCGCTGAGCAGACGGCCGAGCTGGCGGGCCAGGTCGCCGCTGTCCCAGGTGCGAAACGTCAGGCCGCCGGTGCGGCTGCCCTGGCGGATCACTTCGCCGATGCCGCCGTAGTCGGGCACCAGAACCGGCGTTCCATGGCTCATTGCCTCGGCGGCCACCAGGCCGAACGGTTCGCGATTGATCGACGGGTAGACGACACAGCGGCTGTGCGCAAATAGCGCGTCGCGTATCGCCGGTGGCACCGAGCCGGCGTGGTGAATCGTCAGGCCCAGGTGTTCGGCCAGCTCTTTGACTACCTTGCGGTAGGATTCCCCTTTTGCGGTCGAGCCGCAAACGACCAGTTGCATCGCGACGCCGCGGCTGCTTAACAGGCGCGCGGCATAGAGCAGCAAGTCGATGCCTTTTTCCGTATCCTGGCGCCCCAGAAAGCAGACGATGGGGACGCCGTGCAGCAAGCGCGGAAAGAATTCGCGCAAGCTTGCGAAGTCAGGTTTCCCTGTGTCTTGCGGCAAGTCGATGCCGTTGTATATGACTTGCAGCAGGGCCGGCGGGACGTGCATCTCATGGACAATGCGCGTGACGTAGTCATGGCTGACCACGATGGCCGGCCAGGCGGCGCCGCGCACGGCCTGATTGAGCCGTTCGCAAAACGGCGCCAGCAAGCCGAGCCGGCGCGCGTGCGCGGCGAATTGCTCATCGCCCTGGAAGGTCAGGAAATAGTCGAAATGGCGCTGGCCGGCCGCTTGCGCGGCCAGCGCCAGCGGACCGAGCGAAGCGAAACTCATCATCAGATGGCTGACTGCGTCGCGGTCGACAAATGCGCGCAGGCGCCGGGCCAGCGCAGGATCGGCGCCGGCGCCGCCATAGAAGGCGCCGATCATGTTCGACAGCAGGCGCTCGACATAAGCGGAGCGGCCCTGGACCACGCGCACGCGCAGACTTTTTGGCAGACGGAACAGCAGCGAACCGAGCATCCGGTCCAGCAGTTCGGACGGCTGCTGAAAGTGATAACGTGTGCCGTAACATAATATCCGGTGCGCGATGCCGGGCTCGGCCAGTTCGCGGTTCACTTCCATCATCCAGTAGACGACGACCTTGTATCCGCGCCGCTGCAGGGCGTTGGCAAAGGCGAGATCGCGCACAGTCGAACCGAGGTAGTCGCCGCTGCCCATCGTGACGATGCCGATGCTTGGTGAAGTGTGCATGCTACTCTCCCTAAAAGATGCCGTCGAGGCTGAAGGCGATTGCCGTGGCCGCGGCCCTCAGAACGTATAAGAGAGGCCGACAAACAGATAGCGCCGCAGGGCACTGCCGAATTCGGTGTCCGAGCCGCCGTGAAACAGGGTCGGTACCATGCTGAGCTGCCAGTGCTGTCCGAGTTCGTATTCGAGATTGGCGCTCGCCTGTAATGAGTGGTCGTCGAGATTGCGGACGGCGCGCAGCACCAGATTGAGCTTGCCGGCGATTTTGGTATTGATCATTTGCAGTAGTACATAGCGCCGGCCCAGCAGCGGATAGCGCGGGTCGATCAGCACTGCTTGCTGCAGCAGGCACAAGCTGACCGGCGACAGCGTGCAGCCGTTTTCGTTGCGAAAATATTCGACGGTGGCGGTCGGTCCGGCTTCGAATGTGTAAGCGCCGCCGAGCAAGAGCTGATCGTCGCGCTTGTTGTTGAGCAGGCTGTCGTTCTTTGGCGCGAGACTGCCTTCAAGATAGAGCAGCAAGGCTTCGGACGCATTCCAGCCGCCGAAAAAGCCGAGCCGGCGCGGGTCTTGTTCGCGCTTCGAGGCGATCAGTGAAAAATAGTGTCCATCGCCGGTATAGTCGACTTTTACCGCATAGGTCTTTCTGAAGGTATTGAACGAATCGAAGACGCCGAGTGGATTGAAACCGTAAAACGGGCCGCGCAAATCCTTGCGTCCGGCCCCCGTATTGGCGATCAGAGACAGCGTGAAGGCCGAGTTGGGAATGGCCAGCAGTCGTATATAGTCGGCGCCGGGCTGCTCGAGATTGGGATTGCTTTTGCCGTTGTCTGGATTGAAGGGATTCGATGGCGACAGCAGCGACGATGGCCCCCACTGCAGATTTTCGCGGCCATAGATGGCAATCAGCTTGTCTGTCATGCGGTAACGGACGAACGCCTCGTTGACAAACCATTCCTGGCTATTGTCGTCAACGCGGATGCCGGGAGCGAGGTCGATTCTGTTATGTACATACTGAAAGCGCGGCTTGAATCCGAATTCGAACTGGCGCCAGTTGAGACCGAAATCGGGCCGGATTGTCAGCGCGGTCTGCGAGCGTGGAATTTGCGTCAGATTCAAATCGAGCGGCGGCTCGGCCAGCGATTGATACGATGAAAAGCCGAGAATGTTGATGCGTGAGTAAAAGCCCGAACTCAATTCCTGGCTCAATGAAGGCGGCTCTGCTGCCGGTGCTGCTGCCGAAATTGCTGCGGGTGTTGTTGTTGGTGGTGGTGTTGCTGTTGCTGGTGTAATTTTTGCTGCCGGTTCTGCCTGTGGATCGGCGCTGGCCAGCACAGGCGTGGCAAGCCACAGACATAGCGCCAAGCTGGTGTAGATGCGGGCGTTCGACGTCATGGATTTCCTTATCTCATGAATAAATTGAGGTCGAAGTTATAATCGGGCAATGGTTCAATGTTGGGTTTGCGCAGGATCAGGTAAGTCACCATGTTGTTCATCAACTCATTGCGCAGGGTGATGCGTGAAAGAAATGCGCGTGGTTTGCCGTCGAGATTGACTACGTTTTGATAATCCATCGTCGCCGATTTGAATTTTTTCCCCGAGACCGTGAAATATTCAGCCTTGACGCCGACCAGGCGTGTTTTCGAAATCCAATATTTGATGCGGTCATAGGTGCTCTTGTCGCTTTTCGCCTTCAGGTCGAAGACGTAGCAATTTTCCTTGCCGATCACTTCGTCGGCCAGCATCGTCGCATCGTAATCGTCGGCATAGTTGGTCGCCGCGATATCGCCGTAGGCGGCGTCGCCCATCAGTTTCTGGCGCTGTGAAATGGCGACCGGTTTGCTCAGTCCCGGCTTGTAAAACCACATGCTGGTATTGAGCATCAATAATTTGTTGCCGCGATATTTGGGCGGCGCCAGGCTGACGCCGGAAATGTTGAAGCCGCGCGCCCGGATATCGTATTCAAGCGTGTCGGTCACTTTCTGGTTGTCGGTCGATTCGATCATGACATTCCAGCGTATGCCCTCGAAATTGCCGCGCGCTTCATCGGCGCTCTGCAGAATTTGGCGGTTCGTCAGCATCGCCTGAGCGCCGTTTGTCATCAATAGCAACAGCAAGAAAATCCAGCGGCATTGGTAAGTCATGAGCTTGCCTCCATTTCGGCCTCAGGCATAGCCCAAGGCATTTGTAATTTCCATGCGGGCGGCCTTGCGCGCCGGAAGAATGGCTGAAAACAGCGATAGCAATAGCAAGAGCAGGACACAATAGAGCCAGTATTGCCAGACCAGATAAATATCGAGCGGAACTTCGCGCGTGATCTGAGGCGGAATCCAGCCAGGCTGCAGCAGCCGGATCAGATAGATAATGGCCAGCATCAGGGCTGCACCGAACAGCGAGCCGAAGCCGGCCAGAAGCAGGCTTTCGAGCGCAAACAGGCCGATGATGCCGCGCCGCTTTACGCCGAGGGCGCGCAAGGTGCCGATTTCGCGCGTGCGTTCGATGACGGCCATGCCGACCGTGTTGACCACGCTCATTACGACAATCATGAAAACGATCAGGAAAGTGATCAGGAAAATGACGTCGAACATTTTTCTCACCTTGGTGTAGAAAGGCGACAATTCATTCCAGGTCTTGACCTCGAGCTGCATGCCGGCCGCCTTGAACTGGGCTGCCAGCTGCCCCTGCAGCGCCACGCTTTGTTCAATGCCCTGCAACAACACGGTCAGGCGGTCGACGCTGCGGGTATCGTATAGCTGCTGGGCGAATTTCAGCGGCACGGCGGCCAGCTTGTCTTCGAGTGCTTCGGTCGGGGCATCGATCAATTGCAGCAACTGGGCGTCGAGCGCATTGATTTGTCCCGACACCGTCGGCGCCATGGCCACGGCGGTGGAGCCCAGCGTGAGATTCAATTGCTTTGCCAGCCCGTGACTGACGCCGATGCCGTAGACGAGCTCATCGCTCAGCGCTTTGCCGTCGAATAGGCGGACCTTGCTGCTCGCCTTTTTTGCATGGTCGGCGATTGCGGCGACGGCCGACGGTACGCGGCCGGCGGCGATAAAAATCGACGATACCTGGCCATTGCTGAGCATGCCGGAAATTTGCAGCTGCGGTGTGGCGAGCACAATTTCTGGATGGGTAGACAGAATCTGGCGGATTGCCTTTACTTCCTGTTCGTTGATCAGATATTTGAGCGGATCGAGCTTGCCCTTGTCGAGAAATCCTGCCTTGAAAATGGTCAGGTGGCCATTGCCTTCGCCATAGATATAGCTGTCTTGCAAGCCAGAAAAGACATAGGCGGTAAAGCCGCCGAGGGCGTTGACGGCGACAAAGCCGAGGCCGATGGCAATGATGGTAAACAGCGAACGCCGCCAGTTGCGAAACAGATTCCTGATCGCCAATTTTGTCCAGGTCAGCATAAGCGCACCTCGGCCTTGTCATCGCTGGTGTGCGGCCTGACTGTGCGGTCTTCGATCGCCACGCCGTCGCGCATCATGATGTGACGGTCGACGCGCTTTAGCAAACGCATGTCGTGCGTTGAAAAGACGAAGGTCGTGCCTTCTTTTTTGCTGATGTTGCGCATCAGGTCGATGATCATGAGCGCATTTTCAGAATCGAGATTGGCAGTCGGTTCGTCGGCCACCACCAGCATCGGCTTGGCGATCAGGGCACGGGCGATGGCCACGCGTTGCTGCTGGCCGCCCGACAGTTTGGCAGGGCGATGCGCCAGATGATTGCTCAAACCGATTTCGCTGAGGCGCCGTCGTGCGCTGTCGCGAGCCAGATGCGGCGGAAGGTGGGCGATCTGCAGGGGCAGCATGACGTTTTCGAGTGCCGACAAGACCGGGATCAGGTTAAATCCCTGGAATATGAAGCCGATGGCGCGGTTGCGCAATTCGGTGCGTTGATTGTCCGATAGCGCGGCGGCATTGCGGCCTTCAAATTGCACCATGCCTGAGCTTGGCGCATCGAGCAGGCCGATCAGATTGCAGAGCGTTGATTTGCCGGAACCGGATGGTCCCCAGATGGCGACAAATTCACCGGGAAAGATGCTGATGTCTATCCCTTTGAGGGCCGTGATGCGGCTTTCCCCAAGCGGGTAGTGTTTGATGACATGTCGCAATTCAACAAGTGGAACAGGGTCTTCTTGCAACATCGTGTCCTCCTTGAAATGATGTATGGCCGCCGCTTCAATCGCAAGTGCGATCGGCAAGAGAAAAGGCGAGCACGAAGTCGGCATCGCGCACCGTCATGACCTGCACCCGGACGTCATGACAGCGGTGCCGCATTTGCAGGCAGCCGCTGCCGATGTCAATTGCGCATGCTTCGAAGTTGCTTGGTGCCTGGTTGATGCCAGTTCCCATCAGCTTGCCCAGGACTTCCTTGGCGCACCACAGGCGGGCAATCCATTCGGCACGCGCATTCTGGAAGAGCGGTGCGAGCAGCGCGCGTTCGGCCTGGCTGCTGATGGCGTCGAGAAAAGTGGGGTCGCGCTCGGCGATGGCTTCAATATCGATGCCGACCGCGTGCCGGCCGGCCATCGCCACCGCCTGCTGCTCGCAGTGGGCAATGCTGAGCGATGGCCGTGGCCCCAATTGTGCCGGCCAGTCGACGACCCGCGGCTGGCCGCGCTCATCGTTGTCGATGCCGAAGGCGGCCGGATGCGGCATCGCACTGCCGCCGGCGCACCAGCTGCGGACGGCATCCTTGGCTGCGATGCGCCCCAGCAGCCATCGCAGCTGATGCGGCCCCTGAGCGCTCATGGCCGAAAAGCGCAGCATTTCGCTGGCGTTGAGATAGTGTCTGGCCAGTAGAGTGCGGTCGAAGCCGCTGATGCGGCGGGCGGTGATGCGCTGCATGGTGAAATCTTGTTGTGCAATATGTTCTGTCGGCGTGTGCGGTGTGGCATGCGCCTGGCGCCAGCGGACGGGGTCGTACTCGAGACGGTCGCTGAGCAGATGGCTGTCCGGCTGACGGCGGAAGTCGCGCAATTGCCGGTCCCAGCGGAATTTCCACGACTTCCAGTCCTTGATGCGCAGCCACACGCCGTCCGCGCCATCGCCGATTTCGATATCGGCATGCAGCGTCTTGATTTCATTGGCCGTCACTTGCAGGCGGATCGGCAAGCGGCTGCCGGCGGCCGGCGTTGGGCCGTACAGTTCCAATTTTCCAAGACCGATCGGAAAGGCCACATGGTCGTGCCGACTGGCCCAGAGCGCGAGCAATTGGCCGACGCCGTCCAACAGGGCCGGATCGGTGAGTAATTGCGGCTGGCGGTTCGATTGAAACAGCTGGTTTGCAGCCCGCACCAGCAGTTCGGCGCGTGCACCATGCTGTTCGATCTCGATGGCGCCGTGCAGGCAATGCAGGCGCGGGCCATGAAACAGTTCGCGCTGCGCGTACAGTGACGGCGCGAACAGCTGGCATAGCGGCGGGCTGGCGGAAAATGCGGGCGCGACCGTATGCTCGTATTGGCGGCCAAATAGCAGGGTGGCGCTGATGGCGTCCGTGCCGGCGCCGGCGGCGCGAATCGAGGCCGCTATCCGACGTTGGCCTGGCTGCGGCCCGGTATCGCCGTGCGCCTCGCTGTGCGCTTCGATGTGCGCTTCGATGTGCAGCATCAATGTCTCGCTGTCTTCGAGAGCGAGCCAGCGGCCGGCACTGACGTCTTGAAATCCGCTCAGGCCGAGGCCGGGCGCCAGGCAGGCCGCGGCCTCTGCCATCATTTCCATGCTAAAGGTCATGGGCACGACCGGCAAGCACGCCGCCAGCGGCTTGACGCCGGGCGCATGAACAAAATGATGGTCGGCCAGGAAGAGATCGTCGGCCAGCGTCAGCAAGCGGCCGAGGCGGATCGAGCGGCCCGGCAGGTGGTCGAGAATGCTGCCGATGAAAGGCAGGCTGCCGTCGTTTCCGGATCCCCGGCCGGGGCAGGAGGCGGGCAGCGAAGCGTGCACCGCTTGAGTCGCTTGAGTCGTTTGAGTCGTTTGAGTCGTTTGAGTCGATTGAGTCGATTGAGTCGATTGTGGCGATTCGTCATGCGCGGCGCCGTCGCCCGCGTCGGCGTCCGCTGCGGTCTCGCTCGAGAGTGTGGATAGCGCGGCGCCGCCGGCCGCCGCGTGTCTGGCCTGCGGCTCGGGCAGCGTTCCGTCATTGTCTTGCATGGCCGCCGAATGCATTTCGTGCAGTCTTGCGATCAGCGGCCTGTCGTCGGGCGCCAGAAATGGATTGGAATGACGCGTCATATTTTTTCCAGTACCAGTCCGGTCACGGTCAGGCCTGGACCGAAACCGAGCGCAACAATGCGGGTGCCGGCGGCGATATCGGATTCGTCGAGGATTGCTTTCAATATGTGGGGGATGGTGGCCGAGGACATATTGCCGTTTTCGCGAAATACCGATTTACTGATAGCAACCTGATCGTCGCGCAATGCCAGCTCGCTCTGGATGTGTTCGACGATTTTCGGTCCGCCCGGATGAATCGCAAACATCAATTTGTGCTTGTCGCGTTCGAAATCGATGTCAAGACGGCGCAAGAGCGAGATGACAAAAGCCCGCACATGGCGTTTGATAACTACCGGCACCATGGCCGAGAGCGTCATCTGAAACTGGTGGGCGGCCGGGACCCAGGTCATGTCGTCGGCCGAGTCGGGTAGTAAATGTTCATTGAATGCCAGTATGCGCAAGCCGTGCATGCCGTGCTGGCGCGCATAGTCGTCGCTGCAGACCGAATACTTGATAAAGCCGTCTGCGAATAAACTCATGGTGATGATGTTTTCGATTCCGGAATCCTCGATGTTGTGATGACCTGACAGTAATTCGGTATGGACGATGTCGACCCGCTGCCGCGGCGGCGCGGCCGAAAAATGCGAGGATGACAAAAATCCATGTGCCATCTTGATAGCAGGAAAGGCGCCATAGCAACCCATGTGGTAGCTATGCGTTACCGTCGTATCAAACCACTCGCGGCGTGCCACCATGCGTTCGACCGGACTCGGCGCGAGATAGCCGGAGCACGTCACGTGGATCAAGTCGTCGGGGGCATCGTCGACATTCTTGTACATTTCGCTCAGGCACTCGCCGACGATTTTTCCATAACTGGCGTGGCGCTCCTTGATGTCGGAGCCTTTGGTGTCGTTGGCATCGGCATACAGGCGCAGATGCTGCTGCTGCGGTTCGGCCAGTACCAGTTCGCCGTCGACGATGCGAATGTCGCGCAGGCGCGGGAATAACACCAGTTGCCGACGATTGATTTGCGAGGGCGACACAGCGTAGCGCGAGAATTTTTCGCGGATCGTGCGCAAGGCCTGGCGGATGTCATCCTTGCTTTCGAGCTTGAGGCTCTTGACATGGCCGCGGGCCAGACCATAGGCCGAGATTTCGAGGGCGATGCGCTGGCCTACCGGTTTGGCGACCTGGACCGGGTTGAAATCGACGAGGACGGGATTGGCGGCGCGATTCATCGCAATATTCATCGTATTCTCCTTGTTGAATGACACGCCCGGAAAAAGTGCAGCTGCCAGAGGCAGAGCGGCCGGCGTGACCGCGCAGCATTTGCTGGCTTGTTACAGCCGCTGTCACATTCAGTTGCCACACTCAGTTGCCATACTCAGTTGTCACACCCAGTTGCCATACTTAGTTGCCACACTCAGTTGCTATACGCGCTTGCTACATTCCCTTGCCACCCTTGGCGACCACTTGTGGCTTAGCGGCCGCGCTGCAAACTGGAAATTTTCTGTACGCTCGACGAGATCACAAGTTCTGCCTCGCCGCTGGCGCCACGTTCGAGTTGCCTGATGAAATGACGACGTCCGACCGGCGCTGGAATCGGCCGGATGGCGTGTGCTGCATATTGGCGTCGCAATTCATCGCTGACCATGCCGGCATCCCATGGCCCCCAGTTGATCGCCACACTATGCACATGTGGCCAGAGGCGGCTGAGACGCCCGGCGAGCTTGTTGAGCACTTCGTTGGCGGCACTGTAATCGCCTTGGCCGGCATTGCCGAAGCGGCCGGCCACCGATGAAAAAAAGGCGATGAATCGGAGCGTCTCGGGCCGCAGTTTGTCGGCCAGGATCATGGCAGGAATCACTTTTGTGTTATAGACGGCGTCGAAGGCGTCGAGACTTTTTTCGCCGATGAGCTTGTCGCCGATGATGCCGGCGCCATGCAGCACGCCATCGATGCGGCCCCAGCGTGCATAAATGTCGTCGATCAGCTGGCCGAAGGCGGCAGCGTCGCGCACATCGATGCAGCGATAGTCGACTTCGGCACCGGTGGCCCGCATGGCGGCCAGATTGGCGCGGATCTGGCGTTCCTTGAGGATGCGCTTGAGGACGAGATCGACTTTGGCTGGCGTCACGCCCGGCGTCGATTGCCGCAGATCGGCGATCAGGAATTGTTTGAGCCGGGCAGTATCGGCGAAGGCGGCCGTGAGCGCGTCTTCCTCGGCGGGCAGAGGACTGCGCCCGGCCAGCACCAGGCGTAATGGATATTTTTCGGCGAGTGCGCGTGTGAGCTCGGCCGTGATGCCGTAGGCGCCACCGGTAATCAGAAGTACTGCGCCCGCTTCGAGTGTTAATTGCGTCAATTGCCTGCGCGCCGTGCTGTCGGGCTGCAGATCGATGCGCCAGCGGCCCTTTGCGGTCAGGCCGATTTCGATGGCAGGGTCGCCGCTGCATATTTCAGCCAGCACGCGCGCGGCCTGCATGTCGGCGTCGAGATCGGGGGCGATATCGATGCATTTGACGCGCACGCCTGGCCATTCGCGCGCGGCCGATTTGGCCAGACCCAATGTGCCGGCGCCGCCAACGGCATACGGGCGCGATTTGCCGAGGCCGAACTGGCCATCGAAGGCGCTCACATTGATAAGCAGGCCGGCGCCGCATTTTGCACTTTTTTTCAAATCGGCTTCGCACAGTTTTAATAATAAAAACAGGGCGCGGGCATCGCCATTGTGCTGCCGGTCCTGCGATGCGTCGTCGCCGGCGGCCATCAGATTGATCAAAGCCCCGACCGGTTCCGGCCCCGCGCATAGGCGGACCAGGCGCTGTACCGATTCGGGCGAGGAAAAGTCGATTTCGTAAGAGCGCTCGTCAAGCATGCGGCTGCTGTCTCCTGGTATCAGTTGAATCACGGTATGACCGTGCGCTGTCAGGGCGCGCGACATCGCCCGTGCCAATGGCGAGGCGGCGCCAAGCAGCCAGACCGGATGGCGCGTGGACCAGCCGGCTCCGGCGGCGTCGCCCGCCAGTGGCGCGGCGCAGGCCTGAACGACATAACAGAGTACCGGGTCGTCGCCCTCGGCGGCCGCAATATCGGCTTCCTCCGTGTCCGACAGCCGCTCCTGTTCAGCGGGCGCGCAGGGCATTGGCGTAGCGGATGGCGCTGTGCCCGATTGCGCGGTCGCCGATGCCATGGTGTCTGACTCCACCTTCTCATTGCGCGGAGAAGGTGGAGTCGGGACTTTTTTTGGCAGCGTACCTCCATTTGCCTCACTGGCGGACACGGCATTGTGCTCAGTGTTTCGCTCATTGTTTCGCTCAGTATCTTGTTCAGTATTTTGCTCAGTATTTTGCTCAGTACGGCGCCCAGTGTTTTGCTCAGTGTTCCGTTCCATGCCAGAAGCCGCGCCTGTCGCGGCGCGCTCGGCATGCGATATATGTTCATACCAGGCGATAATTTCGTTTAATGTCTTCAGCCCCGACAGTTCTTCGATGACTGTCTCTTCGTCACGTTCTCCCAGCAGACGATATTGCGCCGTCAGGCTGCTGAAGATTTCGATGCGCTTGATGGAATCGATGCCGAGATCGGCTTCCATGTGGGCCTCGAGGTCGAGCATGTCGGCCGGGTAGCCGGTGCGTTCGGCCGCCGCCTGCAGCAGCGCGGTCTTGAAGTCGGCCGTCGAAGCAGCTTGTACCGATTGTCCGGCCTGTATCGCTTGTTTATGAAGGTGAATGACCGGCTCGGACTCGATTGCTGGCGGCGAAGCGAATGGCGACGATGCCGCGCTCGGGCTGGGATTTAGCACAGCCAAGGGCAGGACCGGCGCGCGCGGGACTGCGATGGCCTGCGGTGGCGCGAAGGGCTGAGAATATGGCTGTGATGGCGGCATTTGTTGTGACGGCGACAGCTGTTGTGGCGGGATTTTTTGTTGTGATGGCGCCGGTGCCGCCGATGACGGCTGTACCGTATCGTTCGACAGCACAAGCGATGGCGCCAGCGCAGCGTGCGGCAGGCCGTCCTGGCTGAGTCCGGCCAGCCGGGCTTGAAAATCGAGGAAATGCCGCAGGCTCAATTGCTGCTCGAATTGCAGATCGAGCAATCTCGACACGCCATGCTGAATTTGTGCGAATTGAGAGTCGTCCGGCGCCGCCTCCAATGCCGCATCGGGGATTTTCTGCTTGATGGTCATGGCATTACTCCTGTAACGGGTGTGGGGTAACAGCTTTTTCTGGGGGCTTGGATTTGCCTCTGTTGGTGCGATAGGAACGCTTGGTGCGATTGGAACGTTTGGTGCCATGGCGGTGACGGCTTTGAGAGGAGGGTGCGGCTGCCCTGATGGTGCCGGCTGGCGCGCTTTTGCCAGGTCTGCCGCAGGCATCTGCCCAGATGGCGCCGATGATTGTGTCGGTGATGGGGCCGATGATTGCGTCGATGATGGGGCCGATGCAGGTGTCTGCGCCTGCGGCATTCTGTATGACGGCGTCGCCCGTCCGCCGTTGACGCGCCAGCTCAGCGCGCCCGGTCTGGCCAGTCTGGCTGCCGTTTCGAAAGCTGCGTCCGGTTCGCAGTCGTCGAAGCCGCGGCCGGCAAACCATGGCGCCAGATTGAGTGGCAGGCCGCTTGCTCGCGCCTGCGCCAGCAGCTGGGCCAGTTGCACAAAGCCAGGCCTTCCCGGGGCGTCGATGGCCAGCGTCAGATGCGGGCGCGCGCCTAAAATATTGTCGACCAGCCGGCTCAGCACCAGGCCCGGGCCGCATTCGATGAAGGTGCGCGCCCCAGCTTCATACAAAGCCTCGATTTGCTCGACAAAATGAACCGGTTCGGCGATATGACGCGCCAGCAGCGCGCGTATTTCCTGCGGTGCCGACGGATATATTTTGGCTGTCGTGTTCGCATAGACCGGAATGCGCGGCGCGGCAAAGCTGATCTGGTCAAGCTCGGCGGCAAGCTCCTGGCCTACAGCGTCCATCATGCCGCAATGGAATGCTGCACCGACCGGCAAGAGCCTGACATGCAGGCCGTCGGCCGACAGTGCCGCCAGTGCGGCATCGATCGATTGCCTGGCGCCGGCGATAATGGTTTGCGCCGGTCCGTTGAGATTGGCAATGCCGACCGTCAGGCCATGTCTGGCGATCGCTTCGGCGACGCGCTCGCCGTCGGCATCGACCGCTGCCATCGCGCCGTCGGGCGCCGTGCCAGACAGCCGCCCGCGCACGATGGATAAGCGCAGCAAGCTCATGCGATCGAGTACGCCTGCCGCGTACAGGGCGATATATTCGCCGTAGCTGTGGCCGGCCAGCAGGTCCGGGTGCAGACCGAAACGCGACAAGACCTCGAAGGCGGCCATGCCTGCCATGCCGAGCGCGGGCTGGGCGACGGCGGTCGCGTTCAGCGCCTGTTGCTGGGCATTGCGCTCTGTCTCGCCAAAGGCAGGAAGCGGGTAGATCAGTTGTGCCAGCGGCGTGCCGGCCACGGCATCGCTGCCGTCCACTGGCGCGAAGAAACGGTGCAGGTCCGGCATATCGCGCACCAGATCGCGCAGCATATTGATTTTTTGCGAACCTTGGCCCGGAAACAGGAAGCAGATCTTCGCGTTGTCTGCCGTGCCTTCGCCATAATACAGTGAAGGCGGACGGCTGAACCCGGCCTGGCCGGCCAGCAGCGAGAGCGCCTGTATCAGCTTTTGCCGCAGGTCGTCGAGAGCGTCGGCAACGATTGTCAGCCGGCATGGCTGGACCGTGTTCGCCGCCTGTGCGGCATTTTGCTGCAGGTATAGGGAATAGGCCAGCTGGCCGAGCTCGACCGGCGCCGGCTGTGGCTCGCCATCCGCTTTGTCGCCTGGATCCAGCCTGGCCAGCAGTTTGCGCAGCGCGGCTTCGAGTTCGCCGCGGCTGCCGGCACCAAAGGCGAAGATCTCGACTTCGCGCGGGTTGAGATTGCATTTGTCGCCGGCGCGATAGCTGTCGACATATTCTTCCAGAACGGCATGGAAGTTGGTGCCGCCAAAGCCGAAGGCGCTGACGCCGCAGTAACGCGGATGGTCGCGTCCCTCGTGCAGCCATGGCCGCGACTCGCTGTTGACATAAAACGCCGATTGCGCCGTCGTCAGCGCATCGATCGGCTTGTTGACGCCTATCGTAGGCGGCAAGACCTGGTGCTGCAGGGCCAGTGCGGCCTTGATCAGGCCGGCGATGCCGGCGGCGATCTTGCTATGGCCGATCATCGATTTCACGGAGCCGATCGCGCATTGCCGCCGAGCGGCGGTGCCGAAGGCCAGTCGCAGCGACTCGATTTCCGATTTGTCGCCGAGCGCCGTGCCGGTGCCGTGGGCTTCGATCAGCGTCACCGAGCCGGGGTCAATGCCGGCGTCTTCGTAGGCGCGCTGCAGGGCCTTGAGCTGGCCCGGCGGATGAGGTGCCGTCAGGCTGCGGTTGCGGCCGTCGCTGGAACTGCCGATGCCTCTTATGAGGGCATATATGCGGTCGCCGTCGCGCTCGGCATCGGTCAGGCGCTTGAGCACGACCGCGCCGACCGCTTCGCTGATGGCGATGCCGTCGGCGCTGCGATCGAACGGGCGCGAGCGGCCACGCGGCGACAGGGCATGGGTTTGCGAAAAACACATGAAGCCGATCGGGCTGTTGGTGCAATCGACCCCGCCCACCAGTGCGACGTCGGCGTCGCCGTTGCGCAATTGCTTGATGCCTACATCAAGCGCGGCCAGCGATGCCGCACAGGCGGCGTCGACCGTGAAATTGGTACCGCCGAGGTCGAGCCGGTTTGCGATCCGGCCCGCCACGACATTGCCCAAAATGCCGGGGAAGGTGTCCTCGGTCCAGACCGGCAAATGCTGGCGGTATAAAGCGTCGATAATGTCTTGCCGCACCTGTTCCGGAACGCCGTTCAGCCTGGCCAGAAAATGCGGCAGCAGGGTGCGGAAGTTGTAAAACGTACCGAGGTCGTTCATGCCGCCGACCGCGAAGATGCTGGCCGTGCGCTCGCGTGCAAACGGCTTTTGGTCGAAGCCGGCATCGGCCAGCGCGCGCCGCGCCACTTCGAGCGCCAGTAGCTGGGCCGGTTCGATCGAGGCCAGACTGGCCGGCGCAATGCCGTAGGCTTGCGGATCGAATGCGATATCGTCGAGAAATCCACCCCATTTCGAATAGACCTTGTCGGCGGTGCCGCGTTTGGGATCGAACAGGTCGCGCGGGCGCCAGCGTGCTTCGTCGACTTCGCGAATGGCGTCGACACCGCGCAGAATATTTTGCCAGTATTGACGCAGGCCCTGGGCGCCGGGGAACAGGCCGGCCATGCCGACGATGGCGAGCGCTTCGGGCCTTTTGCGCGGCGCGGCCGGCGCCGTCTTGCGCCTCGCCGCCAGCAAGTCCGTGCTGCCTTCGCTCACTGCCGCATGCAGTGCGTTTATGCTGCAAGTGGCATGCCTGAGGCGCGCAACATCGCCGAGCATGTAGATGCCTTCGCGGCGCTGGGTGGCACGGTCGACCTCGCTATAGCGCGGCGCGTCGGCGCCGGCATGGCGGGCCGTATTGCGCGTGATGCCCTTGGCGGCGATTCGAAGACGGCCGATATTCATCAATTCGAGTGCCATCAGTATGTCGTCTTCGGATTTCGAGCTACGGATCAGTTCGCGCCGCACGTTTTCGAATTCGTCGCAAAACGCCGTTTTTGCGCAGCGCGTATAAATGCCGACGCCAGATTGCAGCAATGAGGTTTCCTGGCAGGCGATGGCTTGCTGCTGGAATTCTTCGACGATGGCGCCGCTGGCCACGATTTCGTCCGTAAACAAATATGCGGTGCCCATCAGAATGCCGATTTTCATGCCGCGCGCCAGCAACGGTGCGGCCAGTACGGCGACCATGGCGGCCGACAGCGCATCGTGGATGCCGCCCGCAAACATGATTTGTACCGAGCCCGGGTCGTCGATCTCGGCATGGGCCAGGATGTCGATCGCCGTTTCCCACAATATCAGGCTGGTGCGCGGCCCCGTATGGCCGCCGCATTCGCTTCCTTCGAAGACGAAGCGGCGCATGCCGTCCTTGAGAAAGCCGCGCAGCAAACCTGGCGACGGCACGTGCAGATAGGTGGCGATGCCCAGGCTTTCGAGTTCGCGGGCCTGGCTCGGCCTGCCGCCGGCGATGATGGCGTATGGCGGCTTGATTGCGCAAATCTCGGCCAGCTGTTCCTGGCGCATTTCGAGCGGCAGGAAGCCCAGTATGCCGACGCCCCACGGCTGCGTCGCCATTAATGTTTTTGCCTGTTCCAGCAAACTTCGCACCTGGGGGCCGCGCATGACAGCCAGCGCCAGGAAAGGCAGGGCACCGCCGTCGGCCACGGCCTTGGCGAATGCGGGGCCATCGCTGACCCGCGTCATCGGACCCTGGGCGATCGGGAAGCGCGTGCCGTGGAGCGCCGCCAGCGGCGCGTGCGGCGAGAATGGCGCCGGCGTGGCAGGCGGTACGCCGGCGGCGGCCAGATTTTCGCGTATTGCTGCGATAATGCGGCCGGTGCTGCCGTAGCGCGCCGCCAGCGGCGCGGCGAAAGCGATATCCTGACCGAGCGCCAGCAAGGCCTCGTCAGGCGCGGCCGGCTTTTTTTTCAGCGCTTCGGCCAGCAGTGGCTGCCAAGCCGCGCCAGCGGCTTGCGCAAGATTGATCTGGCGTTGCGTGGCCCGTGCGCGGCGAGCATAAAAACGGTATCGCATTTGCTGGTCGCCGAGCAAAATGGTTTCACTGCCATCGAGATGGCGCCACGGTGCGCGGCCTGGCTCGGTATGAAACGGCCCCTCTGCGCTCAGCCATAGTTGCTCGGCCAGCACAATACCTGCGCTGCCGGCCAGGATGGCGGCGCCGGCGCTATGCAGGCCGATGCCGCCTTGCAGCCAGTAAGGAATCGTCAGTTTTCCGTGGAATTGTTGTAGCAGCATGAAAGACGACAGCGCACTGACCGCACCGCCGGCTTCGTGTCCTTTGAGAATGAGGCCGTCGAAGGCGGCGGCCTGGGCGGCGCGTGCGGTGGGCAGGTCGTAGACTTCGAGAAAGACGGCGGTGCCGAGGCGGCGCGCCTGTTCGCGCACTGCGGCGAGCCGTTCAAGGTGCTCAGCTCCTATGCCGGCGAGCAGCAGCAGCGGAAGCGGCGCCATGCCGTCAAGTATTTGTTCGAGCTGAGCCAGGCCGGCCGCCGGCGCCCCCAGTGTTTCCCAACGCGCGCCCCAAGGCATCTCGCCTCGCGCCTCGGTGGCCGCGCCGCGCCGCACCGTCTTGAGCACTTGCCGGCTGTGCTGCAGGTCTTGGCCGATGCCGAGGTCGAGTATGCCGCAGGCCTGCGCCCGGCAGGCGGCGATGGCAATTTCTGGACATAATTGAAACGATGGGCTTAGCGCCAATATTTCCAGGTCTTTCCCTAGGCTTGTCATGGACTGGCTCCGCAAGGTCGTCATTACCGTCATCGTGCGCCGCTTGTTATTCCGCCTGCTGCTCCACCTTTCACTCCGCTTGCTCCGGTGCCTGTTCCTGCGTTCTGGCTGTGCATTTTTTTCGCCGCGATCCGGCAAATAGCAGGTCGACCAGAATGGGGTTGGTGCGGATCACCGTGATGTGCTCCTGCCGTATCAGATCGCGGATGATCGCGGGGACGTCGCCCTGGTACGGCGAGGGCATCAGTAATTGTGCGCCGTTGGAAAGTGGCCATAAAAATTCATCGGCAATGGACGTGAATGCATGATCGGGATGGAACAGGACCGAGTCGCCGTCGCTGATCGGGCATTGTTCCTGCATCGTCGTCAGGCGCTGCATTACGCTTGCGTGGCTGATGAAAGTCAGTTGCGCGGCCATCGTTGCCGGCATGCCGCTTGCGTAGGCTGGCGCCTGGCCATCGATGGCATACTCGTGTGGCCAGGCGTAGGGAAGGTCGGCGCCGTCTTCGTTGCACGACAGGACATGCGCTTGCGATGGCGGTAAGGCTTGGCGGACGCTGTCGCCGACGAGAATGATTTTGGGATGGAAGCTGTGTAGCAAGCGGACCATGTGCTCGCGCGGCAGAGCCGGATTGAGCAGGAAATAAATGCCGCCGGCTTTCAGTACCGCCAGCATTGCACGTATCAGGGCCAGCGAGCTATCCATGAAAATTGCGCAAGCCGTGCCTGATTCGACGCCATTTTGCTGGAGCAATGCGGCCAGTCCATCGGCCTGGTTATCGAGTTCACCATAAGTGAGCGTGCCTTGCTCATGCCGGATGGCGGCGGCTCCGGGATTGAGCTGGGCGCTGATTTCGAAGCTGCGCTGGGCGCAGTCGAATGGAGATGGCTGCGGCGCCGGTCGCTTGCATGGCCGGCGCTGCGCCTGCGCCGGCACGACGCATGCCTCGCCGGCGTCCGGCCACGGCACTTTATTTTCGTTCAGCCACTCGCCTGCGTTCAATTTTGAGTCCATGCTTATGCTCCAGTACTGCGGTGCGAGTCGGCCTGATCGGATTGCTGGCGCCAGTTCGGAGACGGCGCGTCCACATATGCATAGCGGACTTTTGCTATGGTTCTACTGAGCCATCATTGCGACGGCGTATTCAAGGCGGCGTATTCAAGGCGGCGTATTCAAGGCGGCGCTTGCGCGTCTGCCGTCAAACTCGAAACGTCGGCCGCATTGACCGGCCCGCACTGAATGGACTGCCACTGCACATAAAGCCATCGGCAATCCGGCTCATGCCCTGTCTCGACCATTGCCGGCTGCGCTTGCGGTGGTGACTGCGATACCGCTGCGATAACCTCATCGATATGGCTGAAATACGAAATCTCTTATATTCATATGCTATTTTTGTGCATTGCAATATGTTAATTTTGTAAAATACAAAGAGCGCGCCGACACGTTTGCTTATCTTGAAAACACATCCGAAAGTTGGAATTTCAGTCGGTTGCAGAGGGCGTTTTGAAAATCCTGCGATTGTTCTTTGCTCAGGGGACGCATACTGTGCCCGCAGCCTTGACAGACAGTATGGTTTTTTTCATAACTTAATTATATTTAATGGCGCACTGCGTCAGTTGATATTGATCACCCGGGTGCCAGTTGTGCCTGTATCGCGACAAGCTGTGCTCGCGACTATTTCCGGGTGTCGATAAAGGGAGGCGGTATTTGCTTTGGCGGTGCCGAGGACGGACATCGCGCGTGGCGATGCCCGTGTTTATTTGCCATGGTTTGCTGCCATTGCGTCAGTGATAATTCTGATGCCTGGCCTTATCCGGCGCGCGGCGTGGCACCGATTGCAAGGCATGCGAGGACAGCATTAATGCAATAAGGCTTCCAGCAATGCCTGATGAAAGCGTGCTGGATCTTCCATTTGCGGCGCATGGCCGAAACCGGCGAACTCGATCAGCCGTCCGTGTGCAAGCTGCTTGACTGCCTGCTTGCCGAGCACATTGTAGCGACCGATTCTGGCCTTGACTTCGGCCGGGGCGAGGTCGCCGCCGATGGCCGTGGTGTCGGCATCGCCTATCATCAGCACGGTCGGCATGCGCAGCAAGGGGAATTCGTAAATGACGGGTTGCGTGAAGATCATGTCGTAGAGCAGCGCCGAATTCCACGCCACCAGCCGGTGGCCGGGACCGCGGTTCAAGCCTGCCAGCATGTCGACCCAGCGTTCGTATTCGGGTTTCCAGCGGCCGCCGTAATAGGTCGCGCTTTCGTACTGGCGTACGGAATCGGCGCTGAGCTTGAGTTCGCGCTCAAACCACTGATCGACGCTGCGGCTGGGCACGCCGAGCGCTTTCCAGTCTTCGAGGCCGATCGGATTGACCATCACCAGTTGTTCGACCGCATCCGGATACATCAGCGCAAAGCGGGTCGCCAGCATGCCGCCGGTCGAGTGTCCGAGCACGATCGCGCGCGTCACGCCGATCTGCTGCAGCAAGGCCTTGGTATTGGCGGCCAGTTGCTGAAAACTGTATTGGTAATGCTCGGGTTTGCTCGAGGCGCAAAAGCCGATTTGATCGGGCGCCACCACGCGGTAACCGGCATGGGTGAGGACCTTGATCGAGGCTTCCCAGGTGGCGCCGCAAAAATTTTTTCCATGCAAAAGAACGACGGTGTGGCCATTGGCCGGCCCGCTCGGGGCCACATCCATATATGCCATCTGCATCGCATTGCCTTGCGAATTCAGAGCGAAATGCTGCAGCGGATAGGGATAGCTGAAGCCTTGCAGTTCGGGGCCATAGCCGGGGCCGGAAATGGCAGGCGCTGCGTGCAATGCACAGGAAGCCGCCAGCAGCACGGCGGGCACAAGGGAAGAGAAGAAACAGCGCATCGTAGCCTTTTCAAAAAAATGGGCGCGACACGCATGCGCCGCGCCCGCACAGCATAGGCCAGTTGGCACCGACAGGCAAGTGGCCGCGCAGCCGCTGCCCGGGCTTGCGATTTTGAGCGCCGATTACACTGATGATGCCGATTACGGCGCCGGCTTGGCCGCCGTCATCTCGATTTCGACCAGTCCGCCGGGCATCGGCAGCGCGGCCACCTGCAGGGCCGTGCGAACCGGTTTGTTCGGTTGCGCGGCGCTGCCGAAATACTGGCTATAGGCGGCATTGAGGCCGGCAAAATCCATTTTGCCGCCGAGCGCCGGATCGCCGACCATGAAGACGTTGACCTTGACGACATCGGCCAGCGTCAAGCCTTCGGCGGCCAGCAATTTTTCGAACTTCTTGAGAATCGAGGTGACCTGGGTTGCGGTATTGCCATATGCTTCAACGCTGCCTTGCGGGGCGGCCGGATTGGCGACATCGGCCAGATTGCCGCTAAAGAAGACGATGCGGCTGGCCGCCGGCACGCTGACTGTGCTCGAGATCGGCGCTTTCGAGCCGGGCGCGCTGGTGCGCTTGATTTCGTCGGCATGTGCCGCGCTGCTCAGTTGTAAGAGAGCCAGACCGCCGGTGATGAGCAGGCGTGTAAAAAGGGGAGAAGCATGCATCGTTCAAATCCTCATTCAATGTTTATGGTTGTGAATAATTCAACTTAACACCATGAAAATGTGGTTGTTGAGAAATGTTGCTGCAATATACATGCCATCCTTAGCGCCCTGTATGTCGCCGGCCGCTCTTGCACGCCATGCGCGCGGCGCGCAGGCCGTGGCGCCCGTCTTCAGTCGCGTCGTCGCCTGCCCCACAACCAACCATGGCGCACCAACTTGTCCGGTGAATATGCACTGTTTTAGTCTGCTGGCGGCGTTTGCACCGTCAATGCCCATGTGCTGACATCGTGCGCCACAGTGGCCTCTGTCATTGTCAGTAATAAAGGATGCTCATTGCCTGCTGGGTCTGAATGTCAAAATGGCATAAATCTTGCGTCCAGGGAAATGCCTGTCGGGCGCGGCGCGGCCTTGCTCCCCGCTTTTCTCTCTCTCTTTTTCACGGATGACCATGTCAAATACAGATTTCGATAGCAATGCATTGTCTGATGCGCCGCATCTGGCCGGCGGCGCGACCCGCCGCGATTTTCTGGTGCGGGCGCTGGCGCTGGGCGGCAGCGCCATGCTGATGGCGACCATGAAGGCCTGGGGCATGGATAGCGCCGCCACCGCCTGCGTGCCGCCGGTACTGACTGGCAGCGGCAAGGGCAAGACCGTGGTCATCCTCGGCGCCGGCATTGCCGGCATGACGGCCGCCTATGAACTGGGCAAGCTCGGCTACACCATCCGCCTGCTCGAGGCGCGCGACTTTGCCGGCGGCCGGATCCAGACCGCGCGGCGCGGCAAGGTGCTCGAAGAGCTCGGCGGACAAAAACAGGTGTGCACCTTCGATGCCGGCGAATATATCAATATGGGACCGTGGCGGATCCCGTTCAACCATTATTCGACGCTGCACTATACGAGCGCGTTCGACGTCAAGCTCGAACTGTTCAACAACGATAACGATGCCGCCTATGTCTACAACGAACGGGCCCAGGGCCCGCTAAACCAGCGCCGTCTGCGCATGTTCGAAGTCAAGGCCGATCTGCGCGGCCATGTCGATGCATTGCTGGCCAAGTCGCTCAAGCGCGGCACGCTCGACCAGCAGGTGACGGCGGCCGACAAGGCGCTGCTGATCGATTATCTGGTCAACGAGGGTTATCTGTCGAAACAGGATCTCGACTACAAGGGCACCGACGGCCGCGGCTTCAAGGTCAATCCCGGCGCCGGCCTCACGCCGGGACCCGGGGTGCCGTCGGACCCGCTCGGTTTTTCCGAGCTGCTGCAATCGAAGCTGGGCCTGATGTACAAGTCGGTCAGCACCTTCTTGCAGCAAAAGACGATGTTCCAGCCGGTCGGCGGCATGGACATGATTGCCAAGGCTTTTGAAAAACGCCTGGGCAAGGTCATCAGCTACAACACCGAAGTGAGCAAGCTGGTCAACCTGGCCGACAAGGTCGAAGTGCACGTCAGGAATACCGTCAGCGGCAAGGCCAGCGTGGTGCGCGGCGATTTTTGCCTGTGCACGATTCCGGTCTCGGTCTTGCGCGGCATCGATACCGATTTTTCCGACGGCTTCAAGAATGCGATGCAGAGCGTGTCATATTCGCCGCTATGCAAGATCGGTTTGCAGATGAAGGAGCGTTTCTGGGAGACCGGGCACGGTATTTATGGCGGCCATATTTTTACCGACATCAAGGGCATCAACCTGATTTCGGCGCCGTCGTCCAACTGGCAGGGCAAGAAAGGCACTTTGCTCGGTTACTTCAGCTACGGCGCCGACGGCGTCGAGATGAGTGCGCGCAGCCCGCGCGAGCGCATCGATTACGCGCTCGCTGCCGGCGAGAAGATTTTTCCCGGTGAATATACCAAGGCCTTCGAGCACGGCTTTTCGGTCAGCTGGCACCTGGTCAAATACAGCATGGGCGCCACCTCGCACTGGAGCGAGGAAGGGCGCGTCAAGGATTATCCGCAGCTGTGGGAAGGCGAAGGCCGCACCCTGCTGGCCGGCGAGCACATGAGCTATCTGAACGGCTGGATGGCCGGGTCGATCGAATCGGCCTGGCAACAGATCGAGCGGATTCACCGTCGTCTGACAGCCGCCTGACGTTTGAGGTGTGACACCGCCGCCCGGCGCCGGCATCGCCGCCCGATGCCGCCTCAGGGGCGCTTGAGAAAACGGACGTCGACTGCCGACACTGCGGCGCCGGCCTTGGCTTTTTTCGGTTTTTTCGGCTTCTTGACGACCTGGCCGCTGGTGTCGGTCAGCGGCACGCGGTGTTCGGGCGCAAAGCCCGGCTCTTCGACGCGCGCCAGGGTCTGTCTGGTCAGGATCTCGATCGCCGCCAGCAGATTCACTTCATCGGCGCACACCAGGCAGATCGCTTCGCCGCTGGCGCCGGCGCGGCCGGTGCGGCCGGTACGGTGCACATAATCCTCGGCCACGATAGGCAGGTCGAAATGCACGACGTGCGGCAAGTCGTCGATGTCGAGGCCGCGCGCGGCGACATCGGTGGCGACCAGCACCTGCACTTCGCCGGCCTTGAAGCGCTCGAGCGCGCGCAGCCGCGCCGGTTGCGGCTTGTCGCCATGGATGGCGTCGGTGCGGATGGCTTGCGCCTGCAAGACGTCGACCAGTTGCTCGACGCCTTTGCGGGTCTTGACGAAGACCAGCACCTGGCCCCAGCGGCGCTGTTTCAGCAGATGCATGAACAGTTCGGGCTTGCGCTTTTTATCGACCGGTATCACCGACTGCGCGATGCGCTTGACGGTGCTGTTGCGCGCGCTGATTTCGATGGACAGCGGATTGGCAAGCAGCTTGCCGGCCAGGGCGCGGATCGGTTCCGAAAAGGTGGCTGAAAACAGCAGCGTCTGCCGCTTTTTCGGCAAGGCCGCCAACACGGCATCGAGTTCGCGCGAAAAACCGAGATCGAGCATGCGGTCGGCTTCGTCGAGTACCAGGGTCTGCAATTGATCGAACTTGACGGCGTTCTGGCGGTACAGGTCGAGCAGGCGGCCCGGCGTGGCCACCAGCACATCGAGTCCTTTGCGCAGCTTCATCATCTGTGGATTGATGCTCACGCCGCCGTAGGCCACATGGGTGCGCAGCGGCAGATTGGCGCCGTAGCTGCGGAAACTCTGGTGCACCTGCTCGGCCAGCTCGCGCGTCGGCACCAGCACCAGCACCCGCACCGAGTTGGCCGCCACTTGCCCTTCCATGGTCAGTTTTTGCAATAAGGGCAGGGCGAAACCGGCGGTCTTGCCGGTGCCGGTCTGGGCCGCCGCCATCAGGTCGCGCCCGGCCAGCACCGCCGGAATGGCTTGCGCCTGTACCGGCGTCGGGCTTTGATAGCCGAGCGCGGCCAGCGTGCGAAGAAGCGGGTCGATCAGACCGAGGGGGGCGAAGCTCATGGATGCGAAAAC
>JAIZVZ010000036.1 GCA_021768485.1 Oxalobacteraceae bacterium | reverse complement strand
TACAGATTTCTACCCGACGGACGAAAAAAAAGCCACCCGAAGGCGGCTTTTTTTCTGATGCGTGCTACTTGAATTTATGGCGGAAAGGGTGAGATTCGAACTCACGGTACACCAAAGATGTACACTGGATTTCGAGTCCAGCGCATTCGACCACTCTGCCACCTTTCCTAACTCTTCAGTGCCGTCAAGCACCGAAAGATGAGATTATAGCAGGGGTTTTTACAAAGTGGAACTCCCCTGCCAAATTTTTTTTTACGGTTTCAATACCGTGATGCCGCCCATATACGGTTGCAGCACTGCCGGGATCGTCACGCTGCCATCAGCCTGCTGATAATTTTCCAGAATCGCCACCAGAGTACGGCCAACCGCCAGCCCCGAACCGTTCAGTGTATGCACCAGTTCCGGCCTGCCCTGGGCATTGCGGAAACGCGCCTGCATGCGGCGCGCCTGGAACGCTTCCATATTCGACAGCGACGAGATTTCGCGATACGTATTCTGGGCCGGCAGCCAGACTTCGAGATCGTAAGTCTTGGCCGAGCTGAAACCGATGTCGCCGGTGCACAGCGCCATCACGCGGTATGGCAGGCCCAGTTGCTGCAGGACGGCCTCGGCCTGGCCCACCATTTCTTCGAGCGCCGCATACGACTGCTCGGGATGGGCGATCTGCACCAGCTCGACCTTGTCGAACTGATGCTGGCGAATCATGCCGCGCGTGTCGCGGCCATAGCTGCCCGCTTCCGAACGGAAGCACGGCGTATGCGCCGTCATCTTGATCGGCAAGGCGTCGAGCGCCACGATATCGTCGCGCACCACATTGGTCAGAGGGACTTCCGAGGTCGGAATCAGGTACAGCGTTTCACCGTCGCCGTCCTGGCCGCCTTTTTTGACCGCAAACAGGTCTTCCTCGAACTTCGGCAACTGGCCGGTGCCGCGCAGCGAGTCGGCATTGACGATGTAAGGCGTATAGCACTCGGTATAGCCGTGTTTTTCGGTGTGCAGGTCGAGCATGAATTGCGCCAGCGCCCGGTGCAGGCGCGCCAGGCTGCCCTTCATCACGGAAAAGCGCGAACCGGTCAGCTTGGCGGCGGTATCGAAATCGAGGCCCAGCGCGGCGCCGACATCGACGTGATCCTTGATCTCGAAATCGAAGACGCGCGGCGTGCCGACCTTGCGCACCTCGACATTGCCGCTCTCGTCGGCGCCGATGGCCACCGATTCGTGCGGAATGTTCGGCACCGCCATCAGGAAGTCGTTGAGCTTGTGCTGGACCACGGCCAGCGCCGCTTCGTCGGCTTTCAGGGCGTCGCCGAGGCCGGCCACTTCAGCCATCACGGCGCTCGTGTCTTCGCCCTTGCCTTTCAACATACCGATCTGCTTGGACAGCGCATTGCGCTTGCCCTGCAATTCTTCGGTACGGGTCTGGATCAGCTTGCGCTCGGCTTCGAGCGCATTGAAAGCGGCGACGTCGAGGACGAATTTGCGGGCCGCCAGGCGGGCGGCGATGGCGTTGATGTCTTTGCGAAGGTATTGAATATCTATCATGGCGTGCAAAAGTCGGTTAGCGAAACCGCAATTGTACCAAGCTACGGGCGTATTTCATGCCATTTGAAAGAATATGGCCCAGATTACAAGCGCTTGACGCAAAAAAATGGCCTGCCCGCAGGCAGACCATTTGTCGCGCATCCCGGGATCGGCCAGAACGTTCAGGACGGTCCCGAACGCTGCGGCCCCACCGGGCTCAGCCGCAGCTGCCGATGGCGCCGCAGGCGGTGCAAAATTCGCAGCCGTCTTTTTTGATGACGGCATGGTTGCCGCATTCGCCACAGGCCTTGCCCGAGCGCGTGACCACATTCGGCGCCGCATGGCTCGGCTCGGCCATCACCACGCCCATGGCATTGACCGGCAAGCCTTCGGACGTCAGGATGCCCAGCATGGTATAGCGGTGAATGACCAGTTGCGCGATATAGGCCACCGTCGACGGATAGCTGGCCTGCTTTTCGCTGCCCGGCACGCGCGCCAGGAAGTCGCCGCGCGGTTCCGCATAGGTGAGCAGTTTGCGCAGTTTCATGCCGATCCAGGCCGGATCGATGACGCGCATGTCCAGGCTCAGCAGTTTGCACAGGCCGTCGAGCGCCCGCGGATGGCCGCCGGTCAGCCACATGCTGTACGGACGCCGGGTACCGTCCGGCATTTCGAGCTCCTTGAGCATGAGGACGAAATCGTCGCCGGTCGATGGATTCCAGACATCGGCCACCCAGGCCAGTGTGCCGTCGGTGCCGGTCTTCGGTTCGTGCGAGGCGAACAGCGCGTTGAGGACCGGGGTCGCTTCGTTCGGCACGCTGTCGAGCGCATGCAGCTGCTTGTAGCGCCATTCGATCAGTTTGGCCAGCGCCGCCGTTGCGCTCGGCACCAATATGCGCTCGCCGCTGGGCGGCATCGGCATTTCAAAAGCGTCGCCGACCGAGCGCGCCAGCATGTCGAATTTCTTGCGCAGCCAGCCACGGTCGTCGGCCCGCATGTCGGTCGAGAGCGTCTTGGCGATCGCATCGAGGCCGCGCGGCGCCTGGCCGCCCAGCACCCAGACTTCGAACGGCACGCCGTCCTTGTCCGAGACCGCAACCGCAAATTCGCCTTGCGGGGTGGCGATGGTTTCGCTGACCCAGCCCGAGGCGCCGGCCGGCAAGCCCGGACGCGACGGCCAGCGCAGGGACGCCAACGGCGGCGACATCGTCACCTCGGTCAGCACCAGACGCTTGTCGGTCTCCGACAGCGAAGTCATCGGCTGCGCCCTGGCCGCCGGCGCGTTGACTGCAGTGGCAGGCGCCGCAGTCGGCACCGACAGCACCGCGCCCAGCACGCTGTTGGGGCGGTAGGTGGTGATGCCTTTCAAGCCCTTGTGCCAGGCCTGCATATAGAGATTCTTGAAGTCGGCGTATGGATAATCTTCGGGCACGTTGACGGTCTTGGAGATCGCCGCATCGACATAGGGCGCGACCACAGCCACCATCAGCATGTGGTCATTGGCCGAAATATCGAGCGCCGAGACAAACGCCTCCGGCAATTTGCTGGTGTCGTGGCCGAGCACGCGATACATGCGATAGGCATGGTCTTCGACCGTGTAATCCTTCTTGCTGCCGTCGGGCATGCGCTTGACGCGGTTGTAAAACCACGAAAAAGCCGGTTCGATGCCGTTCGAGGCATTGTCGGCAAAGGCCAGCGAAATGGTGCCGGTCGGCGCGATCGAGGTCAGGTGCGAATTGCGGATGCCGTGCTTGCGGATCTGCTCCTTGAGCTCGTCGGGCAGGCGCGAGGCAAAACCGCCCTCGAGGTACATTTTGCTGTCGAACAGCGGAAAGGCGCCGCGTTCCTTGGCCAGCGAGACCGAGCCGGCGTAAGCCGCGTCGCGCATGCCGCGCGCGATCTCGACCGCCAGTTCGCGGCCCTGCTCGGAATCGTAGCGCACGCCGAGCATGATCAGGGCGTCGCCGAGGCCGGTAAAGCCGAGGCCGAGGCGGCGTTTGGCGGCCGCTTCCTTTTCCTGCTCCTCGAGCGGCCATTTGCTGGTGGTCAGCACATTGTCGAGCATGCGCACGGCGACCTTGGTCACTTGCGCCATCAGATCGAAGTCGAAGCTGGCGTCGGGCGTGAACGGCGCCTTCACGTACGCGGTCAGGTTCAGGCTGCCCAGGCAGCAGCAACCGTAGTCGGGCAGCGGCTGTTCGCCGCAGGGATTGGTCGCTTCGATGGTTTCGCAATAGGCGAGATTGTTTTCTTCGTTGATGCGGTCCATGTACAGCACGCCCGGCTCGGCCGCGGCATAAGTGCTGGTCATGATCAGGTCCCACACTTCGCGCGCCGGCACCTTGCGATAGACCCACTGGCCATCGTCGCGCAGATAGGCGCCGGCGGCCTTGATTTCGGCGTTCGGTTCGGCGCGGTGCGCCAGTTCGAACAACTGATCGGTCTCGACCGCGCGCATGAAGGCATCGGTGACGCCGACCGAGATATTGAAGTTGTTGAGCTGGCCGCGCTCCTGCTTGACCGTGATGAAGTCGACCACGTCCGGATGCGTGATATTGAGGACCGCCATCTGCGCGCCGCGCCGGGCGCCGGCCGATTCCACCGTTTCACACGAGCGGTCGAACACCTTCATGTACGAGATCGGGCCAGAGGCGCTGCTGCCGGTGCCCTTGACTTGCGCGCCCTTCGGCCGGATCGCGGAAAAATTATAGCCGACGCCGCCGCCGCGCCGCATGGTCTCGGCCGCCTGCGCCAGCGCCGTATAGATGCCCGGCTTGCCATTGATGCTTTCAGTAATAGAATCGCCGACCGGTTGTACAAAGCAATTGATCAGCGTGGTCTGCAAACCGGTGCCGGCGGCGCTGGCCACGCGCCCGGCCGGGATGAAACCGTGCTGCATGGCCCATAAAAACTTCTCTTCCAACAGCTTGCGCTGTTTCGGCCCTTCCATTTCGGCCAAGGCGCCGGCTACGCGCTGCAAGATCTCCGCCGCCGAACTCTCATTGCCTTTCGCGTACTTCTCGAGCAAGACTTCATTCGAAATGTCTTGTGGTACGGCCAGGGCGATGGCGGGATTTTCTAAATTGTGCATGCTTATAATCCTTGAATTCTAAATTAACAACTTTTAACAACTCTTCACTCGTATAAAACGCATCGACTCGCACGAGCGCAGACGGGCCAAGGTCTGCGCGTGGGCAAGAAACGGTCAAACCATTCATTGAGACTCTTGGGGCCAAGCCAAGGAAATTAGTGTGTCGTGCAAAGACAACTTTGCGTGAGCCATGCAGACGCCTGACTGGCCGCAAAAAAGAACAAAAAAAGAACAAAAAAGAACGACAGTGCCACGCCAATCCACTGGCAACCATGCCCAATTGAAACGCAAAAACACATGACGATGTCACATTATATTGCATTGCCTTGATATTGTGCCAAAGCAACACTTTTGCTTATTTATTCACATGCAGTTTGCTAATTCTCAACTTATGCCGTGCCGGCAAAACGATTATTTGCATGAAAAAATCGCTGTCAGGCTCATTTTTGCCGAGCAATAATCTGCACTCATTTTCTTTGTGTATCGATATGAATTTTCACCCCGTGCGCACCGGGCGCGACCGCCGTGCTGAGGCCTTCCAGGTCGCCTGCCGCCGGCGTCGCACTGCCCGATTTCGAGATGCGGGCACCGAGCAGCACATGCGGGAAAGCCGACATCTTGACGCCATCGACCACGCCCATGCTATCGTCGAGCACGAATTTGGCCGGCAAATCCTTCACCTGCAAGCGCAACGCGGCCAGCGGGAAACGCGGCCCCTGCCCGTCAGCCGCCCGCGCAAACACAAAAACGGTATCGCCGGCCCCGACTTTGGCGCGCAAGGCCGGATCAAGCTCGACCGTGCCGCTGATCTCGATTGCGGCGCCGGCCGCCGCCGGCTTTGCCGCCGACGACGAACCATCTGCGGCGGTGGACGACGGGTTTGCCGACGAATTTGCCGACGACATGCGCTGGCCGCCGGCCTGGCTCTGCGCTTCGTCGATATTGCTCGCCGTCGCCCGCCCGAGCTCGGAATCGGGCGGCACCAGCGACAGGATTTTCTTCCAGCGCGTGGCCGCTTCCTGATAATCATGGCGCTCGTAAGCAGCGCTGCCGTACAGCGCCAGGGCCTTGATATTTTTCGGATCGATGCGCAGCGCCTGCGCAATCAGTTTTTCGGGCATTCCCTGCATGCTCTTGTTTTGCGACATGGCCAGGGCGTCGGCATAATCGGCCAGCAGCTCGGCATTGCCGGGCGCCAGCTTGATCACATGGGCATAGGTTTTGGCGGCGTCGTCGAAACGCCCGAGCAGCGCGTACGAACGGGCCAGCATGTTCCAGCCTTCGAGATCGTCGGGTTTGGTCTGCATGCGCTGCGCCAGGCCTTCGACCATGCCGGTCAACTGCTCGCGCGTCACTTGCGGCGCCTGCTCGTCCTGCGGCGCGACCTTGGTGCGGTCGAGCCCGGCCGGGGTGCCGAGAAACAGATACAGCCCCGCCGCCAGCAGCGGCACGCCCAGGCCCAGCGCGATCGCACTCCAGGCACGCGCGCGGGCGGCGCGCCGGCTGCCATCGCCGATCTTCGGCCCACCGTCACCAGCGACGCCGGCCGCCCTCTCTTGCGTCTGCATGTCTTGCGGCTGCACGTCGTCGGGCTGCACATCTTCCGGCTGCACTTCCTCGGCCACCCGCCGCTCGAGTTCCTGCATGGCGCTGGCGTGGCCGGCGGCATCGATGGTGCCGGCCGCCAGATCGCCGTCGAGTTCGCGCAACTGGTCGCGCAAGACAGCCAGATTGACGGCGTCGCGCGGCGCCGCATGCACGGCGCGCGCATCGTTGCGCAATAGCGGCGGCAATACAAAAGCCAGCGCGGCAGCGCTCAGCAGCACGGCCACAATCAGAAAAACCGTCATGTGCTTTCCTTTTTAACGTCATTCGCATGCAGCAGACCGGCCGCGCGCGCCAGATCGGCGGCCGGCGCCTGCTCGAGCAACTGGCGCCGGCGGCGCAGACTGATCAGAAAAAAGCCGATGCCGCCGGCCAGCAGGATAAACGGTCCGGTCCACAACAGCCAGGTACTCGGTTTGAACGGCGGTTTGTAACGCACGAAATCGCCATAACGCTGCACCATATAGTCGATCACATCCTTGTCGGCCATGCCTTGCTCGAGTTTTTCGCGCACTTGCTTGCGCAAGTCGAGCGCCAGGTCGGCGTGGGAATCGGCGATGGTCTGGTTTTGACAGACGAGACAGCGCAATTCTTCCGAAATGGCCATGACGTGCTTGTCGAGCTCCGTATTGCCGGGCAAGACAGTCCCGGCCGGCGGCGCCGATGACGAGGCCGATGACGAGGCCGCGCTGGTGCTGCCCGCCAGCAAGCCGATGCAAACGACGATGCCGGCGGCCTGCAGCCGATGCACGAATTTATGCACGAGTTTATGCACGATTGAGTTCCTTGATCAGCGGTAGCAGCTTGTTCTGGATTGCTTCCCGGGTCAGCGGCCCGATAAATTTAAGACGGATCACGCCGCTCTTATCGATGACAAAGGTTTCCGGCACACCATAGACGCCGTAATCGATGCCGACCCGGCCCTCGGCGTCGAAAGCCGAGCTCTTGTACGGATTGCCGAACTTGTCCAACCACGCATTGCCATCGGCGCGGCCATCCTTGTAATTGAGGCCGATAATCGGTACCGCAGCGGTGGCGGCAAACTGCATCAGCACCGGATGCTCTTCGCGGCACGAGACGCACCACGAGGCCCAGACATTGAGCAGCCAGACCTGGCCGCGCATATCGGCCGGCGAAATGCGCCGATCGGCGTCGGCCAACTGCGGCAAACTGAACATCGGCGCCGGCTTGCCGATGAAGGGCGACGGAATTTCACGCGGATTCAAACGCAAACCAATACCCAAAAACAGCAAGATCAGCACGAATATGCCCAAAGGCAAAAGAAAACGCTTCATTTAATATCTTTCCCTATTCAATTGCATCGTGCCAAAGTCCTGCAAAACCAGACGGCACGGCGACAGGCCTCGGCCTTAAACCGCCAGCTTGGCCGGCTCGGCCGGCAAGGCCTGCAGCGCTTCTTGCGCCTGGCGCTGGCGCAGCCGCGCGCCCATCCGGTAGCGGCGGTCGCAGGCGGCCAGCAAGCCGCCGAGCGCGATGATCAGGCAACCGCCCCAGATCCAGGCCACGAACGGCTTGTGCTGGACCCGCACCACCCAGACTCCGGGCGCGGTCGCTTCGCCGAGCGAAACATAAAGGTCGCGCGTCAAGCCGCGGTCGATCGCCGCTTCCGTCATCGGCATGTTTTGTACCGTAAACAAGCGCTTTTGCGGCTTGAGCGTGCAGACCTTGACGCCGTTGCGCGAGACCTCGAACGTGCCTTCGGTCGCCGTGTAGTTCGGGCCCTGGACGTCTTTCAGGCCGGTGAAATGAAACAGATAAGCACCGGCGGTGGCGGTATCGCCGACCCGCATGCTGACGTCGTCGGCCGTTTCCATGCCCTTGACCAGAGTCACGCCGATGACGAACACGGCGATCCCGGCGTGCGCCACCAGCATGCCCCAGTAACTGCTCGGCTGGCTGCGGAGGCGGCGCCAAACCGGCGTTCCCGGCGCAGCATGGCGCAGCCGTTCGAGCAAATGCGATGCGGTTGCCAGCAAAATCCAGGCCGCGCAGGTCACGCCCAGCACCACCATCGGCGACGGCGCATACAGCAAGGCCGAGAGCACGGCAAACAGCAAGGTGCCGAGCGCGATCAGGCGCAGGCGGCGCAACAGGTCCGGCAGCGAGGAGTTTTTCCAGCGGATGAAGGGGCCGACCGCCATCAAGATCAGCACCGGCACCATCAGGGGCACGAACACGGCTTCGAAATACGGCGGCCCGACCGAGATCTTGCCGAGGTCCAGGGCATCGAGAAACAAGGGGTATAACGTGCCGAGCAAGACCGTGCCGGCGGCGGCCAGCAGCAGTACATTATTGATCAGCAAGGACGATTCGCGCGAAAACACCGTGAATTTGCCGCCCAGGCCGACCTTCGGCGCGCGCCAGGCATATAACAATAGCGAACCGCCGATGACCACGGCCAGGAAGATCAGAATGAACAGGCCGCGCCGCGGATCGGTCGCAAACGCATGCACCGAGGTCAGCACGCCCGAACGGACCAGGAAAGTGCCGACCAGCGACAGCGAAAAGGCGATGATGGCCAGCAGCACGGTCCAGTTCTTGAAGCTGCCGCGTTTTTCGGTGACCGCCAGCGAATGCACGAGGGCCGTGCCGACCAGCCACGGCATGAAAGAGGCATTTTCGACCGCATCCCAAAACCACCAGCCGCCCCAGCCCAGCTCGTAATAAGCCCAGAAACTGCCGAGAAAAATCCCGAGCGTCAAAAACATCCAGGCCACCAGCGTCCACGGCCGCGACCAGCGGGCCCAGGCGGCATCGAGCTGGCCGCCCATCAGGGCCGCAATCGCAAACGCGAAGGCCACCGAAAAGCCGACATAGCCCATATACAGCAGCGGCGGATGGATGATCATGCCGAAGTCCTGCAGCAGCGGATTGAGGTCGCGGCCATCGGCGGCGGCCGGCAGCAGGCGCTCGAACGGATTCGAGGTAAACAGCATGAAGCACAGGAAACCGACGCTGATCAGGCCCATCACGCCCAATACGCGGGCCATGGTTTCATCGGGCAGCTGGCGGCTCAGCATCGCCACCGCAAAAGTCCACAGCACCAGCATCTGCGCCCACAACAGCAGCGATCCTTCGTGGCCGCCCCAGGCACCGGCGATCCGGTAATACAGCGGCAACAGCGAATTCGAGTTCGAGGCCACATAAGTGACCGAAAAATCGTTAGTGACGAAGCAGCTCACCAGGCATATGAAGGCCAGCGTGACAAAGGCGAACTGGCCGCTGGCCGCCGGCCGCGCCAGCGCCATCCAGCGCGCATTGCCGCGAAACGAACCGGCGATCGGCAAGACGCCCTGGATCAGGGCCAGCGCCAGCGCCAGCATCAGCGAAAAATTACCGATTTCAGGAATCATTTGCTGCCTTTGCTTGGAGTGGCATTCAGCGCCGGGGCCGAACTTGAAACCGAGGCGGCAGCCGGCGCGCCCTGTCCGGCGTCCTTGGCTTGGCGGCCTTTTTTGAGTGCATAGGCGGCGTCCGGCGGCATGTAGTTTTCATCGTGCTTGGCCAGCACTTCATCGGCCAGAAACAGCGAGCCGGGGCCCAGGCGGCCCTGCGCCACCACGCCCTTGCCTTCCTTGAACAGGTCAGGCAGGATGCCGCGATAATTGACCTTGATGCTGTGCGCGGTGTCGGTGACCACGAACGCGACGGTGACGCCATCGGCCTGGCGCTGCAGACTGCCTTTTTCGACCATGCCGCCCATGCGGAAACTGCTGCCGCGCGGCGCCTGGCCGGCCAGGATCTGGGTCGGCGTAAAGAAAAACACCAGATTTTTTTGAAACGCCGACAACACCAGGGCCGCGGCAATGCCCAGCGCGGCCAGGCCGGCGGCGATCAGCAGCAAACGCTTGTAGCGCGGTTTCATGTCTTGCTCCCGACAGTTCCGCTGCCGACGGTCGCGCTCTTGCTGCCCGCGCTCGCTGGCGCGGCCGGGCCATGGCGCCGGCGCGCGCCGGCTTGCCGCAATTGCTTGCGCACCGCAGTAAAGCGCCGCCACACCAGCAAGCTTTCGCCAGCCATGCAGGCAAATACCACCAGCACCGAGCCCCATACATACAATGCATAACCGCCCATCGCAAAAAAATCGCGCCAGCTGTCCCAAATCATTGTTTTGTCTCCATCTGCTCTTTTACCCAATCGGTGTGGCGCTCGCGCTCGAGCACGATGCAGCGCACGCGCGAGAGCGTGACGGCAATCGTGTAGGCCCAAAACGCCAGCGCCAGGATCAGCATGCCCAGCAACATGGTCATGGCCATGGTCGGGGCGCTCTTGAAATTGATCGACGAGCCCTGGTGCAAGGTATTCCACCATTGCACCGAGAAATAAATGATGGGAATATTGACCACGCCGACCAGCGCCAGCAAGGCGCCGGCCTTGTCGGCCCGGCGCGGCTCGTCAATCGCCGCCTGCAAGGCCATGAAGCCGATATAGAGAAACAGCAGGATCAGCTCGGAAGTCAGGCGCGCATCCCACACCCACCAGGTGCCCCAGGTCGGTTTGCCCCACAGCGCACCGGTCCAGAGCGCCAGAAAGGTAAACATCGCCCCGGTCGGCGCCAGCGCGCTGGCCATCATCGACGACATGCGGGTGTTGAAAGACAGGCCGATCGCGGCCCAGAAGGCCATCACCATATAGATGAACATCGACATCCAGGCCGCCGGCACATGCAGGAAAATGATGCGGTAGGCATCGCCCTGCTGGCGATCGGTCGGCGCCACGAAAAACCCGACATAGACGCCGATCACGCCCAGAATGACGGCCAGCGCGGCAAACCAGGGAATCAGTTTTCCGGCCATCGGGAAGAACAGCTGCGGCGCGGCATATTTAAACCAGTGGATACGTTTCGATTCGCGGGTGGCGAACGGCATGTTGTCAGAAATGGACACCTGTTGTTCTCCAAAAATAGCTTGTCGACACTGTCAGCCTGACGGCGCTCTTCTTCCCTGGAAGAAACGCTGCCATGCCGGGCGGCCGAACTCAATTTATCAACCTCGTTGCATCACGCCTTACATCAATTTCTTTACATCAAAGCATCGAGCAACATCGAATATTATGACGCACTAAGCTGCCTGTGAGCACGTGTCTATATCTTCTTTTTATTCGCGCCCAAAGCATATCACTTCATTCCAGCGAAATGCGCAATGCCGCCGCCGTCGCCCACGGCGCCAGCGCCGCCGCCGCCGCCAGCAGCGCCCCCAGCAATAACAAGTGCGCGCTGCCGCCCAGGCCGTTCGCTTCGGCGCCGACCGCACCGGCGCCGAAAATCAGCACCGGGATATACAGGGGCAACACCAGCAAGGCGAGCAGCACGCCGCCGCCGCGCACGCCCAGCGTCAAGGCGGCGCCGATGGCGCCGATCAGGCTCAGAACCGGGGTCCCGATCAGCAGGCTGAAAAACAGCACGAGCAGCGACGCCGCCGGCAAATCGAATTGAATGCCGAGCAAGGGCGCCAGCAAGACCAGCGGCAAGCCCGACACCAGCCAGTGCGCGCAGACCTTGCCGATCACGATCACGCTGAGCGGCTCGGCCGACAGCAGCATCTGCTCGAGCGTGCCGTCGGCATAGTCAAGGGCAAACAGGCGTCCGAGCGCCAGCATCGAAGCGAGCAGCGCCGCCACCCATAAAATGCCGGGAGCCATGCTGCGCAACAGGGCCGGTTCCGGCCCCACGCCCAGGGGAAACAGGGTGCTCACAATAATGAAGAAAAACACCGTGATCAAGACGTCCGAACGGCGCCGGAAGGCCAGCAGCAAGTCGCGCCGGATGACGCAATAGAGAGCCGTCAGCATGCCGCATCCTCGTCGGCCGGCGGGCTGAGGTCGAGGCAGCGCAGGCGTCTGGCCTGCAACGGCACTTCCTGGTGCGTGGTGTAGACGGCCATGCCGCCCTGCGCCAGGTGCTGCTCGAGCGTGCCGCACAACTGGCTCACGGCAAGCGCATCGAGGGCCACAAACGGCTCGTCCAGAATCCACAGCGGGGTCGCCAGCGACAGCCGCAGCCGCGCCAGCGCCACCCGCTTGCGTTGGCCTTGCGACAAGACCCGGGTCGGCAGATCGGCCGCGCGCTCGAGGCCCAGCTGGGCCAGCGCCGCATAGGCATCGTCCTGGCCGACCGCGACACCGGCCAGCCCGGCCGAGATCACGACATTTTCCCAGGCCAGCAAATCATCCTTGACGCCGTTGGCATGGCCGATATAGACGAGCGCGGCGCCGAATTGTTCGCGCACCTGACGGATATTGCGGCCCTGCCAGCGCACCTCGCCGGACGCCGGCGCGGCCAGGCCGCACAGCATGCGCAACAAGCTGGTTTTGCCGCAGCCATTCGGGCCGGCAATACGCAGGGCGTCGCCGGCCTCAAGCTCGAAATGCAGATCGCTGAATAATTGGCGCTCGCCGCGGGTGCAGGCGAGCTGGTGGGCTTGCAGACTCATGCCGCAAAAAGCATGGCAGAAACGATGGCGACGATCGGCGCCAAGGACCTGCCGGCACCGCCCGCAGATCCTTGGCCGGCGCCAAAGAGCCGGCCATCGTAAGCGGAAGTCATAAGGCCTGGCCTCAAGAAACGAGTGTGGCCATTTTTTCCGGATCGAGCAATTGAATTTGCCGTCCAGAAATTTTAATCAAACCTTCAGCGGCGAAATCGTGAAACAGGCGCGACAGGGTTTCCGGCGCCAGACTCAGGCGCGAGGCGATCAGGGTCTTGTTGGCCACCAGCCGGATTTCCGGGCTGCTTTCGCGCGCGCTCTGGCTCAGCAAATAAGCGGCCAGACGCTGACGCGAGGTCTGCGCATAACTGCCGATATCGCGCACCAGGCCATAGAACTGGCGGCCGACGCAAGTCATCAGATTGCGCGAAAAGGCAAAATTTTCCTGTGCAATTTTAAGCATCGCATCGCGTCCGGTATGCAGCAGCATGGAATCGGCGGTGGTCTTGACGTAGGCCAGATGCGGTTGTTCGAGCAGCATTTCGCCAAGGCCGAAGCATTTGTCCGAGCCGAGGATGGCCAGCGTTTTTTCGCCGCCCTGCTTGCTGTACATGCAAATTTTCACCTGCCCGTAGGCAACCCAGAAGGTGCCGTCGGCGACGTCGCCCTGATTGATGACAGACATGTTCTGAGCCAGCCGCATCGGACTGGTATTGAACACGATTTCATCAAGCTGGCGGTCATCGAGCATCTTGAACAAGGACGCATTGGCCAGGGTATTTTTCAAGTTACGCGATATGTCCATCTTGTTTCTTTACATTCCTTGATTAGCATCAAGCATATTACCAAGAGGACCGATATGCATTTATGATTTAAATCAAATTATATCGCATAGTTTCGCCTAGTAAAGCACGGAATTCAAGCCCGGGCCTAATTCGACAGGCTAGTCCGGCTGCCTTGCAGGCGCCGCCAGGAACACGGCTTTTTCAGCGACTTGCTGGCGCCCATCGTCCTGGTCGCGCAAGACGATGCGAATCGGATTGGCGCCCGGCCTGGCTTGGCCGGCGGCCGCCCGCAGGCGAATCGGCACCTGACGCGAACTATTGGCGGCCAGCGCGATCGGCTCTGCGCCGCCAGCGGCCAGTGCCAGCGTCGGCAGGCCCGACACCGATAACATATAGCGATGCGGTCGCTCATCGCTATTGACAATATTGAGTCGATAGACATTATCGATAACGCCGTCGCCCGCCTCCAGACCGGGGCCGGGGCTGCGATCGCGTATCACATCCATGCGCAGCGGCACGCGCATAGCCAGCGAACCGACAAAAACACCGGCCAGCGTCGCCAGCAAGCCGGCATAAATCAGCACGCGCGGCCGCAGCAGCCGCACCGCACCCTTGCTTATGCCCTCAGTCAGAGTTCCAGATGCATCCTCAGCCACATTCTCAGTTGCGCCCTTCCGCCCCCTGTTCGCGGATGCGCCGGCAAGCGCCGCCGGCCGCAAGGCCGCATAGCGGATCAGGCCGCGCGGCGCGCCGATCTTGTCCATCACCGCATCGCAGGCATCGATGCAAGAGCCGCAGCCCATGCAATCGTATTGCATGCCGCGCCGGATATCGCTACCGGTCGGGCAAACCTGGATGCACAGCGTGCAATCGACGCAATCGCCCTGCACCACGCCTTGTGAAGATTTGATTTCAATGTTTTTACGGTTGCGCAAACCGCGCGGTTCGCCGCGCTCGGCATCGTAAGTCACCACCAGCGTATCGCGGTCGAACAATGCACTTTGCATGCGCGCATGCGGGCAAATGATGCGGCAAAACTGTTCGCGCATCCAACCGGCGTTGACGTAGGTCAAACCACCATATAGCCCGATCCAGAGTACGCTCCAGGGACCGGCCGCAGCGCTGCCCAGGTCACCGAGCAAGGCGCGAATCGGCGTGAAAAAACCGACGAAACTGAGGCCGGTCCAAAAGGCCAGCGCCAGCCATATCGCATGCTTGACGATTTTCATGCGCCATTTACGCAAGGTCCAGGGTCCGGCATCGAGCCGGATGCGGGCCCCGCGGCCACCTTCGATCTGCCGCTCCACCCACAGAAAAATTTCAGAATAGACTGAATGCGGACAACCGTAACCGCACCAGATGCGCCCGACCACGGTCGTCGACAGCATTTGCAGGCCGATCGCAAAAATGACCATGGCCGCCAGGTAAATAAAATCCTGGGGCCACAAGACGATGCCGAACAAATAGAATTTTTGCGCCTGCAAATCAAGCTGCAACAAGGGCCGCCCGTGCCAGCTCAGCCATGGCAAGCCGTAAAAAACGATTTGCGTAATCCAGACGCAGGCCCAGCGCGCCGTGGCATAGCGGCCGCTCGATTCGCGCACATAAAGTTTGGCGCCGCCCGCACTCACCGGCGCGGACTCCGGACAGGGCCAGGCCGCGAAAGCCGGCGGCTGAAAAAACCGGGAAAATAAAAAGAAAAAAGCACGAAAATTAGCACCAGATTAATAGCGGGCAAATAGCGAGCAAATAGCAAGCACAGCGGCGATTTTGCCACCAGCGACCTTGCCATCAGCGGCTCTGCCATTTTTGAATTCGCCATGATATCAGGCATCTTGCTGCAGGAAATGACAACCGTATGTAAAAACGGCGCCTCGGCGGCAGCATTGCCTCTTCCTCGGATGCCTTGCCACCAGTGGCAAGAAAGGCTGATGCGGCAAAATCTTGACCTCCGTCAAATTTCATCATCCTCGCTGTTGCCAAATGCGCAAAGCCATGCGATTTGAGCGTAATTGTCGTCGTTTCGCTATCGAGAACACTCGTCAAGACGACAACAATGCAGTTAAACTGCACGACTGCTACAAGCCGCCGCAACCATGTTGAGACGGATCAATTCCAGCGCCGGCATCGAACCGATTGGCGAAGCGGAAATTGAAGAAGCAAGCAAGAAGCAAGCAAGCAAGAAGCAGCCAAGAAACAAGCAGGCACAGAAATCAAGTCGCAACTGAGCAACAGCCAGGCAGTCAAGGCACGAGCAAGAGTCAGGAACCGGTTTCATGTGCACGCCATATTGCGCATGAAACCGGTTCCTGTTGTTATTTAGTCAATGGAGATTGTTTATGAAGAACATCGAACCTGCGTCGATGACCCCGCTGCGATTCGATCAACGAGAACAGCGGCGGCGCTCGCTGTTTTCCCATACCTGGGGTGAACTGATTCCCAAGGTGTTTGAAGATGTGCCTAAATATTACCGGTCCGGAAATATCGTGGCCAGCCTCGGCTTGTGGGAATTATGGGTATGGCAGTTCGTCAAGACCATCAAGCTCGAACCCGGTTACAAGGCCCTCGATGTGTGCGCCGGCACCAATGACATCGGCATCCGCCTGTTGCGCAAGCAAGCCGGCATTTCGCTGACCGCCATCGACCGCAGCAAGGAAATGCAGGAAGAAGGCCAGGTTCGCGCCGGCAAATACGGCGTGCATATCGACAGCATCATCCAGGACGTCCATCAGCTGCCTTTCCCCGACCAATCGTTCGATGTGGTCACGCTGCAGGCGGCTTCGCGTCATTTGCAAATGGATAAGGTATTACCGGAAATTTTGCGCGTGCTTAAACCGGGCGGCCACTTTTATCATTGCGACATGCTCAAACCGAGCACCCCGCTGGTCGAATGGTTTTATCTGCGCTTTTTGCGCCTGTCGGTCGCCTGGACGGCGCTGCTGTTCAAATCGACCGAGACATCGAAAAATTGCGGCATCTATTTCAAGGATGCGATCATGAATTTCTATACCCCGGAAGAACTGACCGAAGTCTTCCGCATGGTCGGCTTTCGCAATATTGTCTGCAAAAAAAGCATCTGGGGCGGCATGGTCGGCTTCCACAAATCGCAACGGCCGCTCGACTGAGCGCTGTCCTCAAGGCTGCGGGCAGGCCGCTGTCATTGCCACTCGCCGCAAGCCTGCCTGTTTTCAGCATTCATGACGCCCGCTCCTAGCCTGGCCTGGCAATATGGCTGCCTGCCTGCTTCTCGAGGCGTAGCGAATCGAGCAAGCCGAACAAGGCCACCAGCGCCACCAGCACAAAGGCCAGGCGGTAATCGGCCGCCGGCATGCCGCTAATGTGCAGGCCGACGACGAGCCAGTGGGCGATGCGCACGCCGCCGGCGCCCAGGGCAATGCCAAGGCCTAAGGCGACCTGAAAAGCGGTACTGAACAAGGTATTGGCCATGGCCATGCGATTTTGCGGCATATCGGCAAAGGCCAGCGTATTGATGGCCGTAAACTGCATCGAGCGCGTCAAGCCGCCGACAAAAAGCACGGCCGCAATCACCGGAACCGGCGTGGCCGGCGTCAAAAACGCGCAGGCCAGCAGGGACGCGACATTGATGATCCCATTGACGACAAGAACCGGCTTGAAGCCGAAGCGCCGCAAAATAGGCGTGGTTGCCGGCTTCATTGCCAGATTGCCTGCAAATACGGCAATGATCAGCAAACCCGAATGGAAGGCGTCGAGGCCGAAACCGATCTGAAACATCAAGGGCAGCAAGAAGGGAACGGCGCCGACTGCCATGCGAAACAGCGAACCGCCGAAAATGGTGACTGCAAAAGTCGGGATGGCAAGCGCAGTCAGATCAAGCAGCGGCTTGGCCGCGCGCCGCAAATGCCGGATGTCGAACACCAGCAAGACGACACCGGCCACAAAAAATCCGCCGGCTTCTAGCCAGGCGGCGTCGGGCCGGCTCATTTGTTCGGCCGCCCAGGTCAGACAGAACAAGGCTGATCCGCTCAGCAAAAAACCGGCCCAGTCGAACGGGCGACGCGCCACCGGCGGCCCGACCGGAATCAGACGCCACGCCATGCACAAAGCCAGCAGGCCGAGCGGCAGATTCAGATAAAAAATCCAGTGCCAGGAGGCGTAACTGGTGATGAAGCCGCCGATCGGCGGCCCCAGCACCGGCGCCACCAGCGCCGGCCAGGTCAAGGTCGCGATCACCGTGATCAGGCGCTCCTTGGGCGTATTGCTTAGCACCAGCAGCCGCCCTACCGGCACCATCATCGCGCCGCCGATGCCTTGCAGCACGCGCAAAAACACGAATTCGCCGAGCCCGTGCGCCATGCCGCACAACATCGACGACGCGGTAAAAATTGCCAGCGCAGCCGAAAAGACGCGACGCGCACCGAAGCGCTCGGCAATCCAGCCGCTGATCGGAATGAAAACGCCCAAAGTCAGCAGATAAGCGCTGACGCCGATATTGAGATCGAGCGGCGCCACCCCGAATGAGCGGGCAATATCGGGCACGGCCGTCGTGATGACCGTGCCGTCGAGGTTTTCCATGAAAAAGGCGCCGGCCACCAACAGCGCCAGCCACATCGCGCGCCGCCGGCTGTCGGCTTCGACTGCGGCGACCTGATTTTGATTAATATCATTCATTATTTCATTGATTCTTTATTTGTTAGGCTTTGTGGCGGCAAGCGCTCTTTCCGAAGAGTCGCTCGCACATGCGGCGCGGTAAACCTATTTGTCTTTATTTAAATTATTATTTGGCAATGTCAGGGTCGCGATCAAGCCACAGCCGGGCGGGCTCGCCAGAGTCAGGCTGCCACCATGCGCTTCCATCAGGGCTTTGACGATTGCCAGGCCAAGACCGGAGCCGCCGGTATGCCGCGCGCGCGACGACTCGAGCCGGAAATAAGGCTCGCAGATGCGCGCCAGGTCCTGTTCCGACACCCCCGGCCCCTGGTCTTCAATCGCAATCAGCGTTTTGTCGGCCTGATTCTCGACCGACAAGATGGCCGCGCCGCCGCCGTAGCGACGGGCGTTATCGAGCAGATTGGCGACGCAGCGACGCAAGGCATGCGGCGGCGCTGAAATCGGAACCGCGGCCTTGCCGCGGCGCGTAATGACGGCGCCGAGTTCTTCCATGTCTTCGACCACGCTGTCGAGCAAGGCATCCAGATTGAGCGGCACGACCGCTTCCGGCGTCGAACCGGCGCGCAGGAAATCGAGCGTATGACCGACCATCGCATCCATCTCGCTGAGGTCGTGCGCCATTTTTTCATGCAACTCGGGGTCATTGACAGCTTCGATGCGCAAACGCAGGCGCGTGATCGGCAAACGCAAATCGTGCGAAACGGCCGACAGGGCCTGGGAACGGGTATCGATCAGCAACTTCAAATCGCGCTGCATGGCATTGAAGGCTTGCGTCGCCTTGCGCACTTCCTGCAAACCGTTTTCCGGCAAGGGCGGCTGGTTCAGGTTGCGCGCCAGGCCGGCCGCCGCCTCGGCAAAATCGGCCAGCGGACGCGTCAGGCGGCGCACGGCCCACATCGATAGCAAGGCCACCGACAAACCGAGCAAAACCAGCAAGACAATCGCCCGATACGGCGCGTCGAGGCCGACGTCGGGCATGATGTGGTGGAAGGTGACAACCGAACCGTCGCTCAATTTGACCTGCGCAATAAATATGCGCGGCATGAAACGGTGTTTTTGCGCCCGGCCGCCGCCATTGCCGGCGCCATTTGCGCCGCCGTGGCCGCCGTGGCCGCCATGACCCTCGGCTCGCGCCTCGCCTTCGCCCGCATGATTGCCATGCTCGTCCTCATGCTGGAAATAGACTTCGAAAGGATTATGGTCCACGCGCTGCATCGACAATACCTGGATCGGCAGCGGCCGCTCCAGGTTGCCGGCAATCTGTTCAGACAGGATTTTGGCATCGGCAGATTGCTCGACCGGCCCCGCCGACCACGGCAACGCCAGCGACAAGGTAGTCGGTTCGACGCTCAGGGCTTTGGCCAGCGCCGCGCGCTCGCCGGGATCGGCATGATCGAGCACGGTGACGATGCCGGCCGTGCGCTGCGCCGCAAAATGCGACGACAGCCGGTAATTGAGCTCGCTGCGGTCATCGAGCATCAGGCACAGGCCGATCAGCTGCACCACCAGCAGGCCGGCGAACAGCGCCAGCACGATCTGCCCGAACAGAGTCCTGGGACGCCACCTCATTGCTGGCGCTCGACCTGCGCAGCCAGCATATAGCCTTCGTTGCGCACGGTCTTGATCAGTTGCGGGTCGCGCGCATCGTCATTCAAGCGCCGCCGCAGCCGCGAAATCATGACATCGATGGTGCGGTCGAAGGGGCCTGTGTCGCGGCCGACCATGGCATCCATCAGCTGGTCGCGCGAAAATACGCAATTCGGAGTTTCGGCCAGAAAGTGCAACAGGCGAAATTCTCCGGACGACAAGGCGATCACGAGCGCATCGGCGCCGACCAGATTGCGGGCGGCCAGATCGAGCGTCCAGCCGGCAAAGCGCAAGGCTTTCGGCGGCGCATCGTGGCTATCCTTGCCATCCTGGGCCCGCCGCAGGATGCTCTTGACGCGGGCCAGCAATTCGCGCGGATTGAAAGGCTTGGCCAAATAATCGTCAGCCCCCATCTCGAGGCCGATGATGCGGTCCATGTCATCGCCGCGCGCGGTCAGCATCAGAATCGGCAGTCGCGAGACGGCCCGCAGATTACGGCACAGCGTCAGGCCGTTTTCACCCGGCAGCATCAAATCGAGGATTAACATGTCCGGCGGATTGGCCTCGAGTTTGCGCTGCATTTCGACGCCGTCGGCCGCGGCATCGACGGCATATCCCTGACTGCCTAGATAACTTTGCAATAATGCGGTCAACTCCGGGTCGTCGTCGACCACCAGTATTTTCGTACTCATCAGGACATGGGCTTTCTGGCTTTTTTTACTTCATTGAACTCGGCATAGCGCGACTTGATGCATGACATGGCTTATTTTTCAATATTTGACATCGTTCGCTGCATCATTTTTTACGTCATTCTTTACATCATTTTTCACATGCTCAAGCATAACGTATGACAACTACGCATGTAAGTGTTTGTTTGTAAAGCTTATCGAACAAATATATACAACTCATTAACAATTTCACCGATACTTGCCATACGCTATTTACATGCGACGATTTTAATAGAGACTTCCTAATGGCGGCGCCCGGACCACGGGCATTCTTCCCAAATGCTAAACATAAAAATTCTCACTCCCCTCATCAAGCTGCACCGCTGGCTCGCCTTGCTGTTGACGCCTGTTTTTTTGCTCATCATCATTTCGGGCGCGATACTGGCCTTCAAACCGATCTTGCAGGAAGGCGCCAGCCAGCGCACCACATTCGATGTGCCAGCCCTGGTCGCCGCCCTCGACAAGGTCGATCCCAAAGGCAAGGCGAGCTTGTTGACGGTAGCCCGGGATGGCAACAGTTTTTCGCTGCGCTCGGCCGATGCCGGCGTTGCCGGCACCTTTGACATCCATGGCGCGGCCATGCTGAAAAAGCCGGGTTTCGATATCTTCGACTTTTCCTTACGCCTGCATAAAAGCCTGCTGATCAACGCCGGCCTGCTGGTCGAAATCGCCACCTATGTCATGCTGTTTCTGATCATCAGCGGTTTGCTGCTCGGCTGGCCACGCTTGCGCAACACCGTCAGCGGCTGGCATAGCGCCATCGGCTGGCTCGGCCTGCCGCTGGTAATCCTGACCCCGCTGACTGCGCTCTTGATGGTGTTACATATCGGTTCCTCACGCCTGCCGGCCTACGAGGCCGCCAAAACCGCCCTGCCGATTGCGCGCACGCTTGAAATCGCGGCCCGCCAAACCGATTTGACGCAGCTGACCCAGGCGCGCCCGTTCCGCCGCGGCGCTGTCATGCTCAGCGCCGGCGCGACGCGCTATATTGTCTCCGGCAGCGGCCAGTTGGTGCCGATCACGCAAGGGCCCAGCCTCGTGCATCTGCTGCATGAAGGCACCTGGGCCGGCGCCTGGTCGGGGCTGGTCAATCTGCTGGCGGCATGCAGCCTGATGGGCCTCTTGCTGACCGGGGTCTGGACCTGGTGGCGCCGCCGTCGCCAGTCGGCAATCGATACCAGCGCCGCGCTGGCGCCTGCCAGCAGCACGCTGGTCGCCTATGCCAGCCAGACCGGCACCGCCGCCAAACTGGCGCAGGCGACCATGCAAGCGCTGCAGGCGGCCGGCGAACCGGTCAGGCTGGCTTCGCTGGCGGCGCTGCGGCCTGAAGAGCTGGCCGGCTTTCGCCGCACGCTGCTGATCGCCTCGACCACCGGCGAGGGCCAGTTGCCCGAGCCGGCCCGGGCCTTCATGCACACGCTGACCGGCGCCGGCGACAATAGCACGCTGCAAGGCTGCCGCTTCAGCCTGCTGGCGCTCGGCGACAGGCATTATGCGTCGTTCTGCGGCGGCGCCCTGCAATTGCGCACGGCCTTGCTGGAACAGGGTGCCGAAGAATTCATGCCGGCCGAACTCGTCGATGGCGAGGCCGGCGGCAGCTGGCAAGCGTGGCTGACCAGGCTCAGCCCGCTATTGGGCATGAAACAGCCGGTGACCGCGCCGCTGCCCGTGCTGGAAACCAGCGTGCGCTTGCAACTGGTAGAGCGGATTCGCCTCGACGATCCGCAGCAGAGCGAATTGAAACAGGCCTGGCAATTGCGTTTCCGTGCGCACGAGCAGGCTCTGCAGTTCCGCCCGGGCGACCTGTTGCTGATCCGGCCCACGGCCGAGGCCACCGCGCGCTGCTATTCGATCGGCTCATCGTCGCAAACGGGCACCGAATCGATCGACCTGACCGTCAGCCTTCATTCCGAAGTCGGGGCGGACGGCACCACGCGCTTCGGCCTGGCGTCGGGCTATCTGTGCCAGCAATTGAGCGTCGGCGCCGAGATCGAGGCCCAGCTGCGCCCGCACCCCGACTTCAACCCGCCCGGCGACAACAGCCGGCCACTGATCCTGATTGCGACCGGCTGCGGCATTGCGCCCTTCCCCGGCTTCCTGGCCGAGCGCCGGCGGCGCGGCTATGCCGGCCCGGTCTGGCTATTTTTCGGCAACCGCAAACGCACGGGCGACTTCTATCACCATGCCTTTATCGAAGACTGCCTTGCCGATGGCACGCTGGCCCGCCTCAATACGGCTTTTTCGCGCGATGCGGCAGATGGCCATTACATCGAGCAGCAAATTGAAGAACAGGCGGTCGAATTGCTACGCTGGATAAATGAACGCGATGCCCATGTCTATGTCTGCGGCAATGCCAGGACGCTCGGCGTGGGATTGGAAGCGACGCTGCTGAAAATTCTCGCGGCACATCCGGACGGCAGCGGAGAAAGCGCCGCCGCCACGCTGGCACGCTGGAAGGCGGAAGGCATATTGAAGATGGATTTGTTTGCCTGAGCTGACATGAGCTGGCATGAGCTTAGCTGAGCTGGCCTGAAACCCTGGCCGGCCAGCCCCCGGATCGCGCATTGCCGGCGCTGCCGTCAGTGCGCATGCTCTTTGACGGTATTTATTTGCGCATCGGTGGAAGTCCCAAGGCCATGCGCAGCTCGGCCCGGGCGGCGCGCAAGTCGCGCCGGAATTGCGGATTGCCGTCCAACAGCGCGTGCACCGCATACGCCAGGACCTGCCCGGCTTCCAGGTCGCTCGGATAGTGCACGCCGCATACGAGCCGGTTATGGGCAAAACCGGCCGCTCGCGCCAGAATCGCATCGCGCTGTTCGGGCACCATCTCCACCAGCACCAGCGCCTGCAGATAAGCGGCCGTCGCATGGCCGCTCGGATAAGAATCGTCGCCGGTCCCGGTAGTACAGACCGCTTGCAGGGTCTTGTCCATATTATACGGACGCCGCCGGTGAAAAGCCGTCTTCGCCGGCACGGTGTTGGCGCTTTGCTCGTCCGCGATCTTGCGCGACAGTGCTGCCGTGAGCGGCAGTTGTGCAACATTGAATTTGTCGCCTAACACCGTATGAAACAAAAACATGCTGGCGTCTTTCTCGTCGGCCCTGGCCTGCGCCACCTGTTCGGGCGTGCGGCCAAGCTGCAGCTGATGCAGCACGACTAATTCCGCCTTGCCGGCGGCCGAATCGGCCGCCGGCGGCGACGGCAAGATCTGCAGCACGCGCGTCTGTTCGGCCGCAACGTAGACGGCATTGGCGGCATTGGCGGCATTGGCGGCATTGGCGGCGTGCGACGGATCGGCAACCAGTACCGCAAGCGCAATCAGCGCGGCCAGCGGCAGTAATGAAAAAGCAGGACGTTTCATGGCGATATGGGCCCGATCGAAAAGAATGCAGATAGTGTAGGCGCCCGATATGACTGCCGCATGACCGCAGAAAAAGCCATTCCGGGCGGCCGTTGCCTCGGTGCCGGCGCATGAAAAAGCCCTGTAAGAACAGGGCTTTCGTATTCATCGAAAATACAGTTTGACAGGCGCCCGGCCGCCAGCGATGGCCGGGCGCCGGATCAACTCGGCCGTATCAACTCGAACACCAACGCTTAAAATACATAGGTATACGCTAGGCCCACCATTTGCAAATGCGTCTGGTAGACGCCGCGCGTCGTCTCGCCGTTGCCGGTGCAGGTCGAGGTGACCGGCGTGCAGCTATTCGTATAATTGATGTTGGCATCCTTGAAGTGCAGATAGCTGTAAGCGAGGTTGAGCGAGGAACGGGCATCGAGCCGCCAGTTGGCACCGATCGAATACTGGATGCGGTCGCTGTCAGGCAGTGCCGGATGCGTCAGCTCGGCGCTGCGGACCGGCGACTGATCGTAGGCCACGCCGGCGCGCAAGGACAGGTTGTCGCTGTAGCGATAACTGCCGCCAAGCGAAAAGCGATAGGTATTTCTCCAGTTCTGGCGGATCACCTCTGCGCCCTCGCTAGTGCCCGGAAACTCGATGTCGAGGTTGCTCAGGCGTGAAGTGCGGCTCCAGGTGATGTCGGCCATCGCCGCCCAATCGGTATTAATCTGGCGGAAGACGTTGGCCGAGATGGTTTCCGGCGTATGCAGCCGGACCAGCGCGGCCGAATTGACCTTGCCCGAGGCTTGCGCCAGAAAGGCATTGACGGTGGCATTCGAGCTCGAACCCGAGAAATCCCACACCGCGCTGCCGCGCAGCTTATGCGCCACCGAGGAACGATAGGCCAGGCCAAAACGCGTCGCCTCGTCGAGCTGGTACAGGTAGCCGAGGTTGAAGCCGAGCCCCCAGTCGTCGCCGGTCATCGAGGCATGGCCGTCCTTGGCGCCCTGCAGGGCCACTGCCGCCGCCTGCGCGGCCGCCAGGCCCTGGCTTGACGCTACCGAGCTGATGAAGGCCGATGCCACCGACGGCGCATATTTGCTCAGATAGGCGACCGAGCCCGGAACGTCGACCCCCTGCCCCAGTTTGGCCTTCATGTATTCGGCACTCAGGCCAAAGCCGAACGAATGGTGCTCATCGAGCTTGAAGGCGGCCGACGGGTTCAGCGTCAGCGCTTCGAGCTTGATATTGGTAAGCGCATAGCGCCCGCTCCAGCTGTTGCCGTAATCGAGTTTGGCGCCGTACGGCACGAACAGGCCGGCACCGACACTCCACTGGCTGTTGATTTTCTTGCTGACGTACAGAGACGGCGCCGCCACCACATTCGGCGCATAGTCGCTGACCGTGCCGCTGCCGGTCGAGGTGCCGACGAAATTGGTCGAACCGGTATCGCGAAACGACGAGCTCGGCGCAATCAACGTGACCCCGCCGGTAACCTGGGTGCCTTCGAGGCGCGTCATGCCTGCCGGATTGGAAAAAATGGTCGAGGCATCATTCGCCTCGGCGCCGTTGGCATCGGCAACCGATTGCGCAGATACGCTTTGCGAACCAAAACGATAGCCGGATGCTTGGCTGCTAAGCGGCAAACCGGCCACCGTGGCAGCGATCATCATGGGTAGATATTTATTTTTCAAGCGTGTCTCCATATTTTGTCTGAACGACTTGACGCAGTCCGGCAAAACGGCCGCCGCGGCTTTGCGCGTCGAGGGGTAATATTATTAGTGGTAAATATTGACGCAAAAAAATTAAAACCGAACGTTCGTGCTATTCAAAACACCTAAAAAGACGACTCGCGCCGCACCCGACGACAAATCGTCATCTCATTTCATGCCACTCCGACTGCATCTGGCAGCATATTGGTATGCATGAAAATTGCCAGAAATCGAATTATACAGTCCTCTAAAAAATCGTGTTATAAATTTTAGGATTTGCTGTTTTTTGTATCAAAAACAGCCATTTACGTTCAAGGAACCGAACCCGCACGCGGACGAAACCGGGCCATGAGGGCAAGCACGACACACTGCCGGCGCGCGGTCGAAGCACACTCCAGAGACCGCGCAGGCAGCGCCTCCACGGCGGCGGCCACGCTCGCTTCTGCAAAGAGCGCACCGCCGCCCGATTCGGCCGGGCACGGGCGCTTCGCAAGACGGCATGCGCGCAGCGCCGCACGCGATGGCGCCCGCGCCAAGCCTGGCCGCGAAACCATCTGCCTGAAAAAAACGCACAGTGTCGCAAATCCGCCGCACACGCGGACAGACAATCGCCGCGCCGTATCCGCCAGCGCTGCCATGCGTTATGATGTGAACGTGCTGCAACTGTCTGCAGCACTATTCATATACCAAGGATAATTTCGTGCATATGCTTTCCTCACTTCGTCTTGCCTGCCTCGCCGGCGCCCTGGGATTGGCCCTGAATGCCCACGCTGACAGCCTTGCCTCGTCGGCTTCGAGCGCCTCGTCGACGTCCGTCGGCAGTATCTCGGACTCGCTAGGCGGTTCGAGCAAAAGCTCGGCCACCGGTCTCAAGACAGCCAACGGTCCTTACCGCATCATCGACATCGCGCAGACGCCTAACCGGGCCAACCTCGCGCGCGTGACCATGCAGGGCGAACTGCCGGATCAGCGCATCGTGCTCGATCTGCCGAAAGCGACTTTCGACCAGCAGCAACTGGTCAAGGGCGACTTCGTCTATGCACAAAATCGCGTCTACGGCATCGAATTTGCCCGCAACGACACGCGCACCCCCTTCTATCTGGTGCTCGATGATGCCTGGTACGGAGAGCTGGCCGCCCGCCCTGTCGGCGCGTAAATCTGAAATCCAAGCTGAAACCTGAGCTGAAGCCCGGGCTGAAATCGAGCCTCAAGCTCTGGCACCGGCTGGCGCTGGCGCTGGCCGCCTGCGCCATCGCCGGTGCGGCGCAAGCCGGCGGCGGCAGCTTTGCGGCCTCGCGCTTTTGCGACCGCGGCCATGAATTCAGCGCGGCCGAACAGGATCGCCTGCTGCGCTTTGCCGCCGTGCTGCGCGAGGAACTGAGCGCCGGCGACGGCAGTGTCGTGCTGATCAGCCGTTCGGGACTGAACCTGGCGCGCTTCGGCATCCGCTATTCGCATGCGGCGCTGGCCTGGCGTTCCGACGAAGGCATGTGGTCGGCCCGCCAGCTGTATTATTCCTGCGACGAGCGTCGCCCGCGCATTTTCGACCAGGGTCTGGCCGGCTTTGCGATGGGCACCGACGATCCCGCGCTCGGTTATGTCTCGCTGGTACGCCTGCCGGCAGCCGCCATCGCCAGCGTGCATGAGGCCGTGCTCGATACGCCGCGCGTGCTGCATCTGCTGGCGGGACAATACAGCGCCAATGCCTATGCTTACGGACTGGAATACCAGAACTGCAATCAGTGGCTGGTCGAACTGCTGGCCGTGGCCTGGGCCGGCATGGAGGACAGCACCGATTTGCGGGCCCGCGCCCAGAACTGGTTGCGGACGCAAAACTATGCGCCGGAGCCTGTCGATGCCGGCTCGCGCTGGCTGATGCTGGCCTCGCTATTTGTGCCCCTGCTCCACCTCGACGATCACCCTGCTGCCCAGCGCGAGGCGATGAAGCTCGAAATCAGCCTGCCGACCTCGATCGAAAGCTTCGTGCGCCAGCGCCTGCCGGCCAGCGAGCGCATCGAAATCTGCCACGACGACAAGCAGGTTGTCGTCCATCATGGCTGGACCACGGTCGCCGACGGCTGCCGCCCCGCAGCCGACGACCGCATCATTCCATTTGAGAGCATCGAATAAAAAGCCCTGTCAAAACAGGGCTTGGGCACGGCTATAGATTATAAATTTCCCCATCATTCCGACTTTCTCGGCAATTATGGGGCGAATCCATTCCGCAGTGGCGCATCGGCCTTGATTGCGAGCTGTACGTCACTACGCCACATACAACAGCACCGCGCCGAAATGGCAGATGCTGCCGCCGAGCACGAACAGATGCCAGACGCCGTGCCCGTGACGCCACTTGTGGTCGGTAACATAGAATGCGATGCCGCCCGTGTACAGCAGGCCGCCGGCGGCCAGCCACAGAAAACCGCCCATGGTCAGCGCATCGATCAGTGGCTTGATGCCGATCACGCAAACCCAGCCCATCAACACATAAATCACCAGCGACAGCACGCGCGCGCCCTTGGCGTACCACAGCTCCTGCAAGATGCCGACCAGCGCCAGCCCCCACACCACGCCGAACAGCGACCAGCCCCACGGCCCGCGCAGGCTGACCAGAGTGAACGGCGTATAGCTGCCGGCGATCAGCAGGTAAATTGCGCAATAATCGAGCCGGCGCAACACATCCTTGGCCCGCCCGCGGGTGCTGTGATACAGTACCGAAGTCATATACAGCGTAAATAACGTGGCCGCGTAAATGCTGAAACTGGTCACTTTCCAGGCGTCGCCGCTATGCGCCGCCATCACGATCAGCAACGCCCCGCCGCCCGCCGCCAGCGCTGCCCCCACCGTGTGGGTGATGCTGTTGAAGCGTTCTCCGTAGTACATGTCTATTCCAATCCAATTTAGCCGCAGGAAAAAGTTGCGACCTGATGCATTGTATAGCGCATTGGCAGATGATGTCTCGGCTGGCTGTGGCGACAGGTCTTGCGAGGCGGTCTTGAATCGGCGGCGCCACCAGAAAAAATCTTTAAAATCAATGACTCATATGGCACATAGGGCCTGCATTTTGCAGGCACCGCAACTAATATTAGGATGTATTTATGTCAATTTGGCCCCTGCTTCACTTATTTACTGGCAAAAATAGTCTTTCCAGTGTCGAGTTCAATTACTCTCAAGAACTACAGATGATCGAATTCGCGCCGCCAGCCCCTCCCATGTATGTTGGCCGGGCCTCAGACGCAGAAGCATTGGCATTCGTCGAATTACCTATCGGTTGGCATGGTGGATGGCACCCAAGTCCCAAGGCGCAATGGGTAATCTGTCTATCTGGCGTAATGGAGTACCAGGCCGGAGACGGGACACGATTCACCGTGCGTCCCGGTAATTGCATATTGACCACAGACACGACTGGACAAGGGCACGATAGCTGGAATGCTGGCTCAGAGCCGATACGGCTGGCGCTTGTTCAAATGCACACTGCCCCACTCAAGGAGGTCGATAGCTTGCAGCGATGAGGGAGGAAATGAGGTCGCGATGTGCTCCCCAATAGCCGTGCAACTACAGCGTATGCCAAGGTGAGCGTTTCTTACCTGCCATTTATTGCGTGATTACAAAGAAATAAAATCGACCGGGCCGTGGTGACATACTCCGATCCCGGTCAGTCACTTTGTAGCGCTTGTCTGCTGGCTTGATGCTGCGCAGCATGGTATCGGTCAGCACGGATTTACCCGCTCGGACCAGTATTGATATAACTGAATTGATATAACTGAAAAGAATCATGCTTGATTCCAGGTATTGTCTGGTATTGCCTGGTATTACCAGCCTGCCCGTCTGGTCTCGCTTAGGGCTCAGGCAATCGTGTCGACCACGCCGCCATCGACGCGCAACGCCGCGCCGGTGGTGGCTGAAGCCTGCAGCGAACACACGTACACCACCATGTTCGCCACCTCTTCCGGCGTCGCCACGCGCTGAATGATCGATGTGCTGCGGTGGGCCCGCACAAAGGCGTTGGCTTCGCGCTCGGCCGCCGCATGGTCGCCGCCCGGCGCCACCAGATGCTGCACGCCTTCCGATAAGGTTGGGCCCGGAAGGACCGCATTGACGGTAATGCCGCTGCCGGCCACGCTCTTGGCCAGGCCGCGCGAGATGGCCAGGTTGCCGGTCTTCGTGAATCCGTAGTGGATCATATCGGCAGGAATGTTCAGCCCCGATTCCGACGAGATAAACACAATGCGCCCCCAGTTCTTTTGCAGCATGCCGGGCAGGTAGGCGCGGCTGGCGCGCACGCCGGACATGATGTTGATCTCGAAAAAGCGGGTCCATTCTTCGTCAGGGATCTCGGCGAATGGCTGCAGTTTGAACACGCCGAGGTTGTTCACCAGGATGTCGGCCAACGGCTCGGCGGCCTGCAGGACCGCGAAGCCGCTGGCATTGGACAGATCGGCGGCGACACCGCGCACGCGCGCGCCGGCGACGCTGGCACGCAGGCCGCTCAGCGCCTGATCCACATCGGCTTGCTTGCGCCCGGTGATGACAACGGTGGCGCCGGCACCTGCCAGGCCGGCAGCAATGGCATAACCGATGCCGCGGGTGGAGCCGGTGACAATGGCGGTCTTGCCGCTCAGGTCGATACGCATGGCAAATCCTTTCAATGCTTGTCGGTAAATGCAACCGCGCCCGGCTTGCAGTATTCATCTCACAGTATTCATCTCACAGTATTCAATGAAGGAAGTTGACCAGCTTGGGCAGCACTTCTGCCGTAGCCTCTTCCATCAACCAGTGCCCACTATGCTTGATGACCACACCTTCGACATTGGTGTCGACGAGGCGGGCCTGCTGAATCAGAAACTCGCCCGAAGCTTTTTCGCCGGTCAACACAAGCATGGGCATCGTCAGCGGTTTTTTCATGTACTCCGCAAACTCGACAGCGTCCTGGGGAAATGCACGGAACACTTCAAAACCGGCCCGCATATGACCGGGTTTTGCATATTCGGAACTGTAGAATTTGCGGTCCGCCTCGCTCAGCGATTTCGTTTTGTCAGCCGCAAAGTCGTTCCAAAAATGCTCGAAATAAGTACGCTCGCGACCTTTAACAAGCGCCAGCGGGGTCTCGCCGTAGAAGTGGAAATGCCATAGATCGCGCAGCAGCCATACATCCTTCCAATTGCCGACCCCCGGCAAAAATGCATCCATCAGGACAATTTTGCTCACCTCTTGCGGATATTGTGCGGCATAGGCGTAAGCCACCATCAAGCCGATATCATGGCCGACGATCTTGGCGGACTTGATGCCGAGGCCGGTCACCAGGGCGTGCACGTCCTGGGCCATAACGGATTTCGTATAAGGTCCGTCCGGCAGGCCAGACTGCCCGAAGCCGCGCAGGTCCGGGGCGATCACCAGATGATCCTGCGCCAATTTGGCCATCAGCGGCAGCCACATATGACTTGATTCAGTGTAGCCGTGAAGCAAAATGACTGGGGCTCCCTTGCCCGCTGACAGATAGTGTATCCGCACGCCGTTTGCCTCGACAAAATGACTTCTTGGCGTTTCGGCATGCGCCAGGCTGATGCCGCCATAAAACAGCAGTAAGCTCATCCAAAGCAATTTATTAATTGTCTGCAACATAGTGATCTCCTGTAGGTCGAAGCCACAGCATATCCAAACAGGCAACAGCAACATACACCCTTTCGGGTGATTTATTTCTATACAATATTCCAGCAGGAAGAAAATTCAGAATTACCAATTGTTGGCTGATTTTCCCATGAAAAAGGCACTAACTGCTTGCGACAAAGCCATGACTTTGTTCGCAATTATTTTCTGCAGCCTGATTTCCCCGCATTGCGCGGCCGGCGGCGGCTCGCCGCGCGCCATCGATCGGCACCACACCAGCTGGGCCGCCCGGGATGGCGCGCCTGCCATGATTTTGTCCATTACCCAGACCACGGATGGCTGGTTATGGCTCGGCGGCCCCACTGGGCTCTATCGCTTTGACGGCATACAATTTGAACAATTTACACCGTCCAATGCGCCTCTATTAACGAACAACGTCAGCGTAGTGAACGCGTTTGCCGATGGCCGATTATGGATCGGCTATCGCACTGGCGGGGCCGCCCTGCTGCAGCACGGACGCATCCGCAATTATGATGAACGGGACGGCTTGCCAAGCCGCGCCGTCTGGGGCGTGGAACAGGACGGCGACGGCCGCATTTGGGCGGCGACCGGACAGGGCATGTTTTATCTGGAGCATGACCGCTGGCGCGCGCCCGCGGCTTCATGGAAGCTGCCTGCCGGCTGGTACAAAACGCTGATGCGCGACCGCCAAGGCGTGCTCTGGGCGCAGGGGGATTCCGGCGTATTCTCGCTGGCGCCGGGTCAACAGCGGTTTACCAAGGCGCCCATCAGCAGCGGCACGGGTGTCCTTTTTAATCTTCCCGACGGCAGGGTCGTGAGCTGGGATGCCGCACATGCCCACTTCAATCAATTAGCCGGAACCCGCCAGAATCGACCGCCCAGGCAGTGGCAGCATCTCGGCAATCCTGCCAGCCTGCTTTTTGATCGCCGTGGCGATCTTTGGGTCGGCCTGGAGGACGGGCTTGAATATCGTACCGCGCAAGAAACCGCCCGCACCCAGCCGCCACAAGGCTTAAGCGGGCCATCTGTGGGCGCCCTCTACGAGGATAGAGAGGGCAATGTGTGGGCCTCGACCGCAACCGGCATAGACCGCTTCCGCCGACAACGGCTGAGCAAGATAGAGTTGCCCAAATTGGCAGGCGGTGGCGGCATTCTGGCCGATGACCATGGCGGCGCATGGATAGGCGGCTTTCACGTCTCCGCCAGCGACAATGGCGACGTCAAGGTCGCGGCGCTCCTGCCTCCGCGTAGCGAAGGCTGGGCCGATCTTTTACGGAGTTATACCAGAACCGATGACGGCGTCCTGTGGGGGGCCTCGTTCGGATCATTGCGCAAAATTCAGGGCAATGAGTGTCGAATCATTACATTGCCAGCCGCCATCGGCGGCATGCTCGTCGAATCGGTACTCGCGGACCGGGATGGCAGTCTGCTCGTTGCCATACGCCAGCATGGCTTGTATCGCCGCAAATCCAATGGGGCCTGGGAAAAAGCAGGACTGACGGGCGAAGTCAGTGCAATGGCCCGCTCGGAGTCGGCGGGCCTGTGGCTCGCCTATTATCCGAACCAGGTGGTCCATCGCGACGGCGACCTCTGGCGCAGCTACGGCTCGTCCGCAGGACTGGCGCTAGGCTTGGTAATGGCGCTGCACCCGCACGGCCAGCACATATGGGCGGGCGGCGACAAAGGCCTGGCCTTGTTTGAAGCGAATCGCTTCAAACAGCTCAGCGGCGTCAATAATGAGACTTTTGACGGCATAACCGGCATCGTCGAATTGGACAATGGCGATCTGTGGCTCAATGCGTCGACTGGCCTGTTCCATATTCCAAGCGAGGAAATCGCCAGGTTCAGACGCTCCCAGGCCTACCATGTACAGTATGAACGGCTCGATCAGCTCGATGGGCTGGAGGGCAGCGCGTTGCGCATTACGCCGTCCCCATCGATGGTACTGGCATCCGACGGCCGCTTATGGCTCGTCAGATCGGCGGGGGTATTTCGTCTGAATCCGCGCGAACAGCCCGCGCCTTCGCCTGCGCAGCCAGTCCTCATCAAGACGATCGGCCCCTCCGGGCAAGGCAAGCCTGCGCAGGCGCTGGCGCGCTTTGCCGCTGGCAGCTCTTCCTTGCAAATCGATTACAGCCTTCCTGCGCTATCCATGCCGGAAAGAGTCCGATTTCGCTATCGTCTCGATGATGTTGATACCGAATGGCAGGAGGTCGGCGCACGCCGCAGTGCGTTCTACAGCAACCTCCATTCTGGCGATTACCACTTTCATGTGGCGGCTTCGGATTACAACGGCAAGTGGTCCGAGCAAGATACAGTGGCATCCTTTACTATCGCTCCTGCGATGACGGAAACCTGGTGGTTCAAGGTATTGTGCACGGCATTGCTGCTTTCGGCGGCGTATCTGGCATATCGATGGCATATTCAACGCATGACCAGGCAAATGGCCAGCCGGCTGCAGGAGCGGGTTCACGAGCGGGAGCGGATCGCCAGGGAACTGCATGACACCCTGCTCCAGTCAATCCAAAGCCTGATACTGCATGTACATGCCGCCGTGATGCGCATGCCGGCCAAGGAAGAGATACGCACCCAACTGGAAATGGCGCTGCAACAGGCTGACGCCGTCGTGGATGAAGGCCGCGGGCGAATCGTCGAACTGCGGGGGGCAGATGCTCACAAGCTCAACTTCCCGGATGCCGTGCTGGCAGCCGCCGCCCGCTTACAGCCGGCTGACGCCGGCCCCATTCATTTTAAAATGGACGGCATCATGCGCCAACTCGATCCCATGGTGTATGAAGAGACGCTGGCAATCATCGCCGAGGCCATCGCCAACGCCTACAGCCACGCCCACGCGCAAACGATAGAAGTCCAGCTCCGATATGGTGCGCGAGAACTCCGTTGCACCGTTCGCGATGACGGCATCGGCATTCCCGCCGAAATCCTGAACAATGGCGGACGCCAGAATCACTGGGGCCTGCGTGGCATGGCTGAACGCGCGGCCAGGATTCATGCCAAACTGGTGCTGCGTAGTGGCGCAGGCAATGGCACTGCATGGCAAATACTCATCCCCGCAGCACTTGCATATACCCGATAAGGTGATGGCAAGACAAGCTGTCGTTGATACGCTCGCGCAAAACAATCAAGGAGCGCTGCTATGGAAGGCAAAGTTCAAGAAATGATCAGCGTGATGATTGCAGATGATCATCCCCTGCTGCGCAGCGGGATTGCCGCTGTTCTAGCGGTCGATCCGAAATTTTCGGTCGTGGCGGAAGCCAGCGACGGCGCCGTCGCCATCGAGCAGTACAAGCGCTTCGCGCCCGATATCACGCTGATGGATATACAGATGCCTGGCCTGAACGGCATAGAGGCGACAACAGCAATCCGTCGCATCAATCCTGGGGCACGCATCATTATCCTGACGACCTACGGCGGCGATATGCATGTGAGCCGGGGCCTGAAGGCTGGTGCGAGCGGATATATTCTTAAAAGCCTGGCGCGCACCGAATTGAGCGATTACATCGTTTCAGTCCATGCCGGCAAGCGCAGCCTGTCGCCACAACTGGCCTCCACCCTGGTCAACAACTTTCAGCTCGATTCGCTGAGCAAACGCGAGACTGAAGTGCTGCGCATCGTCGCAGACGGCAATTCCAACCAGCGCGTGGCCCAGCTTTTAGGCTTGAGCGAAGATACGGTCAAGGCGCACATGAAATCGATTTTGCAAAAGCTCGATGCGCGAGACCGCACCCACGCTGTAACCATCGCTTTACGCCGTGGGTACTGGGAACATTAGGCATGGCCGCTGTGGCCATGGTTTCCTGTCGGCCCTTCTTGTGCCCGCAAAAAAAGCCGTTGATAATTGAAAATCAATCATCAACGGCCTTCCATTTTTCATTCAAATCAGCCACTTAAGGCTGACTCGTCATTCCCATTCTATTATCAACAACAGAAAATATTAGCATCTAATCATACACTTAGCAGATATCGTTCATGCCATACCATGCAAAATACCATAGTCAGAATATTACAGACTCTCCATGCCTGAACGCCCTGCTACCGTCCCGTTGCCAAGAGGCACATCGTCGTTATCAGAGTTCCGCACTAGTTCATAGTCTTTTACTTGGGTTCGGGGGCTGGAATCAAACGAGCGCCATCTCGGTCCAGAGCCGAGAGTTCTCCCACTGAACTGCCCCGAAACAGTCTTGTGCAGGTTGCGGAGAAATAGCAAAACTAGCAACTTTAATGTCTTGGCTTCGACAAGCGTGAGTCACTGCGCGCCTCGCTCATCTCCAACCATAAGCTTGCAATCCGCGAAATTTGCGATATACTTGTACATGTACGATTTGTCGTACAAGTTAATGCTGTTCGAATTTCTCGTTGATACTGACAACTACTGCTGATACTGACAACTACTACTGACACTGACAACTACTACTGACACTGATAAGTATTGAAAGAACGGAGTAACAAATGAGAATCATCAACTTTTCCGATGCTCGCAACAGCCTTCGAGCTGTTATCGACCAAGTGGT
>JAIZVZ010000035.1 GCA_021768485.1 Oxalobacteraceae bacterium | reverse complement strand
GCGGACAAACCGCAAACCCTGAACGATGAGCGCGGCCTGTCCATCCTGATACAGCCTAACGGCGGCAAATGGTGGCGCTTCCGATATCGCTTTGCAGGCAAGGCCAAAATGTTGTCATTGGGAACTTATCCTGATGTCGGCCTCAAGGAGGCGCGCAAACGGCGCGACGAAGCCCGCAAACTCCTGGCAAATGACATCGACCCAGGGAGGCAACATAAGGCCCCAAAAGCCTTGAATACGGAGTGAGAAAGCGTAATCCTGCCTCAACTCATATAAGTAAATCGAGAATACTTCGAAGCACTTTCTTACCACAACTTATTCAACGGCAAAATTCGTCATCTCATCATTGTCGAGCTGAAGCGCCACGAAACTGTATTCCGTATAGACCGCTTGAATCGTACGACCTTTAAGATTTTCCAGTCGCTCGTAGCGAGTCACTATTTTTTAATAAAACATTCAGCTGCTTTCATTGAGGCAATAAGCAAAATATGAGTGTCCGCATGTGACCGATTTCAGTGGTGACGGTCTTCCTTATTCTTCGCCTCAAATTCCAAAATTATTTTTGAAAGCGGTGGTATTTTTGCTTCGGAGCGTTCCGTGTCGCTGACGGCGTCAGGTAAAATTGGGTACAGCACGGTCTTACCGGTTTCCTTAATATACTGCGACTGCGTACCATACCACTGTGGCAGTTTTTTCCACATCATATAGCGGTCCCACGCCGCAGCAGCTAACCACTTCGGAGCAGGATGTTCTGGCGCCAATCGAGCTGAAATCGTGGCAAATGAAAATGCCAACTTAATGTCATCGGGGCTACTGCCATGCTGAAAAATCACTCCGGCATTATAGAAATCTTCAGCCGTCTCGATTTTTCCATCCTTAAGAATTTCTATCACTCTAGACGCTCGGGCTTTATCATTGAAGTCGGTCGCTGGCCAATCCATGCTTTCCGCCTCGCGGTCTAAGCGGTCCGCCCTTACTAGTTTCCTTAATTCCTCGTTAGATAAAACTTGAGCATTCGCCACTACACTAGAAAATACAAACAATGCTGTAACAATAGTTTTCATTTTTTAGACGCAATCAATGTATCGAAGTGCGGCGTAACGGGCCAGTCTGAAGTTTTATACTTGCGTCCGACGACAGCCTGATTTTGGCCGAGAGTAGCCAGCCATATCACTCTTAAGTGGTCGCTCAAATCGCGAAATTTATGCGGCCCGCTCGCAAGCAGGTGTCGTGCAATATCGGAATCACCACCCCCTTTGCATATCACTTCTCAGCCCCTTCTATTTCATTTACTGAGAAATAATCCGACCCAACACGAATATCACGCCACTTATGTCGTCGCGACTCGACGTCTTGCACATCTAAACTGTGCTTTAGCGATGGCCCAGTAAGCTGGTAAATCTTCTGGCCGGTCAGATTGCCGATAAGCGCCCATTTACCCTGCCTTTGCTCGAAAACCTTGCTTTGAAAAGCATCAAAGATAACCAACTCTGTGCTTCCGTCCCCCTTGAGGTCTATAGCCAGCAATTGACATGACTGGCCAGTGCGGATGCATGGAAGCGACAATTTATGTTCATTTAATTGCCCTGCAAGATAATCTATAAACGAGGGATCGAGCACAGTACCTTTCGGATACAGTGTCAGCTTGGTAGCCACCCCCTCACGGCTTATTCCAACATCGTTGGCCTGGCGGTCATAAACATATTTCTTGTTCAAAGCGTTTTCTGCGCGCTGGTGGAGAAGCTCGGCTTGCGGATGACTGGTGTTCTTCAACAAATTTCGTAGTTCATCGTTACCGAATTTGCCGGTCCTGAAACGTAGATAGTCAAAATCGAAGTCTGCAACTGAAGTGCTGTTGGCTAATAGTCGGCCGACCTGACTGTTAACGGAGATACGGTCGGGATCAAGCACAGGCGTCGCAGTTAACATTAGCAACGCCACGGTTATCAGTGCAGCGGCAATATTGACGAACTTGGCATCCGCCATCCAGACCGCTTTTCGCCGCAAACTTGTTATGGCATATCCAATTGCATAGATGGACATCACGAAAACAGCCAGCGCTGCCCAGATTCGATCTACTGACCAGCCGTGCTCTGAAATACGTAGCCCAAGTGAATATGCACAAAGGACTGAATAAACGGGCATTGCGACAAGCCCGCCCGAAATCAAGTTCAGAAGCCATTTGGGCAACTTGATGGTTCCGTCAGCATCTTGCCACGCGGCATTGAACAGGAACACGATCACGCCCTGCAAGGTAAGCATCAGGATCGTCGCATAGCCGGTTTGCCATAGCGGGGCTAAGCCATAAAATGGGAGCGCGAGCAAGAACAACAACATGATGAACGTTACCAGGGGTAGCAGCCAACCGAGGATATTGAGAGTGGTACGATAAAGATTGACCAGCGTTTCTTCCTTGGTTGAATAAAGTGAGAGCCCCATTCCGTAAGCAATCGCCGTTACTGCATAGATGAAATTTCGACCCGTAAACAGCTCATAGAAAAACTCGACCTTCAATATCTTGAAGAGTCCCGCCCACAAGAACAGAAGTCCCCAGAACAGTCCAACAAAGGCGGCAGCCGAAATAAGCTTGGCAGTATTGCGCCACGCGCCAGAAAATAATAGGGAATATTCATCCCACCAACTGCCTCTGACTAATTTATGCTCTGCAAATGGCATCAGGATAAACCAGCAACTGGAAGCCACCATGGTCATCACGAGCACCTTACCTACCGGGACGCCAGGCAAATTCTCAATCCATGCGTAGTGTCCGACATAAGACGCGGCTCCGGCCATAATCAGGCTGAAAGATGCGACCATAAGCCACAATAACTTCTTGGACCGGTAGCGTGACAGCATCTGCATGGATAGCGGTACTGAAATGGCAAATACATATAGCGGCCAAATCAAGCCAAAGTATTCGCCTGATTTGCTAAGCGCCTCGACCCAGTTATGAAGCATGAGCAAACTAAAACCCATCAAGGCCGCCCAAGCCAAAATCCACACTCGTTCTTCTCGTTTCACAGTGATTCCCGTAGTAGCTCCACAGACAAACAGAAAATTGTTTTGAGATATTTTTCGCCCTCACTGCAGTATCCTGCCATTGTCCAAATTGAAAGACAACCCTGAGCATCCGCTCTTGGCCAATACCGCCCTCTTAGAGCCCTAATTCATCTAGCCGCTTATCAGATTAAGCCTGGGCAGGTACACGTAAGCCCTCTGTTATATTGCCCACAAATTAAGCAGAGCAACCGGCGACCATTCCAAATAGTTCTGTCACATCGCACCAAGTGTCAATTCAGCACAACAGTTTTGTGAGTAGCTTTGTAAGTCGCTTTGTGTATAACATTGAAAATAACAGCAAAGCTGACGCACCAAAAAAACTCGTCGGCAGATAAGGATGAAAAATGAAAACTGGCAAACTCGGCGCAGCCATGTTGTTAATTATCGGCATGACCACCTCTCAACATGCATCGGCAGACTTTGCCTGGGAATTGGTCAAACAAGAAACCTGCGGCGCGGTGGAAAGCGTGGCGCTCGATTCATATAATGCACGCATCCATGCGCTGGCCAAAGACTTGCCCATGAAAAAATACGTCTATGATTCAATGCCGATGCGCAAGGTCGTTCTCTTCGCTATCGACTATGGCTACGACAAGGCGGTCGATGCCCGTGACGCGCGCATGGCAGCTTGGGCCTACTGCATAGACAATGGCGAAAACGATTTGCGCGCGCCTAATGTCAACGAGGGGCAAAACAAGACCGACGAGGATTTACGCGACAGGGGCAGATAGGGCGCGTCCGGCAACGGCGCGGGCAGACAGCCATGCGTCAGCGATCGCGCGCCAGGAAAACCAGGCGCGGCAGCAAGTATGATCGGGTATGATGTCGAATCCTGGAGGCAACTTTCCCTCGCTAAACACCCGCAGCGGCGGCGCCAGTCTTGCTGCCTTGCCACATAGCGCCGGCCGGCGCGCAAAACGGAGAACACGATGTTAATCACATTTAGCACACTGCTGATTTTTCAATGCCTCGGCGAAGGCGTCGTCTTTGCCCTCGGCATACCGATTCCGGGCCCGGTGGTCGGCATGCTGCTATTGTTCGGCGCCCTGCTGGCAGCGCCCGGCCTGCTGGCGCACATCGAACAGGCCGGCAGCGAATTGCTGCGCCATTTGTCGCTGCTGTTTGTGCCGGCCGGCGTCGGCATCGTCGCCGTGGCCTCACGTATCAACGGCCAGTGGCCGGCCATCATCGTCTCCGTTGTCGTCAGCACACTGCTGACGCTGGCCGTCACTGCCGCAGTCACGCGCGCAGTGGGCGCGCTGCAAGGCCGTCATCAGGACAAAGGAACGCCCGATGCATAAGCTGCCCGAATTCGGCCTGATCTGGGTTTATCTGTCGGCCTCGCCGCTGCTCGGCCTGACGCTGACTTTATGCGCCTATGCCTGTGCGCACTGGCTCTACGCCAGTTGCAAATTTTCGCCGCTGGTCAATCCGGTGGCAATTGCCATCGCGCTGGTGTGCGCGGTACTGGCCTTTAGCGGCATGTCTTATCATGATTATTTTTCAGGCGCCCAGTTCGTCCACTTCCTGCTGGGGCCGGCCACGGTGGCGCTGGCCATTCCACTGGCGCGCCAGTTGCCGCGCTTGCGGAAATCCTTCTGGCCGCTGTTTTGCGGCATTCTGTGCGGCTCGGTCACCGCCATCGTGTCGGCCATCGCCATCATGCTGTTGATGGGCGGCTCAAACCAGCTGGCGCTGTCGATCGGACCGAAATCGGCCACCACGCCAATCGCCATGGCGGTCTCGGAAAAACTCGGCGGACTGCCTGCGGTCACTGCGATGCTGGTGATCGGCACCGGCATCTTCGGCACCGTCGTCGCCCGCGCGCTGTTCAACTGGATGCGCATCGAATCGCATCAGGTGCGCGGCTTTGCGCTGGGCGTGACGTCGCACGGCATCGGCACGGCACGCGCCTTTCAGGTCAGCCCGGAAATGGGCGCCTTCGCCGGACTCGGCATGGGCTTGAACGGCGTCCTGACGGCCTTGCTGACGCCGGCGCTGGCGCCACTCATGCTGCGCCTGCTGGCGCATCAATAATCAGACTACCAGTGCGGCAGTGGCAGGTGGCGAACGATGAGTGAACAATGAGGTGACGAAAAACGAAGCGGCAAACAGCAAAGCCGCTTCGCGCGCCCTTACGGCGCCGCCTCGAAAAACGCCAGCATCACATCGCGATATTGCGTGCCGTGGCGCGCCGTGGTGGCATCGTTATGCTCGCCGCCCTCGATCGTCACCAATTGCTTGGGTTCGCCGGCTTCGGCCAGCAGCGTCACCGAATGCGAATACGGCACGACCCGATCGCTGGTGCCGTGCAATAGCAGCAAAGGCGTCGGCGCCAGTTGCGCGATATACGTCGTCGCGCAATAGGTGTCGTCGAGCACCAGCTGTTCGGCCGGCATCTGGTCGTCCGCCATCGCCGTATAGGAATGAAACGGCGCCTCGGCCACCACCGCGCGCACGCCGCGGCCACTGGCGCCGGCAGCGGCAATCGCCAGCATGCCGCCCAGGCTCTGACCAAAGACGAACAGCTTGCCGCCCTCGATATCAGGGCGGGCACGCACATAGTCGAGCGCCGCCACGGCATCCTCGAAAATACCTTGCGGGTCCGGCGCGCCGCGCGACTGGCCGTAGCCGCGATAATCAAAGACGAACAGATTGTAGCCGCGGGCCGGCAGCCAATCGGCAAAACACCAGTGCGCACTCATGTTTTGCGAATTGCCGTGCATATGGACCACGGTGCCCTTGGCCGCCGTGCCTTCGGCCACGCACGGCGCGGGGATGAACCATCCCGACAGCGCGGTGCCGTCGGCGCTGGCGAACATGACGTTTTCAAACGCCAGACCGGCCTGCTCGGGCGTGCCGTATTTGACGCGATCGGGATAGTAAAAAAGTTTATACATAAAATCTCGGGAAGGAATCACTGAAAGCATGTGCCCGCCGGTTTGCGCAAAAAGCCGGGCAATAAAAATGCCCCTTAAACCGCAGTCTAAGGGGCATTTGTCGTGCTGCCAAACGGACCTGAATCAGGCCCGCTGGTCGCAAGCAATATTACTTCTTCTTGCCAACTTGGCTGACGATGTTCAGACCTTGGATACGGCCCGATTCAACACCAGCGGATGGATCGATGACAGCATTGATCAGAGTTGGCTTGCCCGAATCGATAGCTTGTTTCAGGAACTTGGCCAGTTCTTCTGGAGTCGTAGCGTGGAAGCCTTGACCACCGAACGATTCCATCATCTTGTCGTAACGGATGCCTGGTGTGAACAATGTGCAAGCAGCTTCCTTGGCGCCGGCGATCACTTCGTCACCCTTGTAGATACCGCCGTTGTTCATGACGATAACGGTAACTGGCAGGTTGTAACGAACCAGTGTTTCGATTTCCATGCCGCTGAAGCCGAAAGCGGAGTCGCCTTCAACTGCAACAACTGGTTTGCCGGTAACGGTTGCAGCTGCAACGCAGTAACCCATACCGATACCCATGACACCCCATGTACCTGTATCGAGGCGCTTACGTGGTTGGTATTGGTCAACGATCATACGGCAGTTATCGAGAGCGTTCGCGCCTTCGTTAACCAGGCTGATATCTGGGTAAGCCTTCAACACTTCACGCACTGCGCCGAGCGAGTTCGAGTAGTTCATCAGTGGTGTAGCGGTAGCCAGCTTAGGAGCCAGTTTAGCCTTGCTGCCGGCTACGCGTTCTGCGATTGCCGACATCCATGTTGCATCTGCCTTGAAGCCCTTCAGGCCAGTGCGCAGAGCGGCAACGACGGAACCGATATCGCCAACCAGTGGTGCAGCGATTTGAACGTTGCTGTCCATTTCGTTCGATTGGATATCGATTTGAACGAACTTCTTGGAACCGCCCCATGTCTTGCCCTTACCATGAGCCAGCAGCCAGTTCAGACGTGCACCGATCAGGATCACAACGTCGGATTCTGGCAGCACGAACGAGCGTGCAGCAGCCGCGTTTTGTGGATGCAGATCCGACAACAGGCCCTTGGCCATCGACATTGGTGTGAATGGGATGCCGGTTTCTTCGATCAGAGCCTTGATGGAGTCATCGACTTGAGCGTAAGCAGCGCCTTTACCCAACAGGATCAGTGGCTTCTTGGCGTTCTTGATCAGGTCAACAGCGCGTGCAACTGCGTCTGGTGCAGGGATTTGTGCTGGAGCTGGATCGATAGGAACGAACAACGATTTCGCGCCTTCTTCAACTGTCATTGTTTGTGTGAACAAACGTGCTGGCAGATCCAGATATACACCACCTGGACGACCGGATACAGCGGTACGGATCGCGCGAGCGATACCAACACCGATGTCTTCAGCGCGGTTGATACGGAACGCTGCTTTGCAATGTGGACGAGCGATGTTCAGTTGGTCCATTTCTTCGTAGTCGCCTTGTTGCAGGTCGACGATTTCGCGTTCGGAAGAACCGCTCATCAAAATCATTGGGAAGCAGTTGGTCGTGGCGTGTGCCAGAGCTGTCAAACCGTTCAAGAAACCTGGTGCGGAAACAGTCACGCAAATACCTGGCTTTTTAGTGATGAAACCGGCGATCGATGCAGCAAAGCCAGCGTGTTGTTCGTGACGGAAGCTGTAGAAATGGCCGCCTTCAGCTTGCCACAAGCGACCCAGCGCTGTAACAGGGATACCGAGCACGCCATAAATGGTGTCGATATTGTTCATTTTCAGGGCATCGATCAGAAGATGGAAACCGTCGGTCAATTCTGTCGCTTCGGATACTGCTTGAATGTCGTTTTTCATAATGAAATGTCTCTCTTCGGTTGAGTTCGATAAACGTTGTGCAACGTGCCTGTTAGTATGGGGCGGACCTTTCAAAAATCTCGTTGACCTAGGTCAAGAGCGTCGATTTTTCTTATCGCAGCGACTATCTTGCATCGCAGCTGCAGCGCAACAAAGACAAGGATGGAAGTGGTCGATATCATTTGGTCAAGTTTGCGATCGATCCGTCACCTGGGCCAAACGCAACACAGTGCAACGCATTACAACTGAAGGCAATTGACGGCATTGACTGCCATCCTTGACCGCAGTCAAATTTTCAATGCGCGAACAACATGAATAGCGCGGTGGCAATCAAGACTGCACAAAACGTGAGCCGCAAGCGGCGCGGCGAAAAACGGTGGGCCAGCGCGACGCCCCACGAGACGCTGAGCAAGCCGCCGATCGCCAGCGCCAGGCCGGTTGTCCAGCTGACATGGCCGGCTTGAGCATAGGAAAACAAAGCCACCACCGAGGCCGGCACCACCAGGGCCATGGCCAAGCCCTGAGCCATGGTTTGCTTCATGCCGAACAGACTGACCAGCGCCGGCACCGCAACCAGACCGCCGCCGACCGAAAACAGGCCCGACATGAGGCCGCTGATCACGCCGACCACCGGCAAAAAGCGCGGCGACAGCCAGGCATTGCCGAGACCGGGCCTGACGCGCAACTGCCACATGAAGTAGGCCGCCAGAACCAGCAAAAACATGGCGAACGCCACCCGCAATTGCGCACCGTCGATGCGTGCCGCAAAATGCGCCGAGATGAAGGTCGCGGCCACGGCGGTCAGGCACAGCCAGGCCGTGGCGCGCAAGTCGATCGCATTGCGCTGGCGGTAGCGCACGAAGCCGATCAGCACATTGGGCAAGATCATCACCAGGGCCGTGCCCTGTGCCAGATGCTGATCCATGCCGTACACAAAGCCGAGCAGCGGAATTGCAATCAGGCCGCCGCCAATGCCCAGCAGGCCGCCGACCGCACCGAGCGCAACACCGAGCAACAGGTTGGGAATGATGGCAAGCAGGGCCGGGGCCATCATGGACACACCGCCGGCAAGACAGCAACATTACAGATGAAAATATCGGCGCTGCCAGTCATTGGCGGCCTGCTAGCGGCAACAGTCATGTAGTCTCGGCAATCGTCATGGGCCGCCGCCAAGCTGCCGGCGGCCGATAAAAAAGGAAGGGGGGCCAGTATAAACGACTGCGGCCATCGCTGTGGCGGACTCGAGCCCGCCCTTGCCCCGGAAGAGCGCGCCGCACAAAAGAGTTGACCATCTTGAGACGACCGGTCATATAATAACGAGATGACTATTCGCCGCACAGAAGACTTTCGCGACAAACTGCTCGAAGCAGGCGTGACGCTATTTGCCAGAAAAGGCTACCACGGCACAGGCGTGCAAGACATCGTCGGCCGCGCCGGTGTCCCGAAAGGCTCGTTCTACAATTATTTCGACAGCAAGGAAGTGTTTGCCGCCGCCATCCTGCGCCACTATGCTGCGCAAGAGGCCGCCGACTGGTCGCGCTATGCGCAGCTGACGGATGCCGCCGATCCGCTGCAGGCGCTGCGCGCCATCTACGGCCGCATCGTGCTCGATTACGAAGCCTGCGACGACCGCTGCGGCTGCCTGCTCGGCAATTTCGCCGGCGAGATCGCGCAATCGAGCGCGCTGTGCCGCGAAGCCGTCCGCACCACCATAGCCGACTGGCGGCTCGGCTTTGCCGACTACCTGCGGCGCGGCCAGGACTACGGATCGGTGCGCCGCGACCTCACGCCCGAGGCCATGGCCGACCTGTTCTGGAGCGCCTGGGAAGGCAGCCTGCTGCGCATGAAACTGGACGATTCGGTGGCGCCGCTGCACGCCTGCGTGGAGGCGATGTTCGATTTGCTATTTGCGATACCGACATGACTGCCGCCACCGGCAAACACCGAAGGCCCGCGCCGCCTGCCGGCAGCCGTGCCGCCACGCTCGAATCGCCGTCCCCGCATTATATTCGCCGCACTACCTATTCGCCGCACTACCTATTCCCCGCACTACCGCCCCGGATTACCTGTTCCGTGTTTACCTGGCCGCGGCCGTCGGCTCTAGCAGCAATCTCTCCACCAACAATAAAAAGGCGCATCATGCAAAACTTTATTTTTCATAATCCGACCAAAATCATTTTCGGCGAAGGTGAAATCGGCGCCCTCGACGCCCATATTCCGCGCCACGCACGGGTCTTGATTACCGCCGGCGGCGGCAGCATCAAGCACAACGGCGTGCTGGCCCAGGTACAGGCGGCACTGGGATCGCGCCAGCACTTTCTGTTTGAAGGCATCGAGCCCAATCCGGCATACGAAACGCTGATGAAGGCGGTGGCGCTGGCGCGCGAAAAAAACATCGACTTTCTGCTGGCAGTGGGCGGCGGCTCAGTCATCGACGGCACCAAATTCATCGCCGCCGCCCTGAAATTCAAGGGCGAGCCGTGGGACATCCTGTCCAAGCAGACACCGGTGACACAGGCCATGCCTTTCGGTACCGTGCTGACCTTGCCGGCCACCGGCTCGGAAATGAATTGCGGCGCCGTGATCAGCTACCGCGCACGCGGCGACAAGCTGGTCTTCAGCAGCGAGGCGACCTTTCCCGTGTTTTCGATACTCGATCCGACTGTCACGTATTCGCTGCCGCCGCGCCAGGTCGCCAATGGCGTGGTCGACGCCTTCGTGCATATCGTCGAACAATATCTGACCTATCCGGTCGACGCCCGGGTGCAGGACCGCTTTGCCGAAGGCTTGCTGCTCACGCTGACCGAGATCGGCCCGCAGGCGCTGGCCGAACCGCATAATTACGCCGTGCGCGCCAACCTGATGTGGACCGCCACACTGGCGCTGAACGGCCTGATCGGCGCCGGCGTGCCGCAGGACTGGGCCACCCATATGCTCGGGCATGAACTGACGGCCCTGCACGGACTCGATCATGCGCAAACCCTGGCCATCGTCCTGCCGGCTTTGCTCAGCGTACGACGCGAATCGAAACGCGACAAATTGCTGCAATATGCGACACGGGTCTGGCATATCACCGAGGGCACGGCCGACGAACGCATTACGGCCGGCATCGCGGCGACCCGCGCCTTTTTCGAAAAAATGACGTTGCCGACGCATTTGAGCGATTATCAGATCAAGCCGGCCTCGATCGCGATATTGATGGCCAAACTCGAAGAGCACGGCATGAGCGCGCTCGGCGAACGCGAAGACATGACGCTGGCAATCAGCCGCCAGGTCTACGAGCGGGCGCTCTAGGCGACCGGCCCCGCCAAGCAGGGCCGCCGGCGGGCGGCGGCCCGCCTCATTCTCGCGCCACGGGGCTTGCACGCCCCATTTGCGGCGCAACAAGGAGCGCAAGGCCGCGCTCAAATAAATACCAATGACAGGCCAATCAGGCTATGCTGACAAGCACCGGACGCGCTCGGATGACGTCCGCGCACGGCGCAAACGGTGCCGGGACAGCGCCGCTTGCCGCACAGGAATTGCATTATAGTCAAAATGTATCAATACAATTATTAAGATCAATTTTCCAAATGAATCGAAAGGACTTACACTGATTCCGTAGTCAATTACAACCAACCCGAAAAAAGGAAACCACCATGTCTCTGATCAACACACAAGTCAAACCATTCAAAGCCAACGCCTACCAAAACGGCAAGTTCATTGAAGTTAGCGACGAAACATTGAAAGGCAAATGGTCGGTATTCGTCTTTTATCCAGCCGATTTCACCTTTGTCTGCCCGACCGAGCTCGAAGACCTGGCTGACCATTACGCCGAATTCCAGAAGCTGGGCGTCGATGTCTACGGCATTTCGACCGACACCCATTTCGCCCACAAAGCTTGGCACGACACCTCTGACGCCATCAAGAAAGTGCAATACGCATTGATCGGCGACCCGACCGCCCTGCTGGCACGCAATTTCGAAGTCCTGATCGAAGAAGAAGGCCTGGCACTGCGCGGCACCTTCGTCATCAATCCAGAAGGCTTTATCAAGGTCATGGAAGTGCATGACAACGGCATCGGCCGCGATGCGTCCGAATTGCTGCGCAAAGTCAAAGCGGCGCAGTATGTCGCCTCCCACCCAGGCGAAGTCTGCCCTGCCAAATGGACCGAAGGCGCCGCCACCCTGACGCCATCGCTGGACCTGGTCGGCAAGATCTAAATCGTAACAATGATGCGGCCCGCAATCGTGCGGGGCCGCGTCCCTACAAAATAACAAGGACCCGCTATCATGTTAGACGCCACCCTCAAATCACAATTAAAAGCCTATCTGGAAAAGGTCGTTCAGCCGATTGAGATCGTCGCCTCTCTCGATGACAGCGACAAGTCGCGTGAACTGCAAGCCATGCTCCAGGACATCGTCCTGTTGAGCGAAAAAATCACACTGGTCGAACGCAGCGACGACAGCGAGCGCAAGCCCTCGTTTTCGATCAACCGCGTCGGCAGCGATGTCGGCGTACGCTTTGCCGGCATCCCGATGGGCCATGAATTCACCTCGCTGGTACTGGCGCTGCTGCAAGTGGGCGGCCATCCGTCCAAGCTCGAGCCGGCCGTGATCGAACAGATCCGCAATCTCGAGGGCGACTACCGTTTCGAGACCTATATCTCGCTGACCTGCCAGAATTGTCCGGAAGTGGTGCAGGCGCTGAACCTGATGTCGATCATCAATCCACGCATCCAGAGCGTGACGATTGACGGCGCCCTGTTCCAGGATGAAGTCGAAGCGCGCCACATCATGGCTGTGCCGACCACCTATATGAACGGCGAAGTGTTCGGCCAGGGCCGCACCGGCGTCGAAGAAATTCTCGCCAAGCTAGACAGCGGCGCCGGCGCCCGCCAGGCCACGGAACTGAGCAAGAAAGACGTGTTCGACGTGCTGATCGTCGGCGGCGGGCCGGCCGGCGCGGCGGCGGCCATCTATGCCGCGCGCAAGGGCATCCGCACCGGCGTGCTGGCCGAGCGTTTCGGCGGCCAGGTGCTCGACACGCTGGCCATCGAAAATTTTGTCTCGGTCAGGGAAACGGACGGCCCGCATTTTGCCGCCGCCCTCGAGCAGCACGTCAAGGAATATGAAGTCGACATCATGAACATGCAGCGCGCCGCCATCCTCAAACCGGGCAAGATCATCGAGATCGAGACCGCCGGCGGTGCCGTCCTGCGCAGCAAGACCGTGATCCTGGCGACCGGCGCGCGCTGGAGGGAAATCAACGTCCCCGGCGAACAGCAATACCGCAACCACGGTGTTGCCTACTGTCCGCACTGCGATGGCCCGCTATTCAAGGGCAAGCGGGTGGCAGTGATCGGCGGCGGCAATTCGGGCGTCGAAGCGGCGATCGACCTCGCCGGCATCGTCTCGCATGTGACGCTGATCGAATACGACCACGCCTTGCGCGCCGATGCGGTCTTGCAGCGCAAACTGCATAGCCTGCCCAATGTCACCGTCATCAAATCGGCCAAGACCAGCGAAATCCATGGCGACGGCAGCAAGGTCAATGCCTTGAGCTACACCGACCGCAACACCGAGGCCAGCGTCAAGCTCGAGCTGGAAGGGGTGTTCGTGCAAATCGGACTGGTGCCCAATACCGAATGGCTGAAAGGCACGGTCGCCCTGTCGCGCCGCGGCGAAATCGAAATCGATGCCAAGGGTCAGACCTCGATTCCCGGCGTATTTGCCGCCGGCGACGTCACCACCGTGCCTTACAAGCAGATTGTGATCGCCGTCGGCGAAGGCGCCAAGGCATCGCTGAGCGCGTTCGACCATTTGATCCGCACCTCGTTCGACGACGCCGACAGCGAAGCGCCGCAGGCCGAGGTCGCGGTTACCGCCTGAGGCTGCAACACAAGGACGGCCGCCACGGCCTCAGCCATCCCCCATCAGAGCAAGCTTGAGCCCGACCGTCAAAGGCCGGGCTCTTTTTTCGCCGTCGACAATGCACGCAAAAATCGATATATAACCGGTGTCGCCACGCCGCGCGGGCGGCAGCAGCGCTTCAGGCCCGACGCCGGCGAAATTCGCCGCAATAATACAGCAGCGCCAGCGCCGGCAGCGCCAGTCCGCCCCACGAAGCCAGCGTCCAGCCGCCCCTGGCATACGCCCAGGCGCCGAAGGCAGAACCGAGCGCGCCGCCGACAAAAAAAGTGGCCATATACACGCCGGTCAAACGACCGCGCGTTTCGGCGCCCAGCGCATAAATGGCGCGCTGCCCCAGCACCAGGCTGGCGGAGACGCCGAAATCGAGGACGATGGCCGCCAGCACCAGCATGGCCAGCGCCAGCTTCGAACCGCCCGGCACCAGATGCGTCAGCAAAAATGCCGCGGCCACGCAGCCAATCGCCAGGCCGCTCGCCGGCCTGCTCCAGCCGCGATCAGCCAGGCGGCCGGCAACCGGCGCCGCCACTGCGCCGGCCACGCCGGCCAGCGCAAACAATGCAATGCCGGCCTGCGACAGATGAAATACGCCGGCCAACAGCAGCGGCGTGGTGGTCCAGAACAGGCTGAAAGCACCGAACAGGCAGGCTTGATACAAGGAGCGCCGGCGCAGCACCGGCGTGGTCCGGGCCAGATGCGCCATCGACAGCAGCAGGCCGCCATAAGCGAGCGTGGCCGTCGGCTCGCGGCGCGGCAGCGTCTTCGCCAGCACGAGCGAGAGGGCGACCATCAGCAGCGCCGACAAAACGAATATCGCCTGCCAGCACCAGAGGGCCGTCAAAAAACTGGCCGCCGGCCGCGCCAGCATAATGCCCAGCATCAGGCCGCCCATCACATTGCCGACCACCCGCCCGCGCACCGCTTCGGGCGCCAGATGGGCGGCAAACGGCACCAGAATCTGCACCGATACCGAACCGATGCCGATGAGTAAAGAAGCCAGCAGAAACGGCGCGGCATGGGTCGACAATGCCGCCGCGGCCAGGGCCAGGGTGCAGATCGCCGTCACGCACAGAATCAGGCGCCGGTTTTCGAACAAGTCGCCGAGCGGCACAACCAGCAGCAGGCCGGCGCCGTAACCAAGCTGGGTCATGGTCACGATCAGCCCGGCCGCCGCGACCGGCAGACCGAGGGCGGCGCTGATCGGGCCGACCAGCGGCTGCGCATAATAGATGTTGGCGACAATCAGGCCGCAGGCCAGCGCCAGGATGGCCATCAGGCGCGGCGACAGCGCGCTCTCGGAAACGGCGTTATCGTCGGATGAAGCGGTCAATGGCATAAGGCCCCAAAAAAGTGAGATTCGGCAGAGCGCCATTATAGGGGAATGTCGGCCCCGCAGTGTCAGGGCGCCGGCGCAGGAAACCGCACCGCCCCGCACCGTACCGCGCCGCGCGTATCGGGCAGGCGGCATGTGGCGCAAGGCGGGCAACGGCGGGCGGGGCATCATTTCGCACAAGCCAAAGCGGACCGGTATAATCGGCTTACCCTGTCTTTCCGTGCCATTCAAGCGAGGACCTGCAATGAACCAGACTGCCGATCACACCATGAGCTTGCCGCGCACCTTTGAACTGCAGCGAGAAAAATCGCGTTCCGGCCTGCCGGCCTCATGGCCGCTGCGGGCCGATCGCCTGCAACGGCTGCGGGCGCTGGTGAGCGAAAACCGGGCCGCAATCGCGAGCGCGATCAGCGACGACTTCGGCTCGCGCTCGCGGCATGAAACCGAACTACTCGAGATCAATCATGTACTAGACGGCATCGCGCATTCGCTGCGCCATGGCCGGCACTGGATGCGGGCCCGGCGCGTGCGTGCCGGCTACAAATTCTGGCCCGGCCGCGCCTATCGCCTGCCGCAGGCATTGGGCGTGGTCGGCATCGTCGTCCCGTGGAACTATCCGCTGGACCTGTCGCTGGGGCCCGTCAATTCGGCGCTGGCCGCCGGCAACCGGGTCATGGTGAAATTGTCGGAACTGACGCCGCGCTTCGGCCTGCTGCTGGCCGAACTGGCTGCGCGCTATTTCGCGCCGGACGAACTGGCCATCGTCAACGGCGACGCCGACACCGCGCGCCAGTTTTGCGCCCTGCCCTTCGATCATTTGCTGTTTACCGGTTCGACCGCGGTCGGCCATCATGTCATGCGCGCGGCCAGCGACAACCTGACGCCGGTAACGCTGGAACTGGGCGGAAAATCGCCCGTCATTCTCGGCCCCGGACTAAGCGGCGGCGCCGATTTTGCGCGGGCGGTCGAGCGCATCGTCATCGGCAAGACCTTTAATGCCGGCCAGACCTGCATCGCGCCCGATTACGTGTTGCTGCCGCGCGCACAGCTGGCGCAATTCATCGCCTGCGCAGAGCAAGCCGTACAGCGCTTTTATCCGGCGCTGGCCAGTACCGACGACTATACCAGCATTATTTCGGATCATCACTTTGCGCGCCTGCAGGCCATTGTCGACGATGCCCTGGCGCGCGGCGGCAAGGCCTGGCCGCTGTCGGCCGCAGGCAGCGATGCCAGCCGGCGCCGCTTTGCCCCACTGGCGCTGAGCGATCTGGCCAGCGACAGCCGGGCCTTGCAGGAAGAATTGTTCGGGCCGATCCTGCCGCTCGTCGTCTACGAACAATTGTCCGAGGCGATCGCCTATATCAATGCGCGCCCCAGGCCGCTGGCGCTATATGTATTCGACAGCGATCCGAAAAACATTGCACCGGTACTGGCGCAAACAGTGTCGGGCGGCGTCACCGTCAACGGCACCCTGCTGCACGTCGGCCCCGATGCCCTGCCCTTTGGCGGCGTCGGCGCCTCGGGCATGGGATGCCATCATGGCGAAGCCGGCTTCGACACCTTCAGCCATTTCAAATCGGTCTATCGGCAGGCCTCGCTGAGCTTGCTGTCGTGGCTGTATCCGCCGTACGGACGGCGCACCGAACTGTTCCTGAAAATGCCGAAGCCGCCGTGAGTGGCGGCACGGCGCAGTTTCAGCGCAAGCTGGCGTCGCCTTCCGACCAGGCATCGTGCGCCAGCAGGCGGCGGCTGCGGCTTTGCAAGATCAGATCGGCGGCTTTTTCGGCAATCACGACGGTTGGCGCATTGGTATTGCCGCCGATCAGGGTCGGCATGATAGAAGCGTCGGCCACGCGCAAGCTCTCGATGCCGTGGACGCTGAGCGTGGCATCGACCACCGCCATCGGGTCGCTGCCCATCTTGCAACTGCCTACCGGGTGATAAATCGATTCGGCCTTGCGGCGGATGAATTGCACGATTTGCTCGTCGCTCTGCTGCGCTTCGCCAGGAAAAATCTCGGCGCCACGATAGGCATCGAAGGCGCGCGCGGCCAGCACGGCGCGCGCGGCCTTGACGCCGGCCACCAGCAGCGGCAAATCGGCCGGATCCGACAGATAATTCGGTTCGATCCGGGCCGGTGCCAGCGGATCGGCACTGTGCAGGCCGATTGCGCCGCGGCTCCTGGGTCGCAATTGGCAGACGTGCAAGGCATAACCATGGCCAAACAAGGTAAAGGCGGCGCTGCGCCAGTTGCGGGCATGGCCATCGAGCCGGGCCGGCGTGAAATGAAATTGCAGATCGGGCAGCAGGACTGCCGGCGCACTTTTGACGAAACCGCCGGCTTCGGTCGAATTGGTGGTCAACGGCCCGCGGCGGTGGCGCACATAGTTATACAGATGCCCGGCTTGCGCCGCCAGCGTGCGCCATGACAGTCCCAGGGAAACCGGTTTGCGGCAGTGATGGACGATCAAGACATCGAGATGGTCTTGCAGGTTCTGGCCGACGCCAGGCAAAACATGGCGCACCGGAATCTGGTGGCGCGCCAACTCCATTTCCGGGCCGATGCCCGACAACAGCAGCAACTGCGGCGAATTGATGGCGCCGCCGGCCAGAATGACTTCGGCGCGCGCGGCCAGGGTCGCCAGCTGGCCATTTTGCACATAGGCGACGCCGGTCGCCCGCTTGCCGTCGAGAATTACCCGCGTGACCTGGACTCCGGTCATCACCGTCAGATTGGCACGCCGCAACACCGGATGCAGATAGGCGCGGGCCACGCTCCAGCGTTCGCCATTTTTTTGCGTCAATTCGTAGTGGCCCACGCCTTCCTGGACGGCACCGTTGAAATCGAAATTGCGATAATAGCCTGCCTGCTGCGCCGCCGCGATGAAGACTCCGGACAGGAGATTGGGCGAGCGCAGGCTGGCGACATTGAGTGGTCCGCCCGTGCCGTGCCAAGGGCCGGCGCCGGTTTCATGATGCTCGGCCCGCTTGAACAGCGGCAGCAAATCGGCATAAGACCAACCGGAATTGCCAAGCGCGGCCCAGTGATCGTAGTCGGCGGCATGACCGCGCGTATAAATCATGGCATTGCTGGCACTGCTGCCGCCCAAAGTCTTTCCTCGAGGCCAGAACAGGCGGCGTCCTTCGAGCGCGGCTTGTGGCTCGGTAAAATATTGCCAGTTGAGCTTTTTACTCATCATCATGTAGATGATGCCCATCGGAACTCGAATCAGCGGATTGCTATCGACCGGCCCCGCTTCCAGCAGGCACACCTTGATGCTGGGATCGGCCGAAAGACGATTGGCCAGCACACAACCGGCCGAGCCGGCACCAACAATGATGTAATCATACATAAGAGCGTTCCGATCCTGGTTGGCCAAGCACTGTTCTGGATTACACTTATTTTCACTGCTGATCACACGGGTGCTGCGCGGCTCGCGCCGCTGCCGGTTTGCCTCATGAGAGCAAGCCGGCGCAAGTGTCACAGATTAAACCAGCTTGCACGACCGGACAATACTGTCGCAATCGCCACATCGGCAACTTTGCGCACCATCAATATTCTATCGATGGCTTTCCTTGCGCGGGCTTGCGCATCGGTCATCCCTTTAAAAAAAGCCGTCGCGCCGGCCGGTGCGGGCGGCAAGCGCAGACCTGGCGCCCGCAGATCATCCGACAACAAGCCTTAAAACCGGGCAAATAGCAGGTATACTGCCTGCCCCGGCGGCGTTGCCGTCGTTTTTCTGTCTATTTAATCAATTCCGATGCACAACACAATGACGTCCGCCGTGCCCTCCCGCCTGACCGCGATCCGCCTCGAAGCCTGTAGCCTGTGGACACTGGCCTGGCCAATGCTGGTTGGCCAACTGGCCACCGTCGGCATGGGCGTGGCCGATGTCGCCATGACCGGCCATGCCAGCGCCCAGGATCTGGCCGCCGTATCGCTTGGCACGGCAGTCTGGACCATGGTCATCGTTACCGTGATCGGCATCATGATGGCATCGAACTCGATCCTGGCGCACGAAGCCGGCGCCGGCCAGCATGAACGGATTGCCCACCTGGTGCGCCAGGCCTTGTGGCTCGGCTTTGGCATCGGCATACTGGCCTGCCTTGCAACCAATTCCATGGTGCATATACTCGATTACCTCGGACTCGAGGGCAATGACGAGGTGCGCGACAAGGCCGCCACCTTCATCCACATCATCAGCCTCGGCCTACCGGCGCTGGCCGCCTACCGCGCGCTATATGCCTACAGCACGAGCGTCCATCAAACCAAACCGATCATGCTGATCGCGCTCGGCGGCCTGCTGTGGAATATCGCGATCAACTGGCTGCTGGTCTATGGCCACTGCGGTTTGCCGCCACTGGGCGCGGTCGGCTGCGCAGTGGCCACCGCTTCGGGCCTCTGGCTGATGCTGGGGGCGATGCTGTTGTGGATCCGGCATGCGCCGGCCTACCGCGCGACTTCGCCGTTCTCGCGCTTCGAGATGCCGAATCGCGTGGAAATCGGCGCCATGCTCAAACTCGGGCTGCCGATCGGCGTGACATATTTTGCCGAAGTCAGCGCATTTGCCGGCGTCGGCCTGCTGGTGGCGCGCTTCGGCGTGGTGACGATGTCGGCGCACCAGATCGCGCTCAATTTTTCCTCGCTGGTCTTCATGGTGCCGATGAGCTTCGGCATTGCACTGATCACGCGGGTCGCCAGCGCCCTCGGCGAACGCGATCCGGTGCAGGCGCGCTTTGCCAGCTGGGTCGGCATGGGCATGTCGCTCTCGTTTGCCGTTTTCTCGGCACTATTGATCGTACTGTTTCGCCGGCAAATCGCGGCCGCCTATTCGTCCGACCTGCAAGTGCAGGAAATGGCGCAGCATCTGCTGCTGTTTGCCGCCCTGTTCCAGCTCTCCGATGCAACCCAGGTGGCCGGCGCCTCGGCCGTGCGCGGCTATAAAGTCACGCGCATGCCGATGATTATTCATCTGGTGGCATTCTGGGGCGTCTCCATTCCACTCGGCTGCATCCTCGGCCTGGCGCCGCAATGGCTGGCATGGCGGCCGTCGGCGCCGATGGGCGCGGCCGGTTTCTGGATCGGCCTGGTGTTCGGCTTGAGCGTGGCCGCCGCCGCCCTCTCGTGGCTGCTCGACCGCATTTCCAGGCTGCGTATCAGCGAAGCGTGAATTGCGACGGCCGGGCGCTGACGGCGGGCGGCGCTCGCCCAGGCCTGACTCAGGCATCGTTCAGGACAACTTCATGACGCATCAGCGTTGCCAGTTTGGCGGCCGGCATCGGTCGTCCGTAAAAATAGCCTTGCGCCTCGTCGCAGCCTTCGGCGCGTAAAAATGCGCCCTGTTCCGCGGTCTCGACGCCTTCGGCAATAACCGCCAGATCGAGGCTCTTGGCCAGCGCGATAATGGCGCGCGCAATGGCGGCATCGTTTTGGTCCTGCACGATGCGCGCCACAAAACTGCGATCGATTTTCAGATAATTGACGGGGAAATGCTTGAGATAGTTGAGCGAGGAATAACCGACGCCAAAATCGTCGATCGCCAGTTGCATGCCCATCGCATTCAATTCATACAGCATCTGCTTGCTGCGCTCCTGGTTGCGCAAGGCGGTCTCGGTAATTTCAAGGCACAGGCGGGCCGCCGGATAGCCGGTCTGAGCCAGAATGCGTCCTATATTGCCCGGCAACTGCGTATCCCAGAAACTGGCCGGCGAAATATTGACGGCAATCTGGATCGGCTCGAGCCCCTCGGCGATCCAGCGCATCCCCTGCCTGCACGCTGCATTCAAAACCCATTCGGTAATACTGGAAATCAGGCCGACCTCTTCGGCGATCGGAATGAAAATATCGGGCGCGATATCGCCGAGCTCGGGCTGGTGCCAGCGCAGCAAGGCTTCGACGCTGGCCATATGGGTACTTTTCATGGCGATGCACGGCTGATAATACAATTCGAATTCATGGTTTTCTATCGCTTGCCGCAAAAACCGCGACATCTGCAGGCGCGAAGCCATGTTAATCGTCATGTCAGGATTGAATACCTGCACATTATTGCGCCCGCGCCGCTTCGCCTCGTGCATCGCCGTATCGGCATTGGTCAGCAAAGCCTGCAAGCTGCCGGCATCGCGCGGAAAAAAGCTGACGCCGATACTGGCGAAAATCGACAGTTCCTGACCGGAAAAGCTGATGTTTTCAGCCATCACCTGCAAAAGCCGGCCGGCCAGCTGCTGCACCTCCTGTTCATCGACAATATTTGCAAGCAATGCCGCAAATTCATCGCCGCCAAGACGCCCGATCAAGGCTTGCGCACTGAGGCATTTCTGCAGGCGGCTGGCGACGGCCTGCAACAGGTAATCGCCGGCGGCATGGCCATAGGTTTCATTGACCATTTTGAAGCCGTCGAGATCGATATATAACAAGGCCAGCTTGCTATTGTCGGTGGCGGCCTTCTCGACAACTTTTTGCGCGCGCTCGTGGAAAGTGGCGCGATTGGGAAGTTGCGTCAAAGTATCGTAGAGCGACAGATGCTGCAGGCGGATTTCATATTCCTTGTTCTTGGAAATGTCGTTAAAGACTTTAACGAATTGCAATACCTTATTATTTTCATCGAACACGGCACTGATACTGATTTGTGCGGGAAACACTTCGCCGTTCTTGCGCTGGTGATAAAGCTCACCTTGCCACTTACCGGTGCGCACCACCAAATCGATGATGGCATTGTAAAAAGTGGCGTCGCGATAGCGAAACATCAGAAAATGCAATGGTTGTTGCATGACCTCTTGCACGCTGAAACCGGTAATCGCGGTAAATGCCGGATTGACTGAAATGACGCGATGGTCGGCGTCGGCGATGACCAGGCCTTCGGCCATATTGGCGATGGCATTGGCGGCGACCCGCAATGCGGCGTCGCTCTTGATACGCTGCGAAATATCGCGCACGATGGCCAGATAGACGACGCTCTTGCCCAGGTGCGTCATGCTGCCGCCGATTTCGACCGGAATCGCGAGGCCATCGACGCGCATCGTCGCCTGATGATTGCCGAGCAAATAATCGACGCCGGCGCCGGGCGTGCCGACCTCGGGAAAATAGTCTTGATAGCGCTTGCTTAGCAGTACTTCAACCGATGTGCGGGCCAGTCCTTCGGCGCCGTGATTGGCTTCGAGAATTTTTCCTGTACTGCGTTCAAACACAAAAACCGCGTCGTTCGCCGTATTGAACAACACGCGATATTGCTCTTCAGATTGGCGCACGCCGCGCAAGATGCGCAAAGTCATGTACAAACCCGACAAGATCAACAGGCTGACGACGGCGATGGTCAAAAACCGCAGCCACTGCAACAGCGCGCGCTCCCCCTCGCTAAAGGCACGCGTAAATTCATCGGCATACGGGCGCACCCACTTCGAGGCGCTGTCGACCTCTTGCAGCAAGGCCGCGATGTTTTGCGGCGAAGGCGAGGGCTGCGTAATTTCCGTGTGCAAAGCCCGGGCCAGGTCTTGCAGACGCGATAAAAATTGATCGCCCTTGAACCACGCGACATTGGCGCGATGGAAGGCGCCCCATCGGCTGCAACAGCGAAACAGGCGGATCAGGCCGGCGATATCGTCGACATCGGTGCCGCCCACAATCAGGCCCGCGCGCACCTTGGCCGGATCGTAATCATGCTTGAGCAATTCGAGATGGGCGTCGCGATAAGCGAGCGGACCGGCCATCGCCTGTTGAAAATTCGCAAAATACACAGGATCGCGCGTCCGCCCATACAGTTGCAATTGCAAGGTCGCATCGTGTTCGCTCTTTGACCATAAGCCTTCGGCCACCACAAAGGCGCGCACCGTCGATTGAATATTAATGACCAGCAAGTTCAACAGAATCGAGACGATGCAAATACAACTAAACACCAGAACCACAGGCACCAGTTTGCGCTTCAAGGGAAGACGGTGAAACCTTGAGAAAATCATATTATTTGCAACGAAAGCAATGAAAAGGAAAGTGCCTGGCCCGCTTCACGATACTGAGAAAACATGCAAGAACGATACGCTTGCTGGCAGCATGCGCTCAGTTATGTAGCGCAATTATGAAGTGCGATTGTGTTGCAAAATTATGTGGCGCCATAGAAACCATAAAGCGCCATAGAAACCAGCTGGCGCCATATTCTTACGCGCCGCTCTTTCATCGCCAATGACGCCGCCCTCCTGCACAGGCCGGGCGCCGGATGCACTGCAGCATGGCTATGGACAAAGAATTTAAAACAGATTTAAAAATAGCCGAAAGACAGACATCCGGTTTTATTCGACAGCCGCGAAAAACCATTGGTTCAGCTCGGCTTATCGATAAAGAAAATACGCAGATGGCTTGTGCATATTTTTCGGCAGCGGCCTTGCCGGCCGGCGCCTATCTGAGCGCTCCGGACACGGCAGCCAGGATGGGACGTTAAGGGCGAAGCGTCTGCGCCGGCCTCACAATAGTGCGCAGCAAGGGCGCTGTCGGCACCAGTGGCACGATGCCGAGCGACTGCTCGACTTCGTGCGGATAGATTAATTTTCCATGCGTAATGACCAGTGCCACCTTGCGCACATCATTGATGTCGCGTGTCGGATCGCCATCGACCAGCAAGAGATCGGCCAGTTTTCCGGAGGCAATCGAACCGCGCTCAGCCTGCGCGCGCAAGTGCACTGCCGCTTGCCAGCTTGCCAGCTGCAAGGCTTGCGCGGGGCTCAGCCCGGCCTTGACGAACTGCCGCAGCTCGGCCTGCAATCCGAAACCGGGCAAGCCATCGCCGCCCGCCAGCAGCGCAATGCCGGCCCGGTACAATAGCGCATTGAGCTGCAGCAGCTTGTCATATGAAGCCTTGTAGCGCAGCGCAGCAGCATGGTCGGCGATCTTGATCACACCGGCCTGCAAACGGCGCCGGACATCCGCCGGCAAGCGCTCGGCAAGCGGCGCCAGCGCTTCGTTCAGCTCACCTTCGCGCTGCTTGAAAAAAGCCAGCGCAGTCAGCGTCGGCTCGACGCTTGCCGCATGTTGCTTGAGCTGCGCAATCAAGTCCTGCACGGCCTTGGCATTGAGGTCGAGCGCCGCCGTTTTATCAGCCGCCATCATCGACCGCTCCAGTCCGTGCGTCGCGCCAGCCGGCGACAGCAGATCGAGCGCCAGCAAATCGAGGTGATCGAATTCGCTAAAGCCCTGGTCCAGCGCATCCTGGACCCGCAGCGCCGGCGGCAGCTGGCCGCCGATGCGCAGGCCGCGCGACAAGGCATAGGCCAGCGCATCCCTGGACAAGGCCGCAGGAAAAGCCGGGCCGAACTTGAGCTCGACATAACCATGCTGAGCGTACCAGTCGATGCCACTCCTGACCTCGGCCGCATCGCGCACCAGGATGCCCTGGTAGGCCGACTCGGGGCCCTCGCCGTCGAGAATGCCAAGCGCCGCGATGTGCGGTGCCATCGCCTTGCCGGACTGCTGTTCATCGATTAGTTGCTGCAATTCGAGATTGTCGCTGCCGACGTCGCGCACGCTGGTCACGCCAGCGGCCAGGTATAGCGCGCCATCCCAGCGGCCAAGCCGCGCATGCATGTCGAACAGGCCCGGCAGCATCACGCGGCCGCCGGCATCGATCTCGGCCTCGGCCCCCTGCATCGGCGTGCCGGCCGGCAGCACGGCGGCTATCTTGCCGCGCAACAGATAGACATCGGAGGCCGCCCCGAGCTGCGCCTTTTCGCTATCGAAGACGCGCGTATTGCGAATGACGGTCAGCCCATTCAAAGGATGCTGCAAGCGCATCGCCATTTCGTTGAGCATGCGCGATTCGGCCTGCCGCTGGCGCGCCGCCAGCATTTTCTCGCTCGCCTGCCAGCCGTCTTCGATGATGGTCATCTTGCCGGGAACGATGGCGGCGAACAGACGCGGCTGGGTGCTGATCGTGGCCCAGTAAAAGGCCGGCGCAAAGCCGCTGCCGGACTGCGTCACGAGCTGCACACGCTGCGACATATTGCCGCGCATGACTACCTGCTCGTCGAGCCTGCGCTGCGCCAGGCTGCCGGCCGGCAGCAGCGCCAGTTTGCCGCCGGGGCGCCTGATCATCGCCGCCACGCTCAGCGACGCCACTTCGGGCACGGCATCGAGCGGCATGTAAAAAGCGGGTCCGCTGCTATTTTTGGCGCCGTTATCGGAGCCGGTCTGCCACTGCGCGTGGCCACTACTGTTTGAAAAACTTTCATTGACCGGCGCGCCGTAGGGACGGCGGCCGCTGGCGCGGTAACTGCTCAGCGTGCCATCGGCCGCGAGCCGGATCTCGGCGTCGAGCACAGGACCGAGGCCGTCTTCCTTGAACGCATAATGGACCTTGATCAGGCCATCGGCCTGGCGCTCGACAGTCTGCTCGCCAATTTCGCGGCCGCCATCGGCAAGAATCAGATAGCGCAGCGCCTGGGCGGCAGCGGCAGGCGTGGCAGCCTCGGGCGCGGCGGTCGCCGTTGCCGGCGTCACAGGCAGCGGGCGCCGCGTCGGCAAGGCCGGGCCGCCAAGCGCGGCCGGCGGCGCCAGCGCGCTCAGGGCCAGCCCCAAGGCCAGGTTCAAGGTCAGGCTCAAGCCGGCGGCACGGCGCGAATTGAGGCGCCGCGTGAAGGAAAAAAATAAGGCATTGCAGTTCATGTCGGGCAATCCACGGCAAAACGCCGAAAAAAGTGATGGCAAACACGCCGATGCCGCGCATGGCATCAGGCTGCACTATACCAACTGCCACCCGACAAAGCACGCTTTCCGGCGCCGGCAGTCTTTCCTGCCGTACCGGCGGGCGGCGTCGCCTAGCCCGGTCGCGTCATCTGCAGCGGCTGCACCCATGCCGCAAATTGCTCAGGCGTGACGTAGCCGAGCGCCTGCGACGCCTGTTCCAGGGTACTGCCGTCGCGATGCGCCTTCTTGGCGATTTCAGCCGCCTTGTCATAACCGATATGCGGCGTGAGCGCGGTCACCAGCATCAGCGAACGCGCCATCAAATCGCCGATACGCTCAATATTGGGCGTGATGCCATGGGCGCAGTGGACATCGAAACTATTCATGCCGTCGGCCAGCAGGCGCACGCTTTGCAGAAAATTATGCGCGATCAGCGGCTTGAATACATTCAGTTCGAAATTGCCCGACGCCCCACCGAAATTGATGGCGACATCGTTGCCGAACACCTGGCAGCACAACATCGTCAGCGCTTCGCACTGGGTCGGATTGACCTTGCCCGGCATGATGGAGCTGCCCGGCTCGTTTTCCGGCAAGTTCAATTCGCCCAGCCCCGAACGCGGCCCCGATGCCAGCCAGCGAATGTCGTTGGCGATTTTCATCAAGGCCGCCGCCAACGTCTTGAGCGCACCGTGCGCGCCGACCAGCGCATCGTGCGCAGCCAGCGCAGCGAACTTGTTGTCGGCGCTACGAAACGGCAGACCGGTGTCCTGCGCCATCTGCGCGGCAAGCCGCTCGCCGAATTCGGCATGGGTGTTCAGGCCCGTACCGACTGCCGTGGCGCCGGCGGCCAGCGCAAACAAATGCACCTGCGCCGCCGAAATGACGGCATGCGCATGATCGAGCTGGGCCACGTATGCGGAAAACTCCTGACCGAGCGTGAGCGGCGTCGCATCCTGCAAGTGGGTGCGGCCGATCTTGACGATGGCGCCATATTCGCGCGCCTTGCGCGCCAGCGTCGCCCGCAGCGCGACCAGCGCCGGCAGCAGGCTCGAATGGATGGCAATGCTGGCGGCCACATGCATCGCGCTCGGGAAAATATCGTTGGACGACTGCCCCATGTTGACATGGTCATTCGGATGCACCAGGCGCGTCATGCCGCGCTCGCCGCCCAGCAGTTCGGAGGCGCGGTTGGCCAGCACCTCATTCATGTTCATATTGGTCTGGGTGCCCGAACCGGTCTGCCAGACCGCCAGCGGAAATTCGCCGTCGTGGCGGTGCGCCAGGACTTCGCCGGCGGCGTCAACGATGGCGCGCGCGTGCAAACCCGGCAATAGCCCCAGCTCGCGGTTGACGATGGCGGCGCCGCGCTTGAGCATGGCGAGCGCGGCCAGCAGTTCGGGCGCCATGCGCTCGCTCGAGATCGCAAAATGCTCGAGCGAGCGCTGCGTTTGCGCGCCCCACAATTTATCGGACGGCACCGCAATGGCGCCCATGCTGTCGTGTTCCTGGCGGGTCTGCATGACGGCTTCCTTTCATCGACGTGGCAACAATGATGTTTATTTCATCATGAATTCATCATACTCTGGAAAGCGGTCGGCGGCAGGCGGTGTAAAGATACCGAATATTTCGGAAATTTCGGCGGCAGACGTTGAAGTTCTGGCACTTGCCTGCCGTTGATAGTAAGAGGCGAAGAGCGCCGGCCCGGCCGGCCTTCCTGCTGATGTGTCCATTTGCCCGAAGTCGATTATCTATGCTGCCACACAAAGTTTTTTCGCTACGCTGGCCCCTGTTTTGCCTGGCAAGCCTGATGCCGATGGCTGCCGCCCAGGCCGCCGAACTCGGCGAAGGCCGGGTCATGTCCTATATCGGACAAGCGCTGCGCGCCGAAATCGAATTGACCGGCCTGACGGCGGCCGAGGAAGCCAGCCTGAGCGTGCGGCCGGCGGCGCCGGAAACCTATCGGCTGGCCCATATCGCCCCCAATCCGGCACTGGCCTCGCTGAATCTGTCGATCGAACAGCGCGGCGGCCGGCGCTACATTCTCGCCACCAGCAATATGGCCGTCAACGCCCCCTATATGCACGTCTTCATTGCGCTTTCCAGCGGCAACGTGTCGAAAGTCCGTGCTTTCACCTTCTGGCTGGCACCGCCGCCGCCGGCCGCCGCTCCCAAAGCAGGCGCCACCGCCAGCATTGAAGCCAAGCCCCAGCCAAAGCCGGCAAGCGCACGCACGGCCCAGCCGACGCCGGCCTTGCCGCGCAATGAGGCGCCCGCAGCCAAACCGGTCGTTGCCAAAACGGCCGCAAGCCGGGCCCCAGAGCCGATAGCCGGCGAGCGCGGCCAGGGCAAGCCCGGCGCCGATAAAGCGGAGCACCCGGCTGTTGCCGGCGCCGGGAGCGCGGCGAGCGAAGCCCATCCGCCGGCTGCGGCCAAGCCGCTCCAGGCCGCGACGGCGCCTGCGACGGCCAGCGCGTCAGCCGCAGCGACCGCAAAAAACGCCGAACACGCCACGGCGGCCGTCACCACGCATCTCGACAAGCCGGCGCCCAAATCCATTGACAAGCCCATTGATAAGCGCACAGATAAAGCTGTTGATAAGCCTGTTGATAAAGCGGAAAAAATTGGGGATAAAGCGGTGGACAAGCTTGTGGACAAGCCTGTGGAAAATGTTGCCGCTCATGTCGCGCATGGGCCCGCGGCAATCGGCAAAGCCGATTTCAAGCCGCCCGTGGCGCACCCAGCAGGCAAACCCGCCAGCAATACCTGTCCGGCCGCCCCGGCGTCACGGTTTTCAAAAGATCAGCTCGACGAATGCCGCGTGGCGCAGCGCGAAAATGCCATCATCACCGCCCAGCTCGCGGTGCTGGAACAAAAAGTCAGTCAATTGCGGCGCACCATAGGCGTGCCGGCCGATCCCGGCCCCGCAACAGCCGACAGCGCCGCGAAAAACTCGGCGGCGAACTCGACGACAAATTCGACGGCAAATTCGGCGCCATCGGCAGTGCCGGCGGCTGCCGCACACCCGGCCTCGACGGTCGAACTGGCAGCCGAGCTCAAGACGAAAGTGGCGACACTGGCCGGCAAGCACAACCCGAATGCCTGGATCTGGCAGATCGCCTTGCCGGCGGCACTGGCCGCCATTGCATTGCTGGGGGGGGCGCTGTGGCTGCTCAAACGCATTAAAAAGAACAAGCAAAAAGGCGGCGGCAAGGACGGCGCGGCGCCGGCAACGAAAAAAGCGGCAAGCAAAGCAGGGCCATTGTCTAAATTGAAGCAGTTTTTCAGTAAAATAGGCCGGCGACAAAAGAAAGCGGCGAAAGCCCAGCAGAAAACGGCCGCCAGCGAAAAACCTGCCGCGCCTCCCGATCCGACCGACCCTGAATAAGAGATGACTTTATGCCTATCATTACCTTGACGGTGCAAAAACCCAAGAGCGTGCAATTCAAAAATGTGGTGCTGGCGGCCGTCCACACCGCCCTGGTGGCCTCGGGCGTACCGCAGGCAGACCGCTTTCATCGCGTCCTCGAACTCGATGCCGACGATTTTCGTTACGACAGCCAGTATCCGGACTTGAGCGCGGCGCGCGATGCCGATTTCGTCCTGGTCGAGATCTTGCTCTCGGTCGGCCGCAGCGTGAAAATCAAGAAAAAAATTGTCAGCGACATCGTCGCCGATTTGGCCGCAAGCGAGCTGCATCTGAATCCGGAAAATGTGATGATTTGCTTTAAGGAAACAAGCTGGGAGAATTGGTCGTTCGGCGGCGGGCGCTTGATTCACACCTGAGCCAAGCCTGATCCGCAAATTACCGCGCGATACAGGCCAAGTCAGCCACTTGCGCGCAAGGCGGCGCAGGTGGCGCAATCCAGAAACGGGACAATCAGGGAGACGATTTACGGAAAAAAAGAGGGATCACCGGCGCTCGCCGGTGTGTTCAAGCGTGCAGCCGATCAGGCGGCAACGCCGTGCATGACGTTGTCGACCTGCACCATCCAGGGCTCGGTCAGATCGCGCACTTCGCGATCATTGGCCAGGATTTGCTTGAGCAAGTCAATTTTGCGCAAGCGTGGAGCCCCCGACAAAGCCGGCGCGGCCGAAGCCACATGCGAAGCCTTGATGGCGCATTCACGCTCCAGGTGATCGAGTCCTTCCCAATCGCTGGTACGTGCAGCCACTACCATTTGATTGGTCAGGCCGGCCAACTGCTCATATATCGAAACTACGTCAGTAGAAGTCATATCGCTACCAGGAAGAAAGAATAAATTACCGCTTGTCCTTCTATTACGGCACCTGGGTCGCCAAACTTTAGGGTTATTTGAATATTTTTTCAAAATAATTCACAAAGAGTCAGAGGCATGCGGCTTTTCAGCCCATCCATGCATTTTATTTACAAAAAATCATCGCCGCCATGAGCCATGTATTATTAATTAAATAATAATTTATTACAAAATCATGAGCGGCCCTCAAGATTTCTTGCCCAAAAAACTTTGCACCCCAACCCCGCGCCACCTTTCGGCAAGTCGCCTTTTCGGCAAGTCACCTTTCGGCAAGTCGCCTTTTCGGAAAATTACTTTTTGGCAAAATTACCTTTCAACATAAGCAACGCCACCATGCATCACTGCTGACCTATAATTGCACCAGGGGTTGACGCGCGACTGTGCGCGACCTCACATACCGCGCCAAAAATTTCCGCGCACATTCAATCAAGACAAGATTTTAAAGGATGACATGCAAGACCTAAACTTCGATTTGAACGGTGAATACATCGAATTGAATCAATTATTAAAATTGATCGGCGTTTGCGACAGCGGCGGCGCCGGCAAGATGCTGGTTGCCAGCGGCGCAGTCAAAGTTGATGGCAAGAAAGAACTGAGAAAAACCTGCAAAATTCGCGCCAATCAAAAAGTCCAGATCGGCGATTTGCGCATTACAGTAAAGCAGGCCTGAAATAAAAATAGCCCGAGATTATCGATTATTCACAAGCCATGAATTAACATTAATTGATCCACCGCAATGTTGAATTTCACATCTTGTTTATATTGAGAGGTCAATCGAGAGGAAAGGACGAGCGATGACGCAAGACGATCCCGAAATACTTTCCGCCATCAATGACAACCTGATCCGGGAATTGACCGTTGCCATTCGTGAAGCAGAAAAACTCTTGCTGCGCACCGAACAACGCGACGATGGCTTTTACAAAACCGAGCGCAGCAACCTCGAACTGGCACTGGAAACCGCCAGGCAAGAGTTAATTCAGCTGCAGACCTTGCGCCACATGTCTGCCATGCGCCAGCGCGAGAGCAACGGCGAATCGGCCGTGATGGCCGCATTCCATAAATAAGCACGAAAATAAGCGCCGTAAGCGCGACACCGCCCCGGTTCCGGCCGGGCGGCCAAGCGGCCCCTAAAAAACAAAACCCGCCCTCGCCATCGAAAATGACGAAAACGGGTCGTCCATGCGATCGAACACGAAAAACGTGCTGCGATTACATCGATTCAATCGACTTTCATGCGGTCGTGTTGACGTTTTGCCCCAGATGCGAAGGCAGATTGCCTGAACTGCTGGCCGTCGTCGCCGGCACCGAATCGATCAAGGCAGTCGTCGTCGCCCCCTCGATCTTGAGCTCGCGCCGCAGCAATGTCGCATCCTCCTCGACCTTGGTGCCTGTTTCGGCGACACTGGGGGTCGCACTGGAAGTTGCAGAAATATCCATTTCTAAGCTCTCCGAAAGATGCCTGAAGGAAACTAAATATCATTTACCGGCAGGCCATACTTCAGTTTACGACAAGCCCCCGCGATACTTTAGCCATTCCAAACATTTTATTTGCAACAGCGACCGCCGACGCCGCCTACAGGCGGAAATCGACTTGCCCGGGCCGCCCCGGCAAGTGCAATTGCGCCGGCATGGCCGGCGCGCGGCTGATCACCTTGCCGCGTCGAATCACATAACGGCGGCCGGCACGCAGGCGCAGCGCTTCGACCGCATCGCGCGCATCGAGAATGACGAGATCGGCATGACAGCCCGGCTGCAGGCCATAGCCCGGCAAGCCGAGGATGCGGGCCGGATTGACGGTGACGGCATCAAAGCAGGCCCGCATCGCACTCTGGCTCGTCATTTGCGCCACATGCAAGCCCATGTGCGCCACTTCCAGCATGTCGGCGGAACCGAGGCTGTACCACGGGTCCATCACGCAATCGTGGCCAAACGCGCAATCGATGCCGGCAGCCATCATTTCCGGCACCCGCGTCATGCCGCGCCGCTTCGGATAGCTGTCGTGCCGCCCTTGCAGCGTAATATTAATGAGGGGATTGGCAATCGCGGCCACGCCGGCTTCTCGAATCAGGGGCAATAATTTACTGACATAATAATTATCCATCGAATGCATCGAAGTCAGATGCGAACCGGCCACCCGTCCCTGCAAGCCCATCTGCTGCGCATAAAAAGCCAGGGTCTCGATATGGCGCGACAAGGGGTCATCGGATTCGTCGCAATGCATATCGACCCGCAAACCTTTATCGGCGGCAAAAGCGCACAGCAAACGCACCGACTCGGCCCCCTGCTCCATGCTGCGCTCGAAATGCGGAATGCCGCCCACCACATCGACGCCCATGGCAATTGCACGTTGCAAATTGGCAAATGCATTCGGACTGCGCAACAAGCCATCCTGCGGAAAGGCCACCAGCTGCATGTCGAGATAGGGCGCAACCTGGCGCTTGACCTCAAGCAAGGCCTCAACCGCCAGCAAGCGCTCATCGCACACATCGACGTGGGTGCGAATGGCCAGCAAGCCGCGCGCCACGGCCCAGTCGCAATACTGCAGCGCGCGCGCGATCAAGGCTTCCTGGGTCAGGTGTGGCTTTAATTCTCCCCACAACGCAATGCCCTCGAGCAAAGTGCCCGATTCATTGATGCGCGGCAAGCCATAACTGAGTGTCGCATCCATATGAAAGTGGGCATCGACAAAGGGCGGCGTCACCAGGGCGCCGGCAGCATCGATTTCCTCGCGTCCGCGCAGCGCCAGCTGCGGCCCGACCTGCGCGATGCGCCCGTCGAGAATGGCAATATCGACAGCGCCACGGCCGTCGGGCAAATTGGCATTACGTATCAGCAAATCCATAGATTTTTTTCCTCATTCCGCAAACGCGGCAACCGTCGTCCATCCGCCAATTTCCATCGTTTGATCCGCGATTTTCACGCTTCGTCGCATAGCGTTGGCGCCGCCAGGCGGCAATCGCTACAGTGCAAGCGTACCAACACCACTCGACCACCGATCAACCACCAAGCCCAAAGGATTCAAAATGAAAATCGCCAAAAACATGGAAGCCATTTTCCTGATCAGCGTCGCGCTGTCCCTAGGCACCGGTTACGCCCAGGCCCACGTCAGCGCCAATGCGCCGCAAGGCCTGCGCAGCAGCGCACAAGCCGTGAACGTGCCAGCGCCGCTGCAAACCGTCACCGTCAGCGCCAAGCGCATGAGCCAGGCTGAAAAAGACGCTTTCGATGCACTCAATTGAGATATCGGAGCAGCGCATCAAGGCATCGCACAGCAGGCATTGCAGGCGACGAGCAGGCTGCCGTACCCGGCATGGACCAGCTCAGCTCAGCAAAGCATACGGCCCGCCGCGCTCGAGCGCGCGCAGATAAGCCGGTCGCTGATGAATACGCTCGAGATAAGCGCGCAGCATGGGCCGATCGGCCACGGATCCGCCGCGCGCCTGCGCCGCTTCCAGCGGAAAACTCATCTGGATATCGGCCGCGCTGAACGCCGCGCCGGCCAGCCAGGCCTGCGCGGCAAGCGTGGCCTCAATGAAGTTCAGCTGGCTCTCGATTTGCGGTGAAATAAAACTGCCTTTAACGCGCTGCGCAATCGCCCGCGCTATCGGCTTGATGAAAAACGGCATCGGCTGCCGCTCGATCTTGTCGAACACCAGCTTCATCAACAAAGGCGGCATGGCCGAGCCTTCGGCGAAATGCAGCCAATACGTATATTGCAAACGCTCGGCGCTGGCCGGTGCCGGAATCAGGCGGCCGGCGCCGTAACGCTCGATCAGATACTCGATGATGGCGCCCGACTCGGCGATCGTCAAAGCGCCATCGGTGATGACCGGCGATTTTCCGAGCGGATGGATGGCGCGCAACGAAGCCGGTGCCAGCATGGTCTGCGGATCGCGCTCGTAGCGCACGACCTCGTATTCCAGGCCCAATTCTTCGAGCAGCCACAGCACGCGCTGCGAGCGCGAATTATTCAGATGATGAACCACGATCATGCGCTTGCTCCCATAAATGACAGATTGCCGACAGAGTAAGGCCGGCGCCGCCGGGCCGGTCTGTCGGGCGTTTTGTGCCGGCTATTTTTGCCGGCTATTTTTGCCGACGTTTTTTGCCGACGTTTTTTTGCCTGCTTTCTTACCGATGTTTACCAGACTTTGGCCAAAGGCAGCACCACGCCGGCAAACAGCGACCAGTCGTCGCTGGCACGATTCAAGCCCTTGGCGAGGCCGAAATCGAAAGTCAGGCGCTTGCTCGGACTGTAGGCCAGCGCCGTCAGCAACTGCGCGGTAGTGGCGGCGCCGGCGCGGTGCGTTCCCGACAGTTCGGCGGTGGCGCCCCACTGCGCCGCCACCGGCACTGAAAATGAACTCGACAGTCCCGATTGCGTGCGCGCAGCGCCTTCCTGCTCGAGGCCGATGCGGGTCAGATTGAAATTGGTGTCGATATGCAGAATCCCGACATCCTTGCTGAAAATCGAATTGAGCGTCAGATCGTGTTTGCCGCTGCCGATGACGTCGCGCGCCGTGGGCAGCTTGACGCCCATCTCCAGCCCGAAGGCAGTGGCGTCGTCGATCAGGAAGGCCCGCTTGAGCGCGACCGAGGTATCGCCGAGACCGTGCGCCCGCCCCTGTTCGAGCGGGCTCGATACCAGCGCCTCGCCGCCCAGCAACAGCCCCCATTGCGGCGTGAACGCCAGTTTGAACAGGTAAGGCACGCTGTTGCGCCGGCCGTCGTCGGCCTTGCTGCTCAAGCCGCCCATTTCCAGCTCGAGCTGGCCCGGCGCCGACAACTGCGCCGGATTCGATACCGAGGGACGGTAGGGCGTGATGGCAGCCTCTTCGTCGGCCATCGCCAACGTTGTCAGGCTGCACAAACAAGTCAGGGCAAACAGTTTTTTCAGGCGCATGGCATCCTTCCAGTAATCGTCAATGTGACAAGCATACACGCTGGAAGGTTAAATGCGCTAGAGCAATGACGACGCCACACAAGCCAGAATGCCGCCGCAGGCGCCAGCCGCCAGGCTCAGGGCTGCACCTGCGCGCACTGCAGCATTGCATGCAGCAGCACATTGCAGCCGGCGGCCAGATGCGCCGGCTCGGCGTCTTCGATTTCATTATGGCTGATGCCGTCCTTACATGGCACAAATACCATGCCCGACGGCGCCAGGCGCGCGGTATAGACGGCATCGTGGCCGGCGCCCGAGACCACGTCCATGGCCTCATAGCCGAGGCTGGCGGTGGCCTTGCGCACGGCCGCCACGCAGTCGGGGTCGAACGGGCATGGCGGATAATACGAGACGCATTCGAGACTGACGCCGAGGCCGCTGTCGGCGCGCACCTTGTCGACAAAGGCCAGCATCTCTTCATGCATCGCGGTCAGCAACTCGGTGCTGACGTTACGCAAGTCGATACTGAAGCGCACTTCGCCGGGAATCACATTGCGGCTGTTCGGGAACACCTGCACGAAACCGACCGTGCCGCGCCCGTAGGGCTGATAGCGATTGGCGATCGCCACCACTTCCTGCATGATCACGGTCGACACCTGCAGGGCGTCGCGCCGCAGCGCCATCGGCGTCGGGCCGGCGTGCATTTCCATGCCGCTCACCACGCAGTCGTACCACGACAGGCCGAGCACGGCCGGCACCACGCCGATCACCTTGCCGGCGTCTTCGAG
>JAIZVZ010000118.1 GCA_021768485.1 Oxalobacteraceae bacterium | reverse complement strand
GCGACAACGACACAGCGATGCAAGACAGATGCCGGTCAATTGGTTTCGTTATAAACCCGTTCGCGATGACGCCATTTACGTGACATCATCGACCGGCGAAATTGAACGGGGTCCGGATCGCGATCTTCTCTTGCACGCCAACTTATTTATGCATTAAAAACATGGCAGCGCATGCGGGCCCGCCCGTCAAGCCTGGCCGAGGTAGCGCCGGCGCAGCGCCTTACCAGCTGAGCGGATTCAAACGATAAAAGCGGCTCAGCTGCGCGTACAGCGCCGGATGCTGTTGCGACAGTGCCGGCGCCTGTTCGAAAAACACTTCGGACGCCACCGCAAAAAATTCGGCCGGATCGGTGGCGCCATAGTGACTGAAGAGCGAGTCGTGGCCATGATGCGCCTGCTGCTGCAAGCGCGCAAATTCCGCGCCGAAGGTGCGCGACCAGGCGTGATAATGCGCGCTGCGCTCGAGAATCGGAGCGCCGTTGGCAATGCCTTTTTCCTGGTCGAGCTGATGGGCAAATTCATGGATGACGACGTTGTTGCCGTCGCCGGTGGCGGCCGCGCCGGCGAGCGTGTCTTGCCAGGACAGGATGACCTGGCCTTCCCCCCACGATTCCCCCTGCAGCACGCGGCGCTGTTCGGCGATCAGGCCAAGCGCATCGGTATGCTGGCGCGCCACCACAAAAGCGCCCGGATAGACGAGGATGCGGCGCAGCCTCGGATAATAATCGGTATCGCGATTGAGCAGCAGCAGGCAGGCTTGGGCCGCAATCGTTACCCGCATGTCGTCGTCGATCGCAAGTCCGGCACAGCCGACGAACTTTTTTTCAGCGATGAAGACCTGGATGTGTTTTTTGAGCTGCAGCTGCAGATCGGCCGGCAAGGCGCGGAAATACGGCATGCGGCGCTTGAGAATGGCGCGCCAGGCGCTCGGGAATGCTTGCCGCCAGACCTGACGACGGCGCCAGCGGCGCCAATAGCCGGGCCCCAGCAGGGCCGCCAGCGGCAGCAGAAATATCGCGGCAATCACAAGATATGACAAAGCGCCCTCCCGGCATGAGGACCGACCGCGTCCGATTGGCTGCAGATGCGGGCGGCGCCGGCTTTTTCAATACCGGCGCCGACGGCCGGCGTCAGCCCTTTGTGGGGGGCGACAACGGCACATCTTTCAGATGCTGCCTGAAAAATGCATCCATCTTGCGAAATACATGCAACTGATTGACCGAACCCGAGACGCCGTGTTTGGCGCCGGGATAGGTCATCAGATCGAACAGCACGCCACGCTTGACCAGGGCATCGATCAGGCGCGTCGAATTGGTAAACAAGACGTTATCGTCGGCCATGCCGTGGATCAGGAACAGCGGCGAGCGCAAGCCGTCCAGATGGGCAAACACGGCACTTTGCGCATAGCCGCCGGCATTGGCTTGCGGGGTGCCGATGAAGCGCTCGGTATAGTGGGTGTCATACAGCGACCAATCGGTGACCGGCGCCCCGGAAACGCCGGCGGCAATCTTGTCGGAGCCGGCCGCCAGCAAGCGCAGCGTCATGAAGCCGCCATAACTCCAGCCGAACACGCCGATCCGTTTCGGGTCGACAAAACTCTGCCTGGCCAGCCAGTCGATGCCGGTCAGCTGGTCCTGCACTTCATGCTGGCCCAGCGTCTTGTAGATCACATCGGTAAATTTGCGCTCGCGCCGTGCCGAACCGCGATTGTCGAGCTTGAAGACGACATAGCCTTGCTGGGCCATGTACTGCTCGAAATGGCCGCCCCATTTGCGGGCCACGCTCTGCACTCCGGGCCCGCCATAGACCTGGACGAAGACCGGATAACGCTTGGCCGGGTCGAAACCGAGCGGCTTGAGCATCGAGTAATACAGGGTCTGACCATCGGCCGCCTGCAGGCTGCCGTAGCTGACCGGCACATGCGACGAAGCGTACGGCGCATACGGATGCGAGGCATTCAGTTCATTGTGCTCGATCCAGGCGATCGGTGCGTCGTCGAGGCCGCGCACGCTGACCTGCGGCGGCGTCTCCGGATCGGACCAGGTGTCGATGAAGGCCTTGCCCTTGCGCCCGAATGCGACTTCGTGCCAGCCGTCGGCACGCGTGATGCGGATCGGCGCGGCGGGCGCGCTGCCGTCGAGCGCCAGCGCATAGACCTGCTTGTCGATCACCGCATCCTTGTTGGCGGCGACATAGACGCGGCCGGCTTCTTCATCGACTGCCAGCAGATTGTCGATGCCCCATTCGCCGCTCGAAATCGGATGCAGGAGCTTGCCGTTCAAGTCGTACAGATACAGATGCTTGCGGCCGCTGCGTTCGGAGGCCCAGACAAAGCCCTTGCCGCTTTTCAGGAAGCGCAAGTCGTCGTTGAGGTCGATCCAGGTGGCAGAGGTTTCGCTGAGCAGCGTGCGCTGCGCCAGGGAGCCGGCGTCGACCGCAATCAGGTCGAGCCGGTGCTGGTCGCGGCTTTCGCGCTGATACACCAGCTGCGTACTGTCGCTGGTCCAGTCGGCGCGCACCAGATAGATATCGCGCTCGGGCCCGAGATCGACCGTGCGCGGCGCGCCGCCCGCGGGCGAGACGATGGCCAGCGAGACCAGCACGTTTTTCTGGCCGGCGCCCGGATAGCGCTGCTCGACCACTTCGGTGCGGTCGGCATAGATTTCAAAGCGACGCGCCACCGGCACCGGCGATTCGTCGAAGCGCTTGAAGGCGATCGCACTGTCGTCGGGCGCCCACCAGTAGCCGCTGCTTTGGTGCATTTCCTCCTGCGCCACGAATTCGGCTTCGGCATTATGGATCGCGCCGCCGCCATCGAAAGTCAGCTGGGTTTCCTTGCCGCTGGCGATCTCGATCACGAACAGGTTCTGCGCCCGGATAAAGGAGACGAAGCGCCCTTTCGGCGAGATTTTCGGATCGAGCACATTGCCGCTGGCGATCTTGCGCGCGCGCGGGGTCTGCGACACGTCGACCAGATACAGGTCGCCGCCGATCGGCACCAGCAGGCGCTGACCGTCGGCAGCCCAGCTGTATTCGAGAATGCCATGCAGGGCCGCGGTGCGGGCCCGTTCGCGGCGCGCCTTTTCGGCGTCCGAAATGACGGCATTGCCGCCGACGATGCTGGAATCGACCAGGCGCCGGGTGACGTTGTCGCGGAAATTGTATTCCCATAAATCGAGCTGGAACTGGTCGTCGACGCGCCCGCGCAAGAATGTCACGCGCTCGCCATCGGGCGAAAATTTGACATTGCGCGCTCCCGGCCCCGACAGCGCCGGGCTGGCCGTGATGCGCTCAAGCGTCAGCGGCTCGGCCAGGGCGGCGGCCGCTGTCGTCAGACAGGTACCGGCCAAAACAAGGGAAGTCAAAACACGCATGGCAAAATCCTAAAACAAGAAGTTTTCATCGAAGTGCGGCGCCGGACGGCAATGCCGCCACAGCGCCTTATTTTGAATCCATCGCAACTGGCCCGAGCGGCCAGGCGCGACAGCTTGCTTACAGTGCTGCTTGTTGGGCTCCCTGCTGGGCACCCTGCTGGGCCAGGTTTTGATGCGCCTGCTTTTTACGCAAACGAAATACCGCCAGGCTGCCGCGCAGCGTCGGCAAAAAGTGCACCGGTTCGCCATCGGCCAGGGCCACGAATTCGAGTACTTCCAGGCCGACCTTGTCGGCCAGGTCCTTGAAGTCGTCGAGCGTCGCATAGCGCACGTTCGGCGTGTCGTACCACTGGTAAGGCAAGAGCTTGGAGACCGGCATCCGCCCACGCAAGACCGCCAGCTGATGCGGCCAATACGCGAAATTGGGGAAGGAAACGATGGCGTCGAGGCCGACCCGCGCGATATCCTGCAGCAGCGCATCGACGTTTTTCATCATCTGCAGCGACGACAGGCACAGCACCGTATCGAAGCTGTTGTCGGCAAAAATCGCCAGGCCTTTCTGCATGTCCTGCTGGATCACGTTGACGCCGCGCTTGGTGCTGGCCAGTACCTGATCGTCGGCGATCTCGATGCCGTAGCCGGTGCAGGCCTTGTCGCTTTGCAGATAGTCGAGCATGACGCCATCGCCGCAACCGATATCAAGCACGTGCGAACCGCGCGGCACCCAGTCGGCGATGAAGGCAAGGTCGCTGCGCAAGGTGCGCAATTGATTGAAATTCATGCTGCCTCCTTGGCCGCAGCCGGTGCCTCGACGCGGCCGGCCGCGCCGGCCGCCGGTGTTTCGAGTTCACCCCAGACACGGTCGTAGTAAGCGCGCAGCAGCGCCAGATAGCGCGGGTCGTCGAGCAGGAACGCATCATGGCCGTGCGGGGCATCGATTTCGGCATAAGTGACGGCACGCCGGTTGGCGACCAGGGCAGCGACGATTTCGCGGCTGCATTCGGGCGAAAAACGCCAGTCGGTCGAAAACGAGGCCAGCAGGAATTTGGCTTCGGTGGTCGCCAGCGCCTGCGTCAGGTCGCCGCCGAAGGCGCGCGCCGGGTCGAAATAGTCGAGTGCCTTGGTCACCAGCAGGTAGGTATTGGCATCGAAATACTGGGCGAATTTGTCGCCCTGGTAGCGCAGATACGATTCGACTTCGAAATCGACGCCAAAACCGAACTGATAGCCGTCGTTGCCGGTATCGCGCAATTTGCGGCCGAATTTGTCGGCCATCACGGTGTCCGACAGGTAGGTGATATGGCCGACCATGCGCGCCACCCGCAGGCCGCTTTTCGGCACCACGCCGTGCGCATAAAAATCGCCGCCGTGAAAATCGGGATCGGACAGGATCGCCTGGCGGGCGACGTCGTTGAAAGCGATATTTTGCGCCGACAGCTTGGCGGTCGAGGCGATCACCACGCAGTGGCGCAGGCGCTTCGGATAAAGCGTGCTCCAGGCCAGCGCCTGCATGCCGCCCAGCGAGCCCCCCATCACGGCGGCGAACTGGACAATGCCGAGCGCGTCGGCCAGGCGCGCCTGAGCCTGCACCCAGTCTTCGACCGTCACCACCGGAAACGCGGCGCCGTATGGCTTGCCGGTGGCCGGGTCGGGATCCATGGGGCCGGTCGAGCCGAAGCAGGAACCGAGATTGTTGACGCCGATGACAAAAAAGCGGTCGGTGTCGAGCGGTTTGCCGGGGCCCACCATATTGTCCCACCAGCCGACATTCTTCGGCTGGTCGGCATACACGCCGGCCACGTGGTGCGAGGCGTTGAGCGCATGGCAGACCAGCACCGCGTTCGAGCGCGCGGTGTTGAGCGTGCCGTAAGTTTCATATACCAGCGAATAATCGCTGATGGTGGCGCCGCTTTGCAGCGGCAGGGGAGTCGCAAAATGCATGCGCTGCGGGGTAACGATGCCGATGGATGCCATTGGGAAGTGGATTCTAAAAAAAACGATTACATTAATTGTATGCCCGCAGGCGCGATATTTGCCAATTTTAAGCCGCTCAGATCTAAGCCGCTCACCTTTAAGCCGTTCACATCGCCTGCAGTTGCTGAACCGCCTGAATGATGACGGCCGGCTCGGCGATACGCAAGATCTTGCGCGTCTGCGCGGTCAGCAGCGGCAGGTCGCTATTGAGGATTTCCTGCTTGACGGCCAGCAGCTGCGACGGATGCATGGAAAACTCGCGCAGCCCCATGCCGAGCAACAGTTTCGTGAATTTGGCGTCGCCGGCCATCTCGCCGCAGACGGCCACCGGAATGCCGGCCTTCTTGCCGGCCTCGATCGTCATCGCAATCAGTTGCAGCACGGCCGGATGCAGCGGATTGTACAGATGCGCCACTTCGTAATCGACGCGGTCGATCGCCAGCGTGTACTGAATCAGGTCGTTGGTGCCGATCGACAGAAAATCGAGGCGCTTCAAAAACATCGGCAGGGACAGGGCGGCAGCCGGCACCTCGATCATGGCGCCCACTTCGAGCTCTTCGTCGAACAGGACTTTTTCTTCGCGCAGCTGGGCTTTGGCCTGCTCGAGCATGGCCAGCGTCTGGTCGATTTCGAAGGCATGCGCCAGCATCGGGATCAAGAGCTTGATCGGGCCGAAGCCGGAGGCGCGCAAAATGGCCCGCAGCTGCGTCAGAAACATCAGCGGCTCGGCCAGGCAGTAACGGATCGCGCGCATGCCCAGCGCCGGATTGAGCGCCGTATGCTCGAGCACGTCGAGCGGCTTGTCGGCGCCGATGTCGAGCGTACGGATGGTCACCGGCCGCCCCTTCATGGCGATCACGGCACGTTTGTACTGTTCGAACTGTTCGTTCTCGGACGGCAGGCGGTTCTGGTCGCCGCGCCCCATGAACAGGAATTCCGAGCGGAACAGGCCGATGCCGACCGCGCCGGCCTCGAGCGCCATGGCACAGTCGGCCGGCAGCTCGATATTGGCTTCGAGCGTGATGAAAGTGCCGTCGCGGGTGATGGCGCGGGTCTTCTTGAGCTTGTTGAGCTTTTTGCGGATGCGCTGCTTTTCCTGCTGGCGCTCGCGGTACTGGGCCAGCACCAGCGGGCTCGGATTGGCGATCACCACGCCGGCGTCGCCGTCGATGATCAGCCAGTCGTCCTGCTCGATCAGGCTGGAGGCCTGCGACATGCCGACCGCGGCCGGGATATCGAGGCTGCGGGCGACAATGGCGGTGTGCGAATTCTGGCCGCCGACATCGGTCACGAAGCCGACGAAGGCGCTTTCGCGGAACTGCAGCATGTCGGCCGGCGAGATGTCGTGCGCCACGACCACCATCTGCGCTTCGATTTCGTCGATGCCGACCACCTTGGGCATCTGCTGCGCGCTACCGGTCAGGACCTTGATGACACGCTCGGCCACCTGCAAGATGTCGGCCTTGCGCTCGCGCAGATAGACATCTTCGATTTCGTCGAACTGCGCCGACAGCTCGTCGATCTGGGTCACCAGCGCCCATTCGGCGTTGTAGTGGCGGGTACGGATGATTTCCAGCGGCGCTTCCGACAGCAGCGGGTCGGCCAGAATCATCACATGGACGTCGATGAAAGCGCGCAGTTCGGTCGGCGCATCCTTGGGCAGGTCGCGCCACAAGGTCTTCAGTTCGGTGCGCACCGCCTCGATCGCCTGCTGCAGGCGCAGCACTTCGGCCTCGACCAGCTCCTGGCCTATCAGGTAGTGCGTGACATCGAGCGCCGCCGGCGTGAGCAGGTGCGCACGACCGATGGCGATGCCGCGCGAGACCGGAATGCCGTGAAGGGTAAACGATGCCATGTTTTTTCTATGCATAATGATGTGCCATCTGCTCCCAAACCCTGCACGGGTTTATTCGGACTCGCCGAATTTGTCGTTAATCAGATCGTGAATGGCGGCCACGCATTCCACCTCGTCGCTGCCGTCGGCTTCGAGCATGACTTTGGCGCCTTTGCCGGCGGCCAGCATCATGACGCCCATGATCGATTTGGCGTTGACGCGGCGCGCATTACGGGTGAGCCAGACATCGCTTTGAAATTTCGCCGCCAATTGCGTCAGCTTGGCCGATGCGCGCGCATGCAAGCCAAGTTTATTAATGATGAGCAGCTCTTTTTGTATCATTTTTTATCGTTTCTAAGGGCAAGAGGGTTACTCGAAGAATCCATGCAATGCATCATCCGGGACCGAGACGAATCCGGTTATCGACCTTGACGGCACCGTTCTGGCCGCCGGCCAGCGCCATTTCCACCACCACATCGAGGGTATCGCGGCGGTAGGTAATGGCACGCAACAACATCGGCAAGCTGATGCCGGCGATGACTTCGACCCGGCCCGGCGTGGCAAGCTGATAGCAGCAATTGGACGGCGTGCCGCCTTTGACATCGGTAATGACGAGCACGCCGCTACCGGTGTCGAGCCGCTTGATCGCCTCGCGCGCCTGGGCATCGACCTCGCCGGGCTCCTGGTCGGCCAGGACATCGATCGCCTCGATCTGCTCGGGCTGGCCGCGAAAGACATGGGCGCAGGCCGCAATAAAGGCCTGGCCGAGCGGCGCGTGAGTCAACAATAGAATGCCAACCATGTCTGTCCGTATCAAAATTGATCAATCACGGCCGGGTGTCACCGCGGCGCCGCTTCGAGCCCATCGATGAACAGCGCGGCGACCTGAAATCCCGTTTGCTGTGTAATTTCTTGGAAGCACGTCGGACTGGTGACGTTCACTTCGGTCAGATAGTTCCCAATAACATCTAATCCTACCAGCATCAGACCGCGCGCGATCAAAATCGGTGCCAGGGTTTCGGCAATTTCACGGTCGCGCGCCGTCAAAGGCTGGGCCACGCCGGTGCCGCCGGCGGCCAGATTGCCGCGCACTTCACCGGCTTGCGGGATGCGGGCCAGCGCAAACGGCACGACTTTGCCGTTAATGAGCAAAATGCGTTTGTCGCCCTGCGCGATATCGGGGATGAAGCGCTGCGCCATGATGGTGCGGGCGCCATTGGCCGTCAGCGTCTCGATGACCGAACCCAGATTCAAGCCGTCTTCCTTGATCCGGAAGATGCCGGCGCCGCCCATGCCGTCGAGCGGCTTGAGAATGATGTCGCGGTGTTCAAGATGAAACGCCCGCAGCCGCGCTTCGTCGCAGCTGACCATGGTCGGCGCGGTAAATTGCGAAAACTGTGCAATCGTCAATTTTTCATTGTGATTGCGAATCGCTTCAGGCCGGTTAAAGACATGCGCGCCCTGCGCCTGCGCCAGTTCGAGCAGATAGGTGCCATAAATGTATTCCATGTCGAACGGCGGGTCTTTGCGCTGGATGACGGCATCGAAATCGCTCAGGCGGCGGTTCTGGCGCGGCTCGGCCCGGTACCAGGCGAGCGGGTCCTCGCTCAGGTGAATGCGGGCAATGTGGGCACTGACGACCCCATTTTCGAGCGCCATGTCGCCCTGTTCGAAGGCATAGATCTCATGACCGCGGCGAGCCGCCTCGCGCATCATGGCATAGGTTGAATCCTTGTAAATCTTGAAGCCGGCCAGCGGATCGGCGAGAAAGGCAAATTTCATGGAGCGGTTTCCGTCAGAATCGAGTCCCTGATTTTAACAGGCT
>JAIZVZ010000117.1 GCA_021768485.1 Oxalobacteraceae bacterium | reverse complement strand
CGCCGGCTATGCCGGCCTCGACAATGAGCTGTTCTACATGGACAAGACCATGATGGTGTTTGGCGATGCCAAGAAAGTCATCGAAGACATGGTCAAGGCAGTCGAATAAGTGGTGGAATAAGTGGTGGAATAAATAGTTAAATAAGCATGAATAATGCTGATGGGCCTGGTCGTTGACGACCGGTCTCAAACTCACAAGCCGCTATCGCATTTGCATGCGGTAGCGGCTTGCTCGCTTTGCGGCCCGGTTTTGTTTGCCGGTGCCGCGATCTGGAAAAACCTTTTACCGACTCTGGAGCGATATCGCATGTCTTCACCCAGTCTGAAACAACCATGGCTCAAGCCGCTGCTGTCCGTATGTATCCTCAGCCTGCTGGCCGGTCTGCCGGCAGCGCAGGCCAAGGATGCGGGCAGCCGCAACTATCAGGCCACACGCGCCTACTACACGCAGCTGGTCAGCGGCGACACGCCCAAACTGGCTGAACTCGATCTGCTGATGACCATGCTGCCCAAGGGCGGCGATATCCATCATCATTACACCGGCGCCCTGTATGCCGAGACTTATATCGACTGGCTCGGCGCTCAGGGTTATTGCGTCTATCGCGACAATGATCCGGCTAAAAAGCAGCAGCAATTCCGCGTCAATACGACGCCGGGCGGCGCCGGTCCCGATTGCCTGAAAGCCGATGCCATTCGCGCCGATAACCAGTTTTACCGGCAGTTGCTGATGCGCTGGTCGGACAAGGATTTTGCCAATCATTCGCACCAGCAAAATCCGCCCGACCAGCAGTTTTTCGACACCTTCGGCTACTTCGGCCCGGTGTCGGGGTTTTCGACCAATCAGGGTCTGCGCATACTGAAGCAGCAAGCCAAGGCCGAAAACCTGCAATACATCGAAACCATGTTGAAGGGTTCGCCAGCGGTCGATAATGCCGCCCTGGCTGCAGCCATCGACGCCCTGTCGCCGGATGCCTCGCAAGCCGAGGTCGATGCCGCGCTGACGCCGTTTTACGATTTTCTGAGCCGCGATGCCGGCACCAAAAAGCAGGTCGCCGACTATGTGGCGATGATCGAAGGCGATGCGGCCGGTATCGACGATGCCGACTTCACCATGCGCTACCAGTCCTATGTCGTGCGCCTGCTGCCGCCGGCCAAGGTGTTTTCGATGCTGTACACGGCGTTTTCATCGGCGCAAAGCAGCAAGCTGATTGTCGGCGTCAATATCGTCGGCGCCGAAAATACGATCGTGTCGATGCGCGACTACAAGCTGCACATGAAGATGTTCCATTTCCTCAAGCAGCGCTTCGCCCAGGTACATCTCGACCTGCATGCCGGCGAGCTGGCGGTAGGCATGGTGCCGCCGGCCGGCCTGCAATTTCATATCCGCGATGCGGTCGAGACCGCGGGCGCCGAGCGCATCGGCCACGGCGTCGACATCACGCATGAAGCCGATGCCGTGCAATTGCTGGCACAGCTGGCGGCGCGCAAGATAGCGGTTGAAATCAACCTGTCGAGCAACGCCTTCATTCTTGGCGTCGAGGGCGCGGCCCATCCGGTCAGCGTGTATCTGCAGCATGCGGTGCCGATCGTCATTTCATCGGACGATGCCGGCGTCTCGCGCAATCAGCTCAGCGGCGAATATGTGCTGTTTGCCAGCCGTTACCGGCCATCGTACGATACGCTCAAGAGCGTGGCCTACAACAGCATCCGCTATTCATTCCTCAGTGCCGCAGACAAGGCGGCGCAATTGCGCATTCTCGACCGTCGCTTCGCGCGTTTCGAGGCCGAGGTGGCCAAACTGGCCAAGAGCCAGGGCTGGGCGGTGAAAGCGGGCGCCCGCAACTAGGGACGGCTCAGGTGGCCTGGGGCGGCGCCAGCGAATCGATGCGCCGCCCGTACATCATCCATTCGGCCAGTGTGCGCTTGCCCAGCGGCGCGGCGTCGAGCAGTCCCAGCGACAAGCCGAGCATGGCTTGCAGCGGTGCCGGGCCGGGGCCGCTGTCGCGCGTGAACAGTCGCGCCAGGCTGTCGGTCAGGCGCATCGTCAGGCCGCGGTCGGCTGCCCGCGCCGCATCGAATTTTTTCAGCGTGGCGGGGTGCCCGTCCTGCGCCAGCAGGCGCGCCAGCACGTAGGCGTCCCGTAATCCGAGATTCAATCCCTGGCCGCCGACCGGATGCAAGGTCTGCGCGGCATTGCCGATGGCCACCGTTCTTGCGGTGCACGGCTGATTGGCGTTCAGGCCCAGGGCAAAGGCGGCGCGCGGCGTGCAGCCGACCAGGCGCCCGAGCCGGTTGCCGAAGGCTTGCTGCAACTGCTGTAAAAAAGCGGCGTCGCCGAGCGCCAGAAGGTCTTGAGCGCGCTGCGGGCGCACGCACCAGACCAGCGCATAACGGCTGTAGCCCGCGGCCGTATCGGCATCCTGTTGCGGCAGCAGCGCCAGCGGTCCCTGGTCGGTAAAGCGTTCATAGGCGCGATGCTGCTGCGGCGTATTGGCCGTGATGTGGGCGATGATGGCGGTCTGTCCGTAATCGCGCTGGATCCGGCGCGCGGTTTGCTGTTTGAAGACGCCGCCTTCGGCCTGGATGGCCAGCGCGGCGCGGATTGTCTCATGCTTGCCGCCGGCTGCCCCAAGACTTAGTACCACCGCCTCGTTCTGCTCGGTGCAGTCATGCACCTGCAGCGGTCGCCGGTTCTCGACGCCGGCCCGTTCGCAGGCATCGGCCAAGGCACCGACGATGGCGCCGTATTGGGCGACGTAGCCGAGCGCCTCGACGCCTTGTTCGGCGCGATCGATCACGGTGCGGCCGAAACGGCCGGCGCGCGACACGTGGATCTGATGAATCGGGCTGGCCTCGATCGGCCAGGCACCCAATTGCTCGAGCAGCAGGCGGCTGCCGTACGACAGGGCGATCGAACGCGGATCGCGTCGGGCCTCGGCCACGGTCTTGCCGTCGATGAGCGCGATTGCCGCCGGCGGCACGCCGCCCTGCACCAGAAATGCCGCACAAGCCATGCCGACCGGGCCGGCGCCGCAGATGGCGAACCGATGGGAAGCAGCAGGGGCGAGGTTCGGCGAGAAGTTCGACAGGCAAGCCGGAGTGGAATTCGGGGCGGGAGGCAGGAGTGTCATGTCATTGCGCCATCAGGGCTTCGATTTCGCCGATGCTTTTCGGCGCGGCGTGGGAGAGGACGTGATAGCCGTCGGCGGTGACCAGCACCTCGTCCTCGATACGAATGCCGATATTCCAGTATTTTTCCGGCACGCCCGGCGTCGGCCGCACGTAAATTCCCGGTTCGACCGTCAACACCATGCCGGCTTCGAGCTTGCGGTGCGGCCGCGCCGGGTCTTTTTCGCCGAACAGCACCGGCTCGCGATATTGGCCGACGTCATGCACGTCCAGACCCAGCCAATGGCCGGTGCCGTGCATGTAGAACTGGCGATAGGCCTGACTGGCGATGACATCGTCGAGTTCGCCGCACATATTGCGGTCGAGCAGGCCGAATTCGAGCATGCCGGCGGCCAGCACCCGCACCGCCTTCTCATGGCTTTCGAGATAGGGCCGCCCCGGCGCAATGGCGTCCAGCGCCGCCTGATGGGCGGCCAGCACCAGTTCATACAGATCGCGCTGCGGCGCAGAAAAGCGGCCATTGACCGGGTAGGTGCGGCTGATGTCGGAGGCATAGCTGCCGAACTCGCAGCCGGCGTCGATCAGCACCAGGTCGCCATCCTTGCAGCGGGCGTTGTTGGCATCGTAATGCAGCACGCAGCCATTGGCGCCGGCCGCCACGATGCTGGTATACGCCGGCGCCTGGGCGCCGTTCTTGCGAAATTCGTATAACAGCTCAGCTTCTATTTCATATTCGAACATGCCGGGTTTCGAGGCCCGCATCGCCCGCCGGTGGGCGGCGGCAGAAATGTCGGCCGCGCTCTGCATCAGCGCGATTTCGCTCTGGTCCTTGATCAGGCGCATCTCATTAATCAGCGGCGCGATATCGATGCTGCGCGGCGAAGCCCTGGTCGCGCTGCCTACCGCCTGGCAGGTGGTGTCGAGCCAGCGATGCACGATGGCGTCCGGGCGGGCGCAGCCGAAGGCGTAAAACAGGGATGGAGCGGTGGCCAGCCAGTCGGGCAGCAGCGTCTTCAGCGCGGCAATCGGAAAGGCCTGGTCGAAGCCGAACAGGCTGCAGGCGCCATCGGGACCATGGCGGAAGCCATCCCATATTTCGCGTTCGGGGATTTTTTCGCGGCAAAACAATATGCTTTGCAGGCGCTCTTCGTGCGCCACCAGCACCAGTGCCGCCTCCGGTTCGGTAAAGCCGGTCAGATAGTAAAATGAACTGTCGTGGCGGTATGGATAGCTGGCGTCATTGTTGCGCAACGACTCCAGCGACGTCGGGATAAGTGCGATGCCGCCGCCCGCGGCCTGCATCTGCGCCAGCAATCTGGTGCGGCGCAGCGCGTGGCATTCATACATCCGGCATTCCTTTCAAAAGAATCGGTGGCGCATTAAGCATCTGCAGTTGCGACAGCGTGTCGACCGGGCTGCAAGGTCCCGGATACAGTTCGCCGCCGAGCCGGCCGCGCGCGGCGTGCATGCGCAGCAGCTGCAGCCAGTTCGCCGGCCTCTCGCCTGGTTTGTCGTCCGGCGCTGCAAACAGCTCGGGCCGGTAGACGCCGATTCCCGAAAATGCATAACGCGGCGCCCCCTCGCATTGTACGGTATACAACTGCAGCCCAAAGCGGCCGCCGTCGCCGTCCTCATTTTTGTCGCCGCCGTTCTTGAGCAGGTAGAGCCAGCCGATATCGCGCTGTTCCGGCGTATAGGGGTTGCCGAGCACATCGCAGTCTTCCAGCACCGATTTGGCCTCTTCAAAGTCGAAGTGGGGACAATAGAGATGCGCCGGCAGGGCGATGAACGGATCGCTTCCGAGCAAGGGCAGGGCGGCGGTGATGGCCTCGCGCATGTCGCCGGCGGCGGCCGGCGCATATTTCAGATGCGCGCCGAAACGGCTGCCGTCGCCGAGCGCCGCCTGCAAGTCGTCGCTTGCGGCGGCCGTGCTGACGATGATCTCGCCGATCCCGGCGCGTACCAGCGCCACGATATGGGAAACGATCAAGGGCCGGCCGCGTACCGTCGCCAGCACGCCGGCGCCGGCATCGCGCGGCTCGACCCGGAGCAGCGCCTTCAAAATGTATACCCGACTTGCGGCTGCTTTTGCTCCCATTCGTCGAGCAGGCGCGCCAAAGGCTTGAGCACGCTGTAGCGGTTGCAAGCCTTGCGTATGTATTCGAGCAATTGCGGCATGTCGGCCAGATGGCTGCTGTCGCCGTGTTCGTAAGCCAGGCGCGCGAACAGGCCCAGTTGCATCAGATGGCGCTGCACGCCCATCATTTCGAAGTCGCGATAAAAGGCGTCGATGTCGGGATCGACCGGCAGGCCGGCCTGTTTGGCGTTCTGCCAATAGCGCACGACCCAGTCGAGCACCATCTCTTCGTCCCAGGCGATGGCCGCATCGCGCAGCAGCGAAACCAGATCGTAAGTGATCGGGCCATAGGCCGCGCCTTCGCAGGCGAGAATGCCCGGCGTACCCGGCATGGCCAGCAGATTGCGCGACTGAAAATTACGATGGATATAGACGGTCTGCTGGGCGCCCGTATTGGCCAGAATGGCCTCGAACACCTTTTGTAACTGCGTCATCTGCAGCGCGCCGGGCGTCAGCTTCAGATGCTGGCCGAGGAAATGATCGACGAACAGCGACATTTCAGCCTGCATCTGACCGCGCCCGTAGTCGGGCAACTGCTCGGGCTGGCTGTGGCTTTGCAGCAGCAGCAGGGCGCCGATCGCATCCATATACAACTGGTGGGCGCTGTCGAGGCCGAGCTGATGCAGATAGGCCGGGGCGCCGAGGTCGAGCATCAGCGCCAGGCCGAGCCTGGGTTCGGTGGCCACGATCGGCGGCACGCACAGGCCGGCTTCGGTGAAAATGGCGGTTTTTTGCTCGAGTGCGGGCAGGCCGCTGCCGGCGGCCACCACCAGATAACTGCCGGCGGCCGTGGCTGAAGCTGAATCTGCCCCTGCCCCTGACCCCGAGGCGGCATCGACCCGGTAATACCGGGGCTGCTCCTGCGGACTCGGTGCCAGTAGCGGACCGGGGCGCAGCGAATCGGCCGCCACGCCCGGAGCCGGAGCCGCCAGTGTCGCCAGCCAGGAGCGTAATTGGGTGCTCTCCAGAGCGGTTTTTAGGGTCTCGGAAGAGAAAAATGGCGAAGTTTCGGACTTAAATGTCATTGATGGGGTCACAGAATCGGGTTAATCGAGCAGATTCCCATATAATAAGGGATTCAAATTAAAAAATCGCCTGCCATGTTATTGGATAGCTTCGTTTCATGATCTGGTCATCTTTCCCCCAATCGTCTTTGCGTCTGCGGATTATTGTTGTTGCGCTGATGGCGACCGCCCTGGCGTCGTCGGCTTACGGCCAGACCAAACCCAAGACAAAAAATGCCGAGGACGCCAATGCGCCCACTACCACACTGGCCGACCAGATCGTCGGTCGCGCCGATCGCGTAGTCGACCTCGATCGCGATATTGAAGTGGTGCATGGCGAGACCAAGGTCAATGCCGACCATGCGACCTACGACAATGTCGAGGACGAGATCGACGCCACCGGGCATGTGGTCATCCGCCGTTCTGGCGATACCTATACCGGCGAGCATCTGCATCTGAAGCTCGATTCTGGAACCGGGTCGATTCTCAATCCCGAATACAAGATCGACCTCAATAACGGCCAGGGCAAGGCCGAGCGCGTTGAATTTGAAAACGAATATCAGTCCACCGCCTTTAACGGCACCTACAGCACGTGCGAAGGGCCGAATCCGGACTGGTATTTGCGCGCCAATACGCTGCAGATCGATACCGGCCGCGACGTCGGCACGGCCTCGGGCACCACGCTCTATTTCCAGGGGGTGCCGATCTTGCCGACTGCGCCGGGCATGTCATTTCCGATTTCGGGCGCCCGCAAGTCGGGCTGGCTGCCGCCGACCGTGGGTGCGACGTCCAAGGGCGGGTTTGAATTTGCGCTGCCCTATTATTTCAATATCGCGCCAAACCGCGATTTGACGGTCACGCCGAAAGTTATCGCCAAGCGCGGCGCGCAGATGGCGTTCGACGGCCGCTATCTCGGCAATGACTATTTCGGCGAGACCACCATCGAATATCTGCCGGACGACCAGGTGACCGGCACCAACCGCTACGCGATCTCGTCCAAGCATACGCAGACGATTTTGCCGGGCTGGTCTTATGGCTGGAACGTCAAGGGCGATTCCGACTATCTTTATCCAAGCAATTTCACCAACTCGATCATCGCCAGTTCGGAGCGCCAGCTGGCGCGCGAACTGCGCACCGACTACGGCGCGCAGTTCTGGAATGTCTCGGCGCGCGTGCTCAGTTACCAGGTCTGGCAAGACCCGGCCTCGGCGACCGATTCGAGCCTGCTGATCTCGCGCCCGTACTCCCTGTTGCCGCAGCTTAATCTGCATGCAGGGCGCTACGACGTCCATGGCTTCGACTGGAGCCTGGACTCCGAATTTACGCGTTTCTGGCATCCTACCCTGGTGCGCGGCACGCGCATGGTGATCAACCCGCAGCTGAGTTACCCGATCACGGCGCAAGGGTATTACCTCACGCCCAAGGTGTCGGTCAATGCCAGTTCTTATGAGCTGGAAAATCCGTCCTCGGGACAGCCAGCCAATTTGCACCGTACCGTGCCGACTTTTTCGCTCGACAGCGGCCTGGTCTACGAGCGCGATGCGAAGTTCATGGGGGAGGCGATGACGCAAACCCTGGAACCGCGCCTGTTTTATCTGTATACCCCGTATCGCGACCAGTCGCTGTTCCCGAATTTCGATAGCGCCCTGGCCACTTTCAACTATGCCCAGATGTTTAGCGAAAACCGCTTCGTCGGCAGCGACCGCATCGGTGATGCCAACCAGATCACGGCAGCGGTGACTTCGCGTTTCATCGAGAGTAACGGCGCCGAGCGCCTGCGCCTGACGATTGGCCAGCGTTTCTATATCACGCCGCCGAAGGTTCTGCTCGATTCGAGCTCGACCTCGACTACCGGTCACCCCGATCTGATGGTATCGGCCTCTGGCCGCATCAACAAGAACTGGGGCGTCGAGAGTACCGTCGAATATAGCGAAAGTGAAAGAAAGATTTACAGCAGCAATTACGGCGTGCAGTGGCAACCTGCGGCCAAGCATGTGCTCAATCTCGAATATCGCACGCTCGACGATGGCACGACAGACAGCTTCAAGCAGGTCGATTTGTCGGGCCAGTGGCCGATCGGCAATCGCTGGTATGGCGTCAGCCGCATCAGCCGTTCGCTGCTCGATCATCGCATCGTCGATGGTTTGCTTGGCGCCGAATACAATGCCGATTGCTGGGTCTTGCGTCTGGTTGCCCAGCGCTATGCGGCAACGACCTCGACTTCGTCGAGCTCATTTTTCATCCAGCTCGAGCTGAACGGCTTGTCCAGGCTCGGCTCCAATCCGCTCGACGCGCTCAGCAAAGGGATTTCCGGCTATCAGAAATTGAATGCGAACCCTTAAAAATTGAATTTCTCGCCGGCTTGCCGGCCGCTTTCATGCGCGTTGCTTGTCTTCGCCCATCAAGGTCCGGCGAGGTCGCAGCTGTCCAGGCGGCGCGCGTGCGAAGCGCGCTCGCCAGGCAGGACGTAACAAAGAGTAATTGCAATTATTTTATGTAGTAGACAATAGTATGCTGTTTTAATGCCCAGATTTTGCCTGCTTTGAGCCTGCTTTGAACTTGACCGGGGCCGGTTTTACCTATTTTATCCACGTCACCATGAACGCTTTGTACACTATGCGCAATGCCAAGAATCCGATGCCCAGCATCAAATTAGCAGCCCTTTTGCTATGCTGTGCCATCCAGCCCGCCTGGTCGCAAGACGTCAATGCGACGGCCGCCAAGCCGGCTGCTGCTGC
>JAIZVZ010000161.1 GCA_021768485.1 Oxalobacteraceae bacterium | reverse complement strand
CTGCGCCAGGCTGCGCACTTCAGCCGCCACCACGGCAAAGCCGCGGCCCTGCTCGCCGGCGCGCGCCGCCTCCACCGCCGCGTTCAGCGCCAGGATATTGGTCTGGAACGCAATGCCGTCGATGACGGCGATGATGTCGACGATCTTGCGCGAGCTGTCCTTGATCGCGCCCATCGTCTGCACCACTTCGCCGACCACGCTGCCGCCCTTGACGGCTATGCCGCTGGCCGAGACCACGAGCTGGTTGGCTTCGTGCGCATTGTCGGCATTTTGCTTGACGGTTGAAGTGAGTTCTTCCATCGTGCTCGAAGTCTCTTCGAGCGAGCTGGCCTGCGATTCGGTGCGCCGCGAGAGGTCGGCATTGCCGACCGCAATTTCATGCGCGGCCACCGACATGGTGTCGGTCGAGGTCCGCACGCCGCCGACCAGGTGCGACAGATTGGTGTTCATTTCATGCAGGGCATCAAGCAATTGCCCTGTTTCGTCGCGGCTTTCGTTATGCACTTCGGAGGTCAGGTCGCCGGCCGCCACGCGCCGCGCTACCACAACCGCGCGCGCCAATGGCGCAGTGATCGAACGGCCGAGCAGCATCGCGCACGCGGTGCCCAACGCCAGCATGATCACGCCGAGCACGATCATCAGATTGCGGCTGGCGACATTGATGGCGGCGATATCGGTCGTTTCCTCGGCGATCTGGCGCCGCTGCTCGGCCACCATGGCTTCGATGGCGGTGACGTAGAGTTTCGAAGTCGGGATGAATTTCTGTTCGAGCATCTGATTGGCCTCGACGAGCTTGCCCGCCTTTTTCAAGGCGATCGCGGCATCGCGCTCAAGCAGATAGCCTTTGCGGGCTTCGGCAACCGCATCGAACAAGGCTTTTTCCTTGTCCGACTTCATATGCTGCTCGACCGCCTTTTGCAATTCGCTGGAAGACTTGCTCGACGCTACGTTTTCATCGGCAAAAAAGTCGGCCAGCGAGGGGTCGCTGCTCTTGATGATGGCTTGCGTGCGCCGTATCGTTGTATGGACGTTGCGATACCAGTCGCCAATCAGGCGTTCGGTGGTCAATGGTTCGTCGAGCAGGGACTGGGCGGCGCTGGCAACCGTATTCAAGCGATTGATGCTGACAACAATGGTTATCAGTGCAAAAAACAAAATGACCGCAAAGCCAAGCGAAAGGCGGCGGCCAATATTCAGGTTATTGATAAATTGAGGCATTTTTCTTTTTTTTCTTAAAAGGAATCACGTGGCGCTCGGCGATGGCGCAATGAAGATTGCTCAGTCGTAATTTTTCACCGCAGACCTGATGCATTCGGACTGATTACGAGATCAGGATGATTCCGATCAGGGCTAAAAAGAAGGATTTTGACCATCTTGAAATCAAGGGGGGAGCGCTGGCGAGCGTCCGCTGCTAGTATAAACCATTTCCCAATGGAAATATAATTATTGCAAACTATCAACACAATCAAGACGATTAGCCATGCCCGAGCGCCCCGTCCTGATTGTCCCGTCCTGATTGTCCCGTCCTGATTGCCCCGTCCTGAGATTGCATCACGCCCACGCCACGCCATTTTCGCCGCCCTTTCGGGCAAGCGCCTTTGACCTTGCCCGCATGGCCGGCCGGGCGGCATGCATCGCCTTTAAAATTCTTCCCATGCCCCCTCGGCATCGGCGACTGGCAAGGCCGTCTTTGACTGCGGCGCAGCTTGAGGCGCAGCTTGAGGCACTGCCGAAGGGACCACGGTCAGCCGCTTGGCCGCGGCTTTAGGCTTGACAGCAGGCCTGGGCGGCGCGGCGCTCTGGAGGCGCGGCGAAGCCGCCGCTTGCTGCTTGATATGATTTTGCGCGCCGCTGACCTTGAACTGGCTCACTTCCTGCAGCAAGGCCTGGGCCTGGTCGCGCATGCTCTCGGCCGCCGCCGAGGCTTCTTCGACGAGCGCTGCATTTTGCTGCGTCATTTCATCCATCTGCGTGACGGCCAGATTGACCTGTTCGATGCCCGAACTCTGTTCCTGGCTGGCCGCCGTGATTTCACTCATGATGTCGGCCACATGCTTGACGCTGCTGACGATTTCATCCATCGTGCGCCCGGCTTCATCGACCAGGCGGCCGCCCTGCTCGACCTTGTCGACCGAATCGTCGATCAGGGTCTTGATTTCCTTGG
>JAIZVZ010000116.1 GCA_021768485.1 Oxalobacteraceae bacterium | reverse complement strand
CTGTCGGCCGGCCGACAGGAGTTGGATGCCCAGACCGGCGCCGTACTGCAGGCGGGCCTGCGGCCCAATCCTTCGATCGACCTGAACGCCCTCGACCGGCGGCGCGAAACACGGGAAACCGTGGTTCAGCTCAGCGTACCGATTGAGTTGGGCGACAAGCGCACGCAGCGCATCGGCGTCGCGGAAAAAAGCCGGGAGCTTGCCGCTGCGGAGCTGCGCGCCAAATGGCTGGAAGTTCGTGCCGATGTCACCAAAGCCTTTTACGAGGTGCTGGTGGCGCAGGAGCGCTTGACGCTAAGCGCCGAGGCCGTCGCGAATGCGCAGCGCACGACCATGTCGGCCGCCAGGCGCGTCAGCGCCGGCAAAATTTCGCCTGTTGATGAGACCAAAGCGCGGGTCGCCGAAGCTGCAGTCCGTCTGCAGTTATTGCAGGCCAAATCCGACTTGGCAATGGCGCGTAATCATCTTTCATCGTTCTGGGGCCGTAGCGCCGCCCGCTTTTTGTCGGCGCTCGGCGCTCTTGACGAGATGCCTGCCGTCCCCGATTTCGCCAGCCTGAACGCGCAATTGCCGTCATCGCCAGCATTTGCACGCGCCCAGGTAGAAGTGGAGCGTCGCCAGGCGGTAGCGGCGCTGGAGCGCAGCAAACGTCTTCCTGATCTTGCTCTCACGCTTGGCGTGAAGCGTTCGGAAGAGTTGGGGCGTAAGCAGGCCATTGTCGGGCTGTCGATTCCGCTCCCGTTGTTTGATCGCAACCAGGGCAATGTCTTGGAATCGCTGCGCCGCACCGATAAAGCCCGCGACGAGTTTTCCGCAATCTCGACAAACCTGAGCATGGAGTTAGCCCAGGCATATGCACAGTTCGAGTCGGCCAGTGCCGAGGTGGCAATGATACGCGCTGAAATTCTGCCCGGGGCAAACAAGGCGTTTGAGGCCGCCAGCACCGGCTTCGAGTATGGGAAGTTCGCCTATCTGGAACTTCTTGATGCCCAACGCACATTACTTCAGACCAAAGCCCAATATCTCAGAGCGCTCGGCGACGTCCATCGCGCCGCGGCAGACATCGCACGCCTGGTAGGTAGCGCGGGCTCGGACAATTTTCAATAAGAGTGAAATATGAAAATCAAATTTGGCAACAGACAGACGATGCTGGCGCTTGGCGTGCTTGCAATCGGTATCATGCTCGGGTGTTTCATCGTATTTCCATTGGCGAAAAAGCCGGCCGGAACGGCCGCGCAGGAAACGCAAATAAGCGCTGCAGTATCGAACACGGTAAGGCAGACTGCGCAACACGCCGACCGCATTTCATTGAGCGCCGCGCAGATGCTTGCCGCCGGCATTTCAGTCCAGACGGCCGCGCCGGCCGCAATTACTGGCGTGCTCACGATGCCTGGTGAAATTCGCTTCAACGACGACAGAACCGCCCATGTCGTGCCCCGGCTCGCTGGCATTGTGGAAGTCGTGCGCGCCGACCTGGGCCAGAATGTCAGGAAAGGCCAGGTACTGGCAGTCATATCCAGTATTGCTTTATCAGAGCAGCGCAGTGAATTCCTGACGGCACAGAAGAAGCTGGCGCTCGCAAAGACGACGTTCGAGCGTGAAAAAAAACTGTGGGAAGACAAAGTGTCAGCGGAGCAGGACTATCTGCAGGCACGTCATGCGATGCAGGAGGCAGAAATCGCGCAACAGAACGCGCAACAGAAATTGCGCGCACTGGGCGCCGCCATTCAAGGCGCCGGCACACTCAATACCTATGAGTTGCGCGCGCCTTTTGATGGCGTCATCGTGGAAAAGCACATTGCACAGGGCGAGGCGGTCAAGGAAGACGCCAATATCTTCACCATCTCCGATCTGTCGACCGTGTGGGCGGATATTGCGGTACCGGCGCGCAGTTTGGATACGGTCCGGCTTGGTGCCAAGGCCGTAATCAAGGCGGACTCTTCCGAGATGCGCGCCAACGGCACAATTACCTATGTCGGTTCTCTTGTGGGGGAGCAGACACGTACCGCGCAAGCGCGCGTGGTCCTTGCCAACCCCCAGTCTTCCTGGCGCCCAGGTCTGTTCGTCACGGTTGATGTCGCATCGACGGCCTTCAAGGCTGCGGTCGCGGTGCTATCTGAAGCCATTCAGACTGTTGCCGGCAAACCGACGGTATTTGTTCGCGTAAATGGGGGTTTCGAAGCGCGAACCGTGCTACCCGGAAAAACGGACGGAAAGATGACCGAGATACGTGATGGCTTAAAGGCCGGCAGCCAATACGCCGCACAAGGCTCTTTTGTTCTTAAAGCCGAACTCGGTAAAGCCAGCGCCGAAGACGCCCATTGATGTGAAGGATAGAGACAATGTTTGACCGCATCATACTCTTTGCCATCGAAAAGCGATGGCTCATTCTCGTGGCCGTGCTGGCTATGGCTGCCCTGGGAATTTATAGTTACCAGAAGCTGCCTATTGATGCCGTGCCGGACATCACGAATGTTCAAGTGCAAATCAACACATCGGCTCGCGGCTATTCTCCGCTGGAGACCGAGCAGCGGATTACCTACCCGCTCGAGACGGTAATGGCAGGTCTTCCTCATTTAGAGCAGACACGCTCTCTTTCCCGGTATGGCCTTTCGCAAATTACGGTCACTTTCAAGGATGGAACCGATATCTTCTTTGCCCGGCAGCTGGTCAACGAGCGCATCCAGGAAGCCAAGGAGCGGCTGCCGGCCGGCATTGTGCCTGCGATGGGACCGATCTCGACGGGCCTCGGTGAAATCTATCTTTGGACTGTCGAAGCTGAAGATGACGCCAGAAAGCCCGATGGCACACCTTACACGCCCTCTGATCTGCGCGAAATCCAGGACTGGATTATCAAGCCCCAGCTGCGCAACGTCGCCGGCGTCACAGAGATTAATTCGATTGGCGGCTATGCCAAGGAATATCAGGTCGCCCCTCACACAGGAAAGCTGGCCTCATATGGCTTCACGCTGCAGGACATAGTGCTTGCGCTTGAACGTAATAATGGCAATGCAGGTGCCGGCTATATCGAGAAAAATGGCGAGCAATTGCTGGTACGGGCGCCGGGCCAGGTCCATACCATTGCCGATATCGGCAATATCACTCTTGGCTCGGTTAAAGGTATTCCGATCCGAATCCGTGATGTCGGCACGGTCGAAATCGGCAAGGAGTTGAGGAATGGCGCGGCAAGCGAAAATGGTCGCGAAGTGGTGCTGGGCACCGTATTCATGCTGACAGGCCAGAACAGCCGTGTCGTATCTCATGCTGTCGATAAAAAAATGGTGGAGATTAATCGAAGCTTGCCGGCCGGTGTGCGGGCAGTGACGGTGTACGACCGCACGGTGTTGGTAGACAAGGCTATCAGGACGGTCAAGAATAATCTTCTCGAAGGCGCGGCTCTGGTGCTGGCCATCCTGTTTTTATTCTTGGGGAACATCCGTGCCGCGCTCATTACGGCGATGGTCATTCCACTGTCGATGTTGTTCACCTTTACCGGCATGGTGTCATACAAGGTCAGCGCGAACCTGTTAAGCCTGGGAGCGCTCGACTTCGGCATCATCGTCGATGGTTCGGTCGTTATCGTAGAAAACTGCGTCCGGCGCCTAACGCATGCGCAAGCGCGCATGGGACGCCAATTGACGCGCGAGGAACGCTTCCACGAGGTGTTTGCCGCCGCCGGAGAAGCGCGCAGGCCGCTGCTGTTCGGCCAGCTTATCATCATGGCCGTCTATCTTCCAATTTTCGCCTTGACCGGCGTCGAAGGGCGGATGTTTCAGCCAATGGCGATCACGGTGCTTATCGCATTGCTCGGGGCGATGATGTTGTCGATGACCTTTGTCCCGGCCGCTGTTGCGCTATTTATCGGCGATAAAGTAGAAGAAAAAGAAAACAGGATGATGCTGGCGCTCAAACGCGGATATGAAGCCTTGCTGCGGCGTGTCATGGACAACGGGCCTGTTGTTCTGACGAGTGCGCTTGTGGTGCTCGTTTTGTCGGGTTTGCTGGCGACAAGGCTCGGCAGTGAATTCGCGCCCAGTTTGAACGAGGGCGATTTTGCCATGCAGTCGATGCGCATTCCCGGTACCAGTCTTTTGCAATCGCTGGCAATGCAACAGCATGTGGAACGTACGCTAAAGAGCAAGCATCCTGAAATCGAACGTATTTTTGCTCGTACAGGAACGGCGGAAATTGCATCGGACCCAATGCCGCCGAATATTTCGGATGGCTACGTCATGCTGAAACCTGTGGACCAGTGGCCCTCTCCCAAAAAGTCGCGGGATGACTTGCTGGCAGCAATCGAGGCGACGGCGGCGACAATTCCAGGCAACGCCTACGAATTTTCGCAACCGATTCAACTGCGGTTTAATGAGCTCATTTCCGGGATCCGCAGCGATGTCGCAATAAAGCTGTTCGGCGACGACATGGAAACCTTGGAGCGCAGTGCGGCTGGCATCGCGTCGGTACTATCAACGGTGCCAGGGGCAAGCGATGTAAAGGTTGAGCAAACTGAAGGGCTGCCAATGCTAAGCGTTGATATCGATAGAGAAAAGACGGCGCGCTATGGACTAAATGTCGCCGACGTACAAGATGCGGTCTCAACTGCCATCGGCGGCAAAGAGGCGGGCATCTTATTTCAGGGCGACCGCCGCTTCACTATTGTTGTACGCTTGCCTGAGGCCATACGTAACGATCTCGATGCGATGCAGCGCCTTCCCATTTCCTTGCCGCGTGCCGCTGACGGCGGATTGCGCGCCAACTTCATTCCCTTGAGTGAAGTCGCCACTCTGGACATCCGCCCTGGCCCGAATCAAATCAGCCGGGAAGAAGGGAAGCGGCGCATCGTCATCAGCGCCAACGTTCGCGGCCGGGACATGGGTTCATTTGTGGCGGATGCGGAACAGCTGATTCAACAAAAGGTCAAGATTCCGGCCGGCTATTGGACGGCCTGGGGCGGTCAGTTTGAGCAGCTGCAGTCTGCAGCCCAGCGCCTGAAAATTGTTGTGCCGCTCGCGCTATTCCTGGTCTTCATGCTTCTCTCTGTCATGTTTGGCAACATCAAGGATGGCTTGCTGGTGTTTAGCGGAATACCTTTTGCGCTCACTGGCGGCATCATCGCTCTGTGGCTGCGCGATATCCCCTTATCCATTTCCGCCGCCGTCGGATTTATCGCACTATCCGGCGTGGCGGTGCTCAATGGCCTGGTGATGATTTCCTTCATCCGGACCCTGCGGGACGATGGCATGCCCTTGTCGGAGGCCATTCAGAAAGGGACACTGACACGTCTTCGCCCGGTACTGATGACGGCCTTGGTGGCCTCTCTTGGCTTTGTGCCGATGGCTATCGCGACCGGGACCGGGGCCGAAGTTCAACGGCCTCTTGCCACGGTGGTTATTGGCGGAATTTTGTCGTCAACGGCCTTGACGCTGCTGGTTCTTCCCTTGCTTTACCGCTTCGCCTACAGAAAAGAAGACGAGTCGAAAGGGGGTGCGCGCGAGGAGCTGGCCATGCCGAAGACATCTTAAAGATAGGCCGACGGCCGGCCCGCAGCGTATTGTCGGGCCGGTCACCGAATTCATGATTCAACGTGGCTGGGAAAAGGAATTTTTTAAAAACCGCGTATAAGGCGATCAGATAAAAATGATGGCGTCAGTTGGGTCAATTGACGCCCATCCTGAAAATTCCGGGCCGTCGCCCTTGTTTTGTGTCCATTCATTGCGGGCGATGAGCGGAATGCGTGGGTCGACGCGTGGTGGAGCCAGAATGCCAGGCTGGCCGCATCACGATCGAGGTTTAATTGACAATGATAATTGCGTTTGGATAACTGCCAGTCGCAATTGCTGAGCCATTACTTGCCAATGCTCCCGTCAGCGTGTTCATCGTGTACATCGACACGGTGTTGCTGCGCAAATTTGTGATGTACGCGAACTGGCCACTCGGATCAACTGCCATGGAAACAGGTCCGTTCCCTGTTGATGCCGTCAATCCCGTATCAGTCAATGCGCCCGTGCTACTGTTTATTGCGAAGATAGACACATTCGTACTGTAATCATTTACAACATAGGCAAATTTTCCGGTTGGATCAAAGCTAATTGCGCTTGGCACATTGCCAGTGGCGATAGCGCTTCCTGCCGCTGTCAGCGCGCCTGTTGTCGTATTCAATGAGTAGGTGGAGATTGTGTTGCTGCCAGCATTTAAAACATAAGCAAATTTTCCGTTGGGGGCAATATTGAGGGCCATTGGCGTCGTGCCTGTGGCGACCGCCGTGCCTATGCTCGATAACGCTCCCGTGGATGAATTGATTTTGAACGTCGAAACTGTATTGTCGGAATAATTTGTGCAATATAAAAAACTTCCATTTGGATCAATTTTTATTGAATAAGGATTTGTGCCGGTCACTGTGGCCGCACCGGTATTTGTCAAAGCGCCGGTGCTGGAATTGATGGCGTAGACAGAGATTGTATTGTCAGCAAAATTTCCGACATAAAAAAACTTTCCGCCAGGGTCGATAACGGCAGAATTGGGGTTGTTTCCCGTTGCAATAGAATTACCGGTGTAAGTTAACGCGCCGGTAGCGGTATTGGCAGAATAAATCCAGATATTGTTATCGCTGACGTTGGTCACGTAAGCAAATTGGCCGTTGGGTGTGACGGAAATTGTCGATGGCCCCGTTCCCGTTGCGATATTTGCGTTGACTGCACTTAATATCCCCGTACTGGCGCTGATGGCATATGCGGAAACCGTGTTGCTGCCCTGGTTGACGAAATAGGCAAAACGGCCAACGCCGTGGCAAACCAGACTGATATCGCTGACGTTAGCAGATGCGACAACGCCGCTTTCATTTTTTAGCAGGCAGCTCTGAGTCGGGGAACTCGGTTGCGTTAAAACTGAAACAAGGTAATTTGTACCGGTCGTCAAAGCGCTTGAAAAAGTATTTACGCCGTTCGCTGTGACCGACAAATTATTGCCAGCATTATTTTGCAAAATTAATCCTGTGCCATTAAGACCACTGACGGTGACACTGACTGTGTATGTGGAAGCAGCCGTTCCCACCGGTGTCGCTGTACCGCCGCCGCTTCCGCAACCAAACAATAAAAACGCACAACAAAATACTGAGAGATTAATAATTTTATTATTAAGACCACGCATTTCCATTCTTCCTTGTGATTGAAGATGTGATTGAAGATTTGAGAGCGATATAGAGGTGCTTGAGGCTTCAGGTGTCGCCTGATTTTTCACATTGAATTTTTGTATTGCCACGCTGTTTGTTACATTGGAACCACGGACAATTTTGCAGATTCTCCGCATACCTGAGCACGCATGTTTATTATTAATTTTATATCGGTTTTTCTCTCGATAAATTTATTTTCCATATTGGGGAGGCACCGGCGATAGCCATGCGGCCCACCGTCAGCGAAGACATCGTGAGTATTGAAAAGATGAGAAAAGTGACAATTCCAAAATAATGATTTATGTTGCTATCTTCATCATGATGGAAAGAGTGCATGAAGCGTCTCGCGAAGTACTTTGGCACGGCGTTACTGGCGGCGATTGTGATGGCGCTGGTGATGGGGACGGCGCTGGTCTTGCACACGATTTATTTCAAGCCGTTGAGACTGGACTGGTTTTACACCCGTGTCTTCGCCAGCGTTGCGCTCGACCGCCCTGAGCTACTCACGAGCATGCACATGCTGCCATCATGGCTAGACTTTTATGGCGGCAAACTCAGTGACGCCTCTCCCGAGCATGAGTACGAGATGGCGCGCGAAGTGCGAAGCGATGTCGCCACGCTCGACCGTTACGACCGCGCCGCCCTCGATCAGGAAGGGCGCCTGTCTTATGACGCCCTGCATTACTATTTGCAGATACAGGTCGATGGCGAACCGTATCTGCAGCACGATTTTCCCGTCAATCAGAACGCCGGCATTCAGAGCGCGCTGCCCGAATTCATGCAGCAGATGCATCAGGTGACGAATGCCGCCGAGGCGGAAAACTACATCCACCGCCTCCATCGCTTCCCGCTGAAATTCACGCAACTGATCGCTTCACTGAAACAGCGCGAGGCCAAAGGCGTGATACCGCCGCGTTTTACCGTCGAAAAAGTGCTGCTGCAGATGCAGGCCTTTATCGCCAAGCCGCCGCAGCAGCATGCGCTGTATCTCTCGTTCAAGGAAAAACTCGATCAAATTCCGAGCGATAAAATGGATGCGGCGACCCGCGCAAAATTGCTGGAACAGACAGCGGCGGCCCTACGCGACAGCGTCTTTCCGGCTTACCGTGATCTGATTGCCTACTTCATCGCACTCAAGCCCAAGGCGCTGGCCAACGATGGGGCCTGGAGCCTGCCTGCCGGCGACGCCTACTACGCCTGGTGCGTGCGCAAACACACCACGACCGACATGACGCCGCAGCAAGTGCATGCGCTGGGGCTGGCCGAGGTGGCGCGGGTCGGCGCCGAGATGGACCGCATTCTGCGGCAGCAGGGACTGGCGGTCGGCAGCGTCGGTGCGCGCCTGCTGCAACTGGCGCACCAACCGGCGCAAATGTATGCGGACACGCCGGCAGGCAAGCGGGCGATACTGGCGCGTTACCAGAGCATTCTCGATGAGATCAATCATGGCTTGGGTGCGAGTTTTGATCTGCGCCCCAAACTCGGCGTGAAAGTGGAGCAGGTGCCGCCGTCATCGGAGGCCACCGCGCCGGGCGCCTATTACATGATGGGCGCATTCGATGGCAGCCGGCCTGGGGTGTTCTACGCCAACTTGCGCAATCCCGCCGAGGTGACCAAATTCACCATGCGTACCCTGGCCTATCATGAAGGCATACCTGGCCATCATTTCCAGATCTCGATTGCACAGGAACTGCGCGGCGTGCCGTTCTTTCGCCGCATCCTGCCGTTTACGGCCTATAACGAGGGCTGGGCGCTGTATGCCGAGCGTCTGGCTTTTGAGCTCGGATTCGAGGCCGACCCGCTCGACAATCTTGGCCGGCTCAGCGGTGAGATGATGCGCGCGGCGCGGCTGGTGGTCGATAGCGGCATTCACTACAAGCGCTGGACGCGCGAACGGGCGATTGCCTACATGATCGATCATGTA
>JAIZVZ010000115.1 GCA_021768485.1 Oxalobacteraceae bacterium | reverse complement strand
GATGAGCCGCGAGCAATTGCTCACCGATGTCGCGCAGGCGGCCGACTTCGTCAAGCTGACCCAGTGCGATGCGCTGGCGATTGCGATCGGCACCTCGCATGGCGCCTATAAGTTTTCGCGCAAGCCGACCGGCGACATCCTGGCCATCGATCGCATCCGCGAAATCCATGCGCGCATCCCGAACACCCATCTGGTGATGCACGGTTCGTCGTCGGTGCCTCAGGAATTGCTGGCCGAAATCCGCCAGTTCGGCGGCGACATGAAGGAAACGTATGGCGTGCCGGTCGAGGAAATCCAGGAAGGCATCAAGCACGGCGTGCGCAAGATTAATATCGATACCGATATCCGTTTGGCGATGACGGCGGCGATTCGTCGCTATCTGTTCGAAAACCCGTCGAAATTCGATCCGCGCGACTACCTGAAACCGGCGCGCGAAGCGGCGATGAAGGTCTGCAAGGCGCGTTTCCTGGCGTTTGGCTGCGAAGGCCAGGCCGCTAAAATCAAGCCGGTTTCGCTTGAAAAAATGGCCGAGCGTTACGCGCGCGGCGAACTTTCGCAATTAGTGAAATAATACGCCCTGTCAGCCTGGCGGGCCGCAGCGGTCCGCACCAGGCGACTCAAGCGCACTGCATGCGAAGTGTTGGTATTTTTTTTTGAGTGGATAATATGTCAGAGAAAACATTGGTAGGTATCGTCATGGGCTCGACTTCCGACTGGGAGACGATGAAAGCGGCGGCGCAAATTTGCAAGGACTTCGGCATCACCTATGAAGCGCGGGCGCTGTCGGCGCATCGCACGCCGACCGAACTGGAAGCGTGGATCGAAGACATGCAGTCGCGCGGTTGCATGGCCTTCATCGCCGGTGCCGGCGGCGCCGCCCATCTGGCCGGCGTGGTGGCGGCGACGACCATTCTGCCGACCTTTGGCGTGCCGATTCCATCGAAATATCTGAAGGGCTGGGACTCCTTGCTGGCGACCGTGCAAATGCCGAAGGGCATACCGGTGGCGACCCTGGCCATCGGCGAAGCCGGTGCCGCCAATGCGGCGCTGGCGGTGGTGGCCATTCTGGCCCTGAACGATGGTGCCATGCGCGACAAGCTCGTTGCGTTTCGCACCGCGCAGGCCGACAATGTGCGCAAGGCAGTCTTGCCGGCGCTCTGATCGCCCTTCGCTACCATTTTTATTACGCAAATCACAGGATCTACGATGTCTGCAATACTGGAAACCAATCTTAAATCGCTCCCTTTTTTACACCGCGGCAAAGTGCGTGACATTTATGCCGTCGGCGATGACAAATTGCTGGTGGTGCAGACCGATCGCCTGTCGGCCTTCGACGTCATTCTCGACGACCCGATCCCGAACAAGGGCAAGATCCTGACCGAAATGTCGAATTTCTGGTTCAAGAAATTCGCCGACCTGATGCCCAATCACGAGACCGGCATCGATGCCGCCTCGGTCGTCGCGCCTGAAGAGGCGGCGCAGGTGGACGGCCGTGCCATCGTCGTCAAGAAGTTCACGCCGCTCGGCATCGAGGCGATCGTGCGCGGCTACATCATCGGCTCGGGCTGGAAGGACTACCAAAAGACCGGCGCCATCTGCGGCATCGCCTTGCCGCCCGGTCTGAAGGAAGCGCAAAAGCTGCCAGAGACCTTGTTTACGCCGTCGACCAAGGCGCCCAGCGGCCAGCATGACGAAAACATCTCGTTTGCCGAAGCCGAAAAAATCGTCGGTGCCGACGTCGCCCGCCAGGTTCGCGATTACGCCATTGCGCTCTATACCCAGGCCGCCGAGTATGCCGCCACCAAGGGCATCATTATCGCCGACACCAAGTTCGAATTCGGCCTCGATGCCAACGGCAAGATCCATCTGATCGATGAAATCCTGACCCCCGACTCGTCGCGCTTCTGGCCGGCGTCGAGCTATCAGGTCGGGATGTCGCCGCCGTCGTTCGACAAGCAATTCGTGCGCGACTGGCTCGAGACCCAGGACTGGAACAAAAAGGCGCCGGCGCCATCGGTGCCGCAAGCGGTGCTCGACCAGACTTCGGCCAAATACGCCGAAGCGCTGCGTCTGCTGACGCAAACCTGATTGTCGCTGCGCTTCGATGACTGTCGTATCGTCTAACAGTGCGCCAGCTCTCGTGACTGAAATCGCGCAGGCCGCCGCCATTCTCGAGGCCGGCGGTCTGGTCGCTTTTCCGACCGAGACTGTGTACGGTCTCGGCGCCGATGCCGAAAATCCGGACGCGGTGGCCGCCATTTATGCGGCCAAGGGCCGGCCTTCGGATCACCCTGTGATCGTCCATCTGGCACCCGAGGCCGATATTGGCTATTGGGCGAGCGACATCGCGCCGCAGGCGCGGCAATTGATCGCCGCCTTCTGGCCCGGGCCGCTGACCCTGATTCTCAGGCGCGCGCCGGGCATTCCGGCCGCCGTCTCCGGCGGCCAGGATACGGTCGGCTTGCGCTGCCCCTCGCATCCGGTGGCGCAGGCCCTGCTGCGCGCCTTCAAGGGCGGGCGCGGCGGCATTGCGGCGCCGTCAGCCAATAAATTCGGTCACGTCAGTCCAACGACGGCCGCCCATGTGCGCGAAGAATTCGGACTGGCCGAGGCTGCGCATGCGCCGGCGGCAATCGCGGTGCTTGACGGCGGACAGAGCGAGGTCGGGATCGAATCGACCATCGTCGACCTGTCGCGCATGGCCAGTGTCGGCCCGGTACTGCTGCGTCCCGGGCAGATCAGCGCGGCCCGGATCGCCGAGGTCATCGGCCTGATGCCGGCCGCTATCGATGCCCGTGCGCCGCGCGCTTCGGGCACGCTCGATGCCCATTACGCGCCGCACACGCCGGTGGCGCTGCTTGCCGGCGCTGCGCTGGCAAGCACACTGCAAGACTTGCACGCGGCCGGGCGCAGTGTCGCGCTGGCCCATCTGCAAGCGCTGCCGGCCATCTCGCCGTGCGTGCGAAGCGCCATTGCGATGCCGTCTGCGGTCGATGCATATGCCCATGACTTGTATGCGGCATTACGCCAGCTCGACGGCGCCGGTGCCGACCTGATTGTCTTCGAGACGCCGCCTGCCGATAGCCATTGGCAAGGCGTCAACGACCGCTTGCGGCGGGCCGCGCACGATTCCCAGGGCGTGCTGTCGCGCTTGTCGGCGCGTGTCTCACCGTAATGCCCTTCAATCCATCTTCATCCATCTCACTCTCCCTTTAATCCTACTCAATAAATTCGCGTTTATTGGGCTGTCTCAAGCTGCTTCGTAGCGCTGACCGTATACATGCATTTTGTTCAATGGCATATTGATTTGCCACGAATAGCACACTCGTTCGTTTAATTAAAAAATAAACCAAGGAGACAATATGCGGATATTTCAGCGGATATCTCAGCGGATATTTCATCGGGCGTTGAATCTGTCATTGGCCGGGCTCGCCGCGCTGTTTGTCGCCAGTTGCGGCGGCAACGGCCCGACGGCCGGCGAGCAAACGGTCAAGGTCAAATTTGCCTCGCAGGTATCGTTCGGCGATAGCCTGTCCGACGTCGGCAGCTATGCGGTCGGCACCGTCAAGGCGCTCGGCGGCGGGCAGTTCAATATCAATGGCGCGACCAATGAGTTCTTGACCGGTAAGAACTGGACGACCTTGATGGCGGCTCAATTCGGCCTGCCGGCGCCGTGCGCGGCGCAAACCGGCCTGAATGGCGATGCCGCGCTCGGCTTTAACGTGGCGGTCGTCAATGTCAGCGCTTGCACCGGCTATGCGCAGGGCGGCGCGCGGGTGAGCAATCCGGTTGGCAGCGGCAATGTACTGACTGGCAGTTCGCTCGGCGCGCTGACGGTGCCGGTGGTGACGCAGATCCAGAATCATTTGAGCAAGGTCGGCGGTGCTTTCGGCGGCGATGAAATCGTGTTTGTCATGGCCGGCGGAAATGACGTCCTGGCCGCGCTATCGACGCTGTCGGCCGGCGCCACGGCCGCCGGCAAGACCGCTTATGCCAATTACCTGACCCTGGCGCTGGCCGCAGGCGCGAGCAACCCGACGACAGCTGCGCAATCGATCGGCTTGGCGCTGCAAACCGAAGCTGCCCGCAGCGGCGCCAGCGATGCCAGCATCACGGCGGTGGCGATTGCCGCCGCCGTCGCGGCCGGCAATACCGCCGCAGCGTCGGGTGCCGTCAATGGCCCCATCATACTGGCCGCCCAGGCTGCCGCCAGCACCGCCGGCCAGGCCTATTTCAGTGCCAATGCCGCCAGCGGCGTGAGTGCGGTCGCCAGCGCCGCCAATGAACTGGCAGTGCTGGTCAAGAACGAGATCGTTGCCAAAGGCGCGACCCATGTAGTGGTGCTCAATATTCCCGACCTGGCATCGACGCCATATGCACTCGAACAAAGCGCCGCCGTGCAATCCCTGGTGGCGCAGATGGTCAGCACGTTTAACAGCCTGCTGGCGGCCGGCGTGAGCGGCGACAGCAAGATCGTCGTGGTCGATGCCTATACGGTCAATCACGACCAGATCGTCAATCCGGCGCCTTACGGCCTGAGCAATGTCACCACGCGCGCATGCGACGTCAAGGACTTGAGCAAGAATCCGCTCGGCAGTTCGCTGGTCTGCAATGCCGGCAACCTGATCAGCGGCGACGTCACGCATTATCTGTTTGCCGATGATGTGCATCCGACCCCGTTCGGCTATCTGCTGCTGGCCCGCTATGTGTCGGAACGGCTGGAGGTCGCCGGCTGGCTGTAAATTCTCGCGGTCGCCGCAGATCAGGCATGGTGCCCCTAAGGCAAAGTAAAAACGCAGAGCGCGAAATCATTTGGAGACATCATGAAAAATCGCTTTAGCACGGTCAGCAAAATGTTTGTTCCGATGCTGGCGGCCGCTGCCAGCACGGCCGCCTCGGCGCAGGTGGCCGGCACCTATTCGCTCGCGGCCGCTTTCAATAAAATCACGCCGCACGTCGAAAGCGGCGATGTCTCGGCGCCGGCTTTACCGGGGACCAAGGCTGATGTCGGTAGCGATACCGAACCCCTACTGATTGCGACGTACATGATTAGCGGCCATGTGTCGCTCGAGGCGGCGATCGGTTTGCCGTACAAGCATGATCTGACGGGGGCCGGCGCGATCGCCGGCACCGGCAAGCTGGGCAGTACCGAAGTGCTGCCGCCGACGGCCTTTTTGCAATATCGTTTTTTTGAAGCGAATGCGGTGATCCGGCCTTTCGTCGGCCTCGGCATCACCTATGCCTATTTTCGTAAGGAAACGGGTTCGGCCCAGTTGACCGCGCTGATCAATACCGGCGGGCCGGCCACCACGTTCAGGATCGACAATAAATGGGCGGCGACGCCGCAAATCGGCATTGCCGCCGTGCTTGACCGCAAATGGTTTGCCAGCGCGGCCATCACCAAGACCTATCTGAAGACTGCCGCGCATTATTCGACTGGCCAGAGCCTCGATTTGAGGTTGAATCCGATCAGCATCAATATGGGCATCGGCTATCGTTTTTAGCATCCGGAAAAAGCGAAAAAAAAGCGCCCGCAGATTGCTCTGCGGGCGCCTCGATTGCTGATGTTGCTTCAGCTTGGCAAGTTCAACTTTGCAAGTTCAGCTTAGAACTTGTAGCTTGCCTTCACGTAGAACGTACGGCCCAGCGGATCCGTGTAGCGTGGATCGTAACCTTGCTGGAAGGTCGTCGTTTGCGTCGTGGCAGGAGGGTTGGTGTTGAACAGGTTCTTGATGCCAAGGGTCAGGTCGGTATTCTTGTAACCGGTATAGTTGCCCGATACAGCATATGTCGAGTAAGCCTTGACATGGGTTTCGCCGTCTTGGTCAAGATAGCCGCTCATGTACTTGTTCGAGAAAGTGGCACCCCACAAGCCGCGTTTCCAGCTCAATGTGGCGTTGTGCTTCCAACGGAATACAGGACCGGAATCAGCATAGACGCCGACGTTTTCGGTGTAAGCGCCACCGGTTTCGTTCTGGTACTTGTAGCTGTGTACCCAGGTGCCGTCGATGTTGAACGCGAAGTCGCCATAAGAACTGCGTGGCAGTTTCCACAGCAAGCTTACGTCGACGCCCGAGGTGTGGACTTCGCCGAGGTTGTCGAGTACGGCGTTGACGTATTCGAGGGTCTTGCCGTCAGCCGAATAGACGAAGTAGCTCTTGTACTTTTCGTAGTTTTCGAAAATGGTCGCTTCATCAACAGTGCCGATCTTGTCGCGGATCTTGATGTTGAAGTAGTCGAGCGATACGGTGACCGACTTGACCGGTTCAAACACGGTACCGAAGCTGAAGGTCTTCGATTTTTCCGGTTTCAGATTCACATTGCCGCCGCTGCGGATGTATTGTTGCTGGCCGCAAGCAACGTTCGGGTTGGCGCCGCTGACGGCGGTGCCGCCTGGGCACAGTACCGGATCGTTATACGAGTTGCTGGTCCATGTGGTGGTGGCAGGACCGTACAGATCGTACAGTGTCGGTGCGCGGAAACCGGTGTTGTACGAAGTACGGAACATCAGGTCCGGCCGTGCTTGCCAGCGCAGGCCGATCTTCGGATTGAAGGTGCCGCCGACGTCGTTGTAGTGATCGTAACGTGCTGCCAGCGACAGCTCGAGGTCTTTGATCAGAGGAACGCTCAACTCGGAATACACGGCAGCGATGCTGCGCGAGCCAGCCTGGTCTTGTGCGTCGGCATAGCCGGAGCTCGAAGCCTGCGAAGCCAGTGCAGTGTTGACATCGTAAGTGGCCTTTTCATGGCGCAGTTCGCCACCGACTGCAAAGCCGACATCGCCGGCAGGCAGTTTGTAGATCGAGCGGCTGATCTTACCATCGAGATCGAGGGTCGTCATTTTGGCGCTCAGATATTCGCCGCGCAATTGCGCCGCTTCGATATAGGCTGCGCCAGCTGCCGATTGGTCGCCGAACGGGTTCAGGATGCCGTCCAGTACGCCGGCCTTGATCAGGCTGTCGTTGGTGTAGCCATTGACGAAGGCGCTGGTGGCCTTGCTGACGGCGTAGGTGAAGCCGACATTGTAGTCCCAGCCGGCGATCAAGCCTTCCGAAGCCAGTACCAGGCGATCGGAGGTGCTGACGTCGTAGTTGACGCGGTTGCCGGCAGCCGTGGTACGCCAGCTGACAGTGATGGCCGAGCTGTCCATGCCTGCCACGGCCGGGGTAATGCCGTTGCCCGGGTAGTACGGGCTGCTCGAATTCATGGTGATGCCGGTCAGCGGCGATGGCGCGATGACCGATGTATTGGTACTACGCGAGTGCATGTATTCGACTGTTGCGATATTGTCCTGGCTCAGCTTGAACGTGCCTTTGCTGAGTAACGATTCCTGTTGTGTCTTAGGAATGTCCTGGATGTACGCTACGGTGTTCGTGCGGCAGGTACCTGATTTTGCATAGGAGACCAGGCCTGTGCCGACGCAGCCGCTGGCATAGTACGGGTTGGCCGTGATGCCAGTCGAGGACTGATAGAAGTTACCAGGAGACGAAGTGCCGCTGGTGCTGTTGCCGCTGCTGGAGAAAGCGCGGTCAGTTGCTGCCAAGGCTGTTTGCTTGTGGAAGTCGACCACGGCAAAGATGTTGTAGCCATCTTTGTCGAGATCGCCATAACCGCCCGACAGGTTCAGGCGCGATTCGGCGCCGGCGCCGCTGGCTTGCGGCTGGGTGCGTTCGACGCTGACCGTGCCGCCGTGAATTTGGCGCTTGGTGATGAAGTTGATCACGCCGCCGATCGCGTCGGTACCGTAGATAGCCGACGCGCCGTCGCGCAGCACTTCAATGCGGTCGAGTGCAGATACCGGGATGATGTTGAGATCGACGCTCGAGCCGCCATACGGGTGGGCTGCAATGCGGCGGCCGTTCAGCAAGACCAGGGTCTTGTTGCTGCCGAGGCCACGCAGATCGGCCACGGCGATACCGCCGGTGCCGGCGCCGACCGATTGGCTGCTGCCTTCCGAACTCTGGTTCATCGACAAGGTGCTCAACACCTCAGCCGCGGTGGTCAAGCCTTGCTTTTCGAAATCGGCCGCCTTGATCGAGGTGATTGGCAACGCGGTTTCGGTTGCCATTCGTTTGATGCTGGAACCGGTAACTTCTACCCGTTGAATCGGGGTCGCGCTATCGGTGTCGCTGGTGGTTTGGGCATACGCAGCACTGTGCATGCCGAAGGCCAGGCCGCCGGCAAACATCAAGCGCAGCGTGCGAGACATCGTTCTTTCAATCATCATGGGGTCAACTCCTAGTATCTGTGTTGGGGTAATCTCGTTCGTTCAGCTGTATGCAGCTGCACGGATACGGTGCCAAGAATGTCGGTGGACATTCCAGGAGGGCTATCAAAACACTGGACAGTAGTCGCTGCAATAATAAAAAAGTATCTGTGAAAATTACCAACAGTAATTAATGCTCACAACTGTAAAGGAGCAGTTCTGCATTTGAACGCGGATGAAAGCGCCGATTGGCGGCAAGAGGCGAGGGGCGGGCGTACAACTATCGTTTCATTTTGTTACGATTAATAAGATGTGTCGGAATCGTGGTGTTTTTTTACATATGTAAAGTTTTGTTTAGGAGTGTGGCAAGCTTGTAATGTTGGTGAGATTCTCCAACTAAAATTTTTTGCCGATGCAGTTTTTTGGTCGATTGTGGCGCAAAGCGGAGAAAGCGTTCGTTGTTTGTTGAGGCCTTGCCGAGCGCGCGTCGGAGCGCCGCCGCTGTGCTGCCGATGCAGGGCCCCGTCGGCGCCGGTCTTTACTGGAAGGCCTGGATGCCGGTCTGGGCCCGGCCGAGGATTAGCGCGTGAATGTCGTGCGTGCCTTCGTAGGTATTGACGACTTCGAGATTGACCATGTGGCGGATGACGCCGAATTCATCGGAGATGCCGTTGCCACCCAACATGTCGCGGGCGACACGGGCGATGTCGAGCGACTTGCCGCAGGAATTGCGTTTCATCATTGACGTGATTTCGACGGCGGCGGTGCCGGCGTCTTTCATGCGCCCCAATTGCAGGCAACCCTGCAAGCCGAGCGTGATTTCGGTTTGCATGTCGACCAGTTTTTTTTGCACGAGCTGGTTGGCCGCCAGCGGCCGTCCGAACTGGCGCCGGTCGAGCACGTATTGGCGCGCGATGTGCCAGCACGCTTCGGCCGCGCCGAGCGCGCCCCAGGCGATGCCGTAGCGCGCCGAATT
>JAIZVZ010000005.1 GCA_021768485.1 Oxalobacteraceae bacterium | reverse complement strand
TTTTTCCAGCATTGCATGTGCTCATGCGGTTTCAGCAGCGCCGCCGCCAGCGCTGCCTCCTGACCGGCCTGGGCATCGATGCCGGCATACGTCCCGGACGTGACGGCGCGGTAGCTGGCCGGCGGCGCAATCTGATTCAAGGAAATGCTGCGCGCGGCGCTGATCGCCGCCATCCCGTGATCGGAGACGATGACAAGATTGGCCTTGATATGACGGGCGCGCAAGCCATCGCTCAGACGGCCAATCGCGGCATCGACGCGCGCCGCGCTGGTGGCGATCTCGGCGCTGTCGGGGCCGAAATGATGGCCGGCGTGATCGACATCGCTAAAGTAAATGGCAAGCATGCCGGGACGGCTTGCGGCCGGCTTGTCGAGCCAGCCGAGCACGGTGTCGACGCGCGCATCCGGCGTGACATTATCATCAAAGCGCCGGTACTCGCCCGGCAAGACGCCATGGATCGCCGCTTCCGATCCGGGCCAGAACATGATGGCGCTCCTGACCCGGTTTTTCTCCGCCGTGACCCAGACTGGCTCAGCCTGGTCCCACCAGCGATGATCGGTCACCGCTTCCGCGCTGCCCACACTGAAGTGCAGCCCCGGCAAAGCCGGGTCTTCCATCTTGTTGCCGACGATGCCGTGATGATCGGGGCGCAGGCCGGTCACCAGCGTGTAATGATTCGGAAAGGTCACCGAAGGAAAAGACGGATGCATGGCCGCCGCCCGCACCCCGTGCGCCGCCAGGGCATTCAAATTGGGCGTGACGCCGCGCCCGAGATAGTCGGGACGGAAACCGTCGATCGACACCAGGATCAGCGGCACATAATTGTCGCCCGTGGCCTGGGCGGCGTTGTATGTCGTGGCACTGGTTGGCGTTTGCGCGCAGCCTGCCACCAGCCATGACAGCAAGATGCAGGCATAGGCGCCCAAAGTGCGTGCAGTCGATTTCATGCGGTATCCATTTTCTCAAGTATTCAAAGATATATTGCGAGCTTGCCGCTCGCGTGGCCCCGGCGGGACCGGAAAGAACGGCCCGGATGCAAGCCGGTAAAAATTTGCCTTATTGTAACAATATCGATCCCCTGCCGACCAGCGCAGAAATGAATCGAAAAAGCCGGAAGAGGCCGACAGCGGCCGACAGCGGCGTGGCGCGCTACCACATCAAATCATCGGGGATCTGGAATGCCGCATACGGGTCATCGGCATCGAGCTCGCTACTGCTCTTGTTGACCCGCACCACCAGCGCCGGATCGCGCTCGGCGATCTTGTCGGCGATAACCCGTGGCACCAGTTCAAAAGTGCCGCCCTGGCAAACGATCACGAGGCGCCCGGCCACCAGATGCGTCTGCACCGCGGCCGAGACATGAATGCGTTCGATTTTCTTGTCGTACGTAAAATTGTAGGCGATGTCGCCGGCCCCCTTGCTCTGGCGATTTTTCTCAACCATCTGTGCAATTTGCGCCAGAATCGCTTTTTGCCTGGCAGCCGCGTCGCGCTGGGCATTCAGCTCACGGGCCCGCTCGGCATTTTTACGCTGCGTTTCCAGCGCGGCCAGACGTGTTTCATTGACGCTCTCGGTGCCGGTGCGGCGCTCGACCTTTTTTTGCTTGTTCTTATCCTGGTTGGCCAGCTTGACCTTGGTCTTGTCGACCAGGCCGGCTTTCAATAACTGCTCTTGCAAAGAAACCATCTGTCTTGCTCCGTAAATAAGTGCTACCGGCGAGGTGCTGCCGGCGAGGTGCTGGCTGCCGCCGGAAAAAACGCTAGCATAACAAAAAGCCGCGACGCCAGCCCTGCAATCTCGCCCGGCCACCTGAAACGCCGGCCAGGCGGGCATCGCGCCGCCATCGCTGGCGCCGGTCAAGATTGAGAAAATTAGTTAAACTACAACTTAAATTGCAATTTGAACTGAAATTTGAACTGCTATTTAAACCGTCCTTAAACATCCTCCCCCGGACCGCCGATGGTGCCAGCGAGTCGTTATTTCACCGTGCTTTACCTGACTTGCGCCATGTTGCTGCTCGGCGCATCGCGGTCAGCCGCAGCGGCCGCGCCGCCGGGCCGGCTGCTGGCCGATTACACGCACACGGCCTGGAACGGCCTGCAGGGCGCGCCCAGCGATGTCATGAAATTTGCCCAGAGCAGCGACGGCTGGCTGTGGATGGCCACCCCGACCGGCTTGTTCCGATTCGACGGCGTGAGCTTCGAACGCATGGATGCCGTGCAAGGCCATCGCCTGCAATCGGGCAATACACTGGGTTTGCTGGCAGGCGCCGACGGCAGTCTGTGGGTCGGTTACCGCTTCGGCGGCATCAGCATGTTTCGCAACGGGCAGACGCAGCTCTACACGGAGGCGCAAGGCTTGCCGGGCGGCGCCGTCATGAGCATCAGCGAAGCACCGGACGGCACGGTGTGGGCCGCCACCCAGGGCGGTCTGGCCTGGCTGGCGCCGGGCGCACGGAGCTTCCGGCTGGTCGGCGCCGACAGCGGGCTGCCGCCGGCGCCGGCGCGTCAAGTCCTGTTCGCGCGCGACGGTGCGCAATGGGTCTCGGTGCGCGGCGGCGTGTATGTTCGCGCGCCAGGCCAGCGCCACTATTTGCGCGCCTGGCCCCATCTCGACTTGATGGCCATGGCCGAAAGCGCGGACGGCACGCTGTGGGCATCGGACGGCGTCAGCAAGCAATACCGGCTGGCGCGGCGGGCGCCGGCAGACGCCCGCCCGCCGCGGCCCGAACTGCCCGGCAACGGCATGCACTTCGACCGCGACGGCGTCATGTGGATACTGAAAGCACATGCGCTCGAGCGGCGCTTTCCGCCATGGCGCGGCGACGGCGACGCCAGCCAGCAGCTCAACCGCGAAAACGGCATCAGCGGCCCGCTGCCGCAGACTTTTTTCCAGGATCGCGAAGGCAATCTGTGGATCGGCACTTCGGCCGGGCTCGATCGCTTGCGCCGCAACCGCCTGCGCCTGCTGGCAATCGATGAACCGTTCGACCACCCTGCCATGGTGGCGGCCGAGGCCGGCCGGGTGCTGGTCGGCGACTATGCCGGGGCGCTGCGCAGCTTCGACGCCGGCGGTCCGCTCAAGACCGAGCTCAACGACACCGTGTCGGCCGCCTGCCGCGCAAGCGACGGCACGATCTGGCTGGCCAACAGCCGCCGCCTGCTGCGGCGCGACCATGCCGGCATATGGCACACGACCGCGCTACCGGCCGGGCTCAGCGGCACCGACGTCCAGGCGCTGGCCGCCGACCGGCACGGCCGGCTGTGGTTGTCGGTCGTGCGGCGCGGCCTGTATCGCCATGCCGACGGCAAATGGCTGAAAGACGGCGGCCTGCCGGGCCTGCCCGACGATTTCGCGATGAGCATGAGCAGCGACGCCACCGGCCGCCTGTGGCTCGGCTACCGGCACAACCAGATCGCGGTGGTCGACGGCCAGCGCGTCGCGCTGCTCGGCACCGGCCAGGGCCTACAACTGGGCAACGTGCTGGCCTTGTTCGCCGATGGCGAGCGTCTGTGGGTCGGCGGAGAACATGGCGCCGCCTGGTTCGATGGACACCGCTTCGTGACGATCAGCGGCGGCTCCGGCCAGGCATTTCGCGGCGTCTCGGGCATCGTGCGCACCGACAGCGGCGAACTGTGGCTGCATGGCGCCGACGGCATCAGCCGTATCGCCGCCCACGATGTGGCGCGCATGCTGGCAGCGCCCGCCAGGCCGGTGCCGTTCGAACGCTTCAATGCGCTCGACGGCTTGCAGGGCAGCGCCTCGCAGCTGCGGCCACTGCCATCGCTGCTGCAGGCCGCCGACCGCAAACTATGGTTCGCCACCGCCAGCGAGATTGCCACCATCGACCCGCGCCATATCCTGCGCAATGGACAGGCGCCGCCGGTGCAGATCCGCGCCGTACGTTCGGGCGGACGCAGCTATGCGCCCTCGGCGGAACTGCTGCTGCCGGAAGGCAGCGCCGACCTGCAAATCGGGTTTACCGCCCTCAGCCTGTCGATGCCGGAACGGGTGCGCTTCCGCTACCGCCTGCAGGGGGTCGACGACGACTGGCAAGAGCCGGTCGGACGCCGCGACGCGTTTTATACCCGGCTGGCACCCGGCGCGTACCAGTTCACTGTGACGGCGGCCAATGAAGACGGGCTGTGGAACCAGACCGGCGCCACCCTGCAAGTAACAATCCCGCCGCGCTTCGTGCAGACGCAGTGGTTCGTCGCCGTGCTGATCGCGTTCGGCGTGCTGGCCTTATATGCGCTGTACCTGCTGCGGGTGCGCCAGGTCACGGCCCGCATGCTGGCCCTGCAACACGAGCGGCTGACCGAAAGGGAACGCATCGCGCGCGGCCTGCATGACACGCTGCTGCAAAGCATTCAGGGATTGATCATGTTTTTCGACCACCAGGTGCAGCATCTGCCGCAGCAGTCCGAGGAGCGGCTGAAAATCGAGCAGACACTGGAGCTGGCCGACCGCCTGCTGCTCGAGGGACGCGACCATATCATGGATTTGCGCAGCGCCGCCGACGACCAGGAACTGGGCCAGACCCTGCGCCAATACGGCACGGTGCTGCTGCACGAAAGCTACAGCGTCACGGTACGCGGCCAGCCGCGTCAATTGCACGCAACGGTGCGCGACGAAATCCATGCGATCGCGCGCGAAGCGCTGCTCAACGCCGCCCGCCACGCCCGCGCCACCGACGTCGCGCTAAGCCTCAATTACGCGGGCGACAAGTTCACCTTGCAGGTCAAGGACAATGGCCGCGGCCTGGAGCCGGCCGTGCTGCTGGCCGGTGCCAGAGCCGGGCACTGGGGACTGCCCGGCATGCGCGAGCGGGCGCAGGCCATCGGCGCGCAATACAGCGTGCAGACGGCGCCAGGCGGCGGCACCAGCGTGCAACTGAGCCTGCCGGCACGGCTGGCCTATGTCGAGCAACGCCGGGCCGGCATGTTCGCCCGCCTGCGGCGCCGTTATTTCGGCAACCGCAAGGCCTCTCCAGGCAATTTATAAAGACTGCGAAACCTCGCAAAGCTAACGGCAAAAATGACGGCGACGGCAGCGGTCGCAACAGCGGTCCCCGCTCACATCACATCACCTCACCTCACCTCGCCTCGCCGTGCGGCGCCGTTCTCTACCTCGAATGAGGTACGCATCCCTCCCCCATCGTGTCGATTCCAGCAGATTAAGGACTTGTTAATCTGGAGTTCCACTGCGCTGATTCAAAAAAATGGAAATCGCCGGTCTTTTGCCGGTTTTCATAAGCAGTGCTGTCAATCACGCACTGTCGTCAATTACGCCGCATCTTCCCGCGAGAGAAAGGTCATCATGAGCATATCGGACAGCAAACAGGTCGACACGCGTCGCCGCAATCTCCTGGCGGGCACGGCCGCCGTCGCCGGCGCCTCGCTGGCAAGCAGCGCCAGCGCCGCCGACAAGAGCAAGCCGGCAGCGCATCCGAAAGGCGCCGTACAAGCAGGCAGCATCACGACCAGCGATGGCGTGCAGCTGTACTACAAGGACTGGGGGCCGCGCAACGGCCAGCCGGTCGTCTTCAGCCACGGCTGGCCGCTCAGCTCGGACAGCTGGGAATCACAGATGATTTTTCTGGCCGATCACGGCTACCGCTGCATCGCCCATGACCGCCGCGGCCATGGCCGCTCGAGCCAGCCGTGGGACGGCAACGACATGGATCACTACGCCGACGACCTGGCCCAGGTCATCAATAAACTCGACCTGAAAAATGCCGTGCTGCTCGGCTTTTCGACGGGCGGCGGCGAAGTGGCGCGCTACATCGGCCGTCACGGCACGCGGCGCGTGGCCAAGGCCGGCCTGGTGTCGTCGGTGCCGCCGCTCATGCTGAAAACCGCCGCCAATCCGGGCGGCTTGCCGATCGCGGTCTTCGATGGCATCCGCGCCGGTTCGCTGGCCAACCGCTCGCAACTTTATCTGGATATCGCCGGCGGCCCCTTTTACGGATTCAACCGGCCCGGCGCCAAAGTCTCGCAAGGCCTGATCGATTCCTGGTGGACGCAGGGCATGCAGGGCGGACACAAGAATACCTATGATTCGATCAAGGCTTTTTCCGAAACCGACTTCACCGAAGACTTGAAGAAATTCGACGTCCCGACCCTGATCGTGCACGGCGACGACGACCAGATCGTACCGATCGACGCCGCCGGCCGCGCCGCCGCCAAGCTGGTGAAAAACGCCAGGCTGCTGGTCTATGCCGGCGCTCCGCATGGCCTGACAGATACCCACAAAGACCAGCTCAATGCCGATCTGCTGGCCTTCATCAAGGCATGAAACAAGGCTTGAAACAAGGCTTGAAACAAGGCTTGAAACAAGGCGGCCGTGAATACCTGGCTGCCGCTTCGGCGCCGCCAGCGCAAAGACAAGGTTAATCGCCACACAAACCGCAACATCAACCGACAAGGATAAACGCCATGAGCACTCTCGCCACGCCCACCGCCGGCTCCCAGCTTCTGACGCCGCGCGATCACACGCTGATCATGATCGACCACCAGTCGCAGATGGCCTTCGCCACCCATTCGATCGATGCCGTCACGCTGCGCAACAACGCCGCCCTGGTGGCGCATGCCGCGGCCGGCTTCGACGTCACGACCATCGTCACCAGCGTGGCCGAAAAAAGCTTTTCGGGACCGGTCTTCGACGAAATCAAGGCCGCCTTCCCGCGCGCCGAAGTCACCGACCGCACCTCGATGAATACCTGGGAAGACGCCAATGTGATCGCCCGCGTCAATGCCATCGGCAAGAAACGCCTGGTGCTGGCTGGCCTGTGGACCTCGGTCTGCATCGTCGGCCCGGCCCTGTCGGCGCTCGATCAAGGTTTCGAAGTCTATGTCATCACCGATGCCTGCGGCGATGTCTCGGCCGAGGCGCACAATCGCGGCATCGAACGCATGCTGCAGGCCGGCGCCCGGCCCATGACATCGCTGCAATACCTGCTCGAACTGCAGCGCGACTGGGCCCGCAGCGACAGCTATGAACTGACTACCGGCATCGCCAAGAAATTCGGCGGCGCCTACGGCCTTGGCATCATCTATGCTCAGACCATGTTCGGTGCGCACGAGGGCTGAGGCATCGAGGCATACACCGCAAACCGCCGCGCCGCGCGCCCGCCCCCGGCAAGGCGTGCGGCATCGTTTCTCCTGGAGGCCGTCGCATGAAAATCTATCTCGCTTCGTTAGCCGCCGGCCTGTTGGTCGGCATCATTTATGGCGTCTTGAACGTGCGCTCGCCGGCACCGCCGGTCATCGCCCTGCTCGGCCTGCTCGGCATCCTGCTCGGCGAACAGTTGCCGCCGCTGGTGCGGCAATGGCTGCAACCGCCGGCCACCGAGATTTCATGGTTCGTCGAGCAAGTCAAACCACACTGCTTCGGCCAGCTGCCGAGCGGACGCGACGGCGATAAAGACAGGATCGCCTGAAGCCCTGGCGTCCTGCCGGCGCCCGACATGAGCCCGCAGCTCAGACCGTACTTGAGCGGCAAGACCAGACATACACCGACAATGGAGCATGCGCATGGCTAGTTCACTTCCCCCCGATCTGATCCTGTATCGCGGACGTTTCACGACGCTGGACCGCGCCAAGCCGCTGGCCGAGGCCGTGGCGATCCGCGCCGGCCGCTTCACCGCGGTCGGCGGCACGCAGGAAATTCTGGCGCTGGCCGAGGCCACCACAGTCACCATCGACCTCCAGGGACGGCCGGTATTGCCGGGCCTGATCGACAACCATCTGCACCTGATCCGCGGCGGCCTGAATTTCAATCTGGAGCTGCGCTGGGACGGCGTGCGCAGCCTGGCCGATGCGATGGCCATGCTGCGCACGCAGGTGGCGCTCACGCCGGCACCGCAATGGGTACGGGTGGTCGGCGGCTTTAGCGAACACCAGTTCGCCGAAAAGCGCCTGCCGACGCTGGCCGAGCTCAATGCGGCGGCGCCCGAGACCCCGGTCTTCATCCTGCACCTGTACGACCGCGCGCTGCTGAACGGTGCCGCGCTGCGTGCCATCGGCTATACGAGGGATACCCCGGAGCCGCCTGGCGGCCAGATCGTGCGCGACAGCGCCGGCAACCCGAGCGGACTGCTGCTGGCCAAGCCGAACGCCGCCATCCTGTATGCGACGCTGGCCAAGGGGCCGAAACTGCCGCCCGAATACCAGAGCAATTCGACCCGCCACTTCATGCGCGAGCTGAACCGGCTCGGCGTGACGGGCGCCATCGACGCCGGCGGCGGCTTCCAGAATTACCCCGAAGATTATCAGGTGATCGAACAGCTGGCCGCCGCCGGGCAGTTGACCGTGCGCCTGGCCTACAATCTGTTTACGCAAAAGCCGAAAGAGGAAAAAAGCGACTTCCTGAACTGGACCCGCAGCAGCCGCTACCAGCAGGGCGACGACTATTTCCGGCATAACGGCGCCGGCGAGATGCTGACTTTCTCGGCCGCCGATTTCGAAGACTTCCGCGAGCCGCGGCCAGACCTGCCGGCATCGATGGAGGACGAGCTCGAAGGCGTGGTGCGCATCCTGGCGCAAAACCGCTGGCCTTGGCGCATGCATGCTACTTATGACGAAACCATCAGCCGCGCGCTCGACGTCTTCGAGCGCGTCAACCGCGAGCTGCCACTGAGCGGACTGAACTGGTTTTTCGACCATGCCGAAACGATCTCGCCCGAATCGATCGACCGTATCGCCGCGCTCGGCGGCGGCATCGCCGTGCAGCACCGCATGGCCTATCAGGGCGAGTATTTCGTCGAACGCTACGGCGCCGCCATGGCCGCAGCGACGCCGCCGGTCGCCAAAATGCTGGCCGCCGGCGTCAAAGTATCGGCCGGCACCGACGCCACCCGCGTGGCCTCCTACAATCCGTGGGTCTCGCTGGCCTGGCTAATCACCGGCAAGACTGTCGGTGGATTGCGCCTGTATCCGCAGCATCACTGCCTGGACCGCGAAACGGCGCTGCGCATGTGGACCGAATACGTGACCTGGTTTTCGAATGAAGAAGGCAACAAAGGGCATATCGCAACTGGCCAGTTGGCCGACCTGCTGGTGCCCGATCGCGATTTCTTTGCCTGCGCCGAAAGCGAAATTGCCGACATCACGTCCCTGCTGACGGTGGTCGGCGGCAAGGTCGTGTATGCGGCGGGACCGTTCGCCGCCTACGACCAGCCGCCGCCGCCGGCCATGCCGGACTGGTCGCCGGTGCGCCGTTACGGCGGCTATGCCGGCTGGGGCATCCACGACCGGCAGACAAACAAGCACGCAAGCCCTGCCCAGGCCATGCCGCAGGCGGCCTGCGGCTGTGCCCGCAGCTGCGGCATCCATGGTCACCAGCATGCCACCGCCTGGACCCGTTCGCTGCCGGTGTCGGACTTGAAAAGCTTTTGGGGCGCGCTCGGTTGCGCCTGCTGGGCGGTCTGATGATGAGCGCGACGATTCCGCTGCGCGCGCGCTGGCGCCGTCTGCTTGCCGCGCCGGCACTGCGCTGGTGCTGCCTGTTGCTGCTGTGCGCCGCCTACCTGCAGGGCGGTCTGAACAAGCTGCTCGACTTCGGCGCCGCCGTCGACGAGATGCGCCACTTCCACCTGGCGCCGGCGGCGCCGCTGGCGGCGGCCGTGATCGCCGGCGAATTGCTGGCCTCGCTGATGGTGCTCAGCGGACGCGGACGCTGGCTCGGCGCGCTGGGCCTGGCACTGTTTACGCTGATGGCCTCGCTGCTGGCCAACCGCTATTGGGAAATGCAGGGCGTGGAACGCTTCATGGCCGCCAACAGCTGGTATGAACACCTGGGCCTGGCCGGCGCCTTCCTGCTGGTGGCCTGGCATGACATCAAGGACACCGCCGCCGTCAAAGGAGAGCGGTAATGGCGGCGCCGGCCCACGCGGCTGTCAGCCAGGGCAGCGGGCTGGCGGCGACGCTGAGCTTTTTGGCCGGCTATGTCGACACGCTCGGCTTTATTGCACTGTTCGGCCTGTTCACCGCCCATGTGACGGGAAATTTCGTGCTGATCGGACGCGAACTGGTGCAGTCCGAGCACGATGTGCTGCTCAAGCTGCTGGCGTTCCCGACCTTTGTCGCCAGCGTTGCCCTGACCCGCCTGCTGCTGCGCGCATGGCAGCGCCGGCGCTGGCCTGCGCTGCGCCTGGCCTTGCTGCTGCAATTATTGCTGCTGGCTGGCGCCGCCGCCAGCGGCTGGCACGCCAGCCCGATCGCGCATGCGCAAGCGCCGTGGGCCATGGCGACCGGCCTTCTATGCGTGGCGGCCATGGCGCTGCAAAATGCATATTGCAAGCTGCTGCTGCCGCAACTGGGCGCCACCACCGTCATGACCGGCAATGTCACGCAACTGGTGATCGAGGTAGTCGATACGGCGCTCGCCGTGGCGCAGGGAGAATCGAAAAGCGGCGCAGCGCTGCTGAAGCTATTTTGGCCGGTATTGGCCTTCGCCGCCGGCGCCGTTGCCGGCGCGCTGGCCGTCAGCCGCGCCGGTCTGGCCGCGCTGCTGCTGCCCTGCCTGCTATTGGCCGGGCTGGCCGCCATATCGGGCGCGGCGCTGCAGCCGCTAGCGCGGAACTGAGCGCATGCGGGCCAGCATCTACAAGGAGATGATGCCGCGCCTGATGGCAATGGCCACGGCATGCGTGCGATCGTTGGCGTCGAGCTTGGACAAAATGGTGCGCATGTGGGCCTTGACCGTTTCTTCGGAAATGGCCAGCACCACGGCGATGCGCTTGTTCGAGTTGCCGCAGGCCGCGCATTGCAGTACCTGCGCCTCGCGCTCGCTCAGCGAACCATGGTTCAGATGCTGCGCCAATTCAAGGGCGATTTCTGCCGGGATCCGGCGCTGGCCGGCATGCACGGCGCGGATGGCCTCCAGCAGATCGCTGCGTACGCTGCTTTTCAACAAAAAGCCCGCTGCGCCGCCCTGCACCGCGCGCCGGATCTGGGCATCGCGCCGAAAAGTGGTGAGCATGATGATGCGGGCCGTCGGACAGGCGCGCCGGATCTCGAGCATGGCGCTGACGCCGCACATGTCGGGCAGCGAAATATCCATGAGCGTGACATCGGGGCGCGCCTCGGCATGGGCGGCCAGCGCCTCGGCGCCGGTCGCCGCTTCGCCGGCCACGCACATGTCGGGCTGGCTGGCAATCGCCTGCGCCAGGCCTTCGCGCATCATCGGGTGATCGTCGGCCACCAGCACACGAATCCGGGCCACGCCATTGGGGTGCGTCATATCGGCATTTGTCTTTTCATTTCGCATGTATTTTTATAACAGTGTAGCGCAAACGCCTGTTTTTCGCCTTGCGGCACAGCCCGCAAAAAAAGCGCAAACGAGATGAAATTCAGCGGAAAGGGAATAGCAGTCCGGAACCGGCTGCAGGCAAAAAAGCGTGACGCAAACGATGGGAAATACGCCGGATAAATTTAACAATGCGCGGCGCAACGTTCAGCATCGCGACCGGCCCGCCGCCGGCGATACCCGGAGCCCATGCCACCGAACGTGCGCCCGGTGGCCTCTCGCTCAGGATTGGCGCCAAAGAAAAGGCCCGCCGCAGCGGGCCATCCGGCAGCGGCGGAGAATCACCGGCAAGCGATGCCGCGCCTGGCGCCCATCATGGCAGCGGTTTGCCGTCGACATCGATCTTGTGCACCTCGCCGAGCTTCAGTTCGCGGATGCCGGCTTCGACCTTGCTCATGTCGCCCACCACCAGCCACACCAGCTTGCCGGGAACAATCGAGCGCGCGGCCAGCGCATTGGCTTGCTGCGGCGTCAGCGCCATCACGTTTTGCGTGAAGGTGTTGTAATAGCTTTCCGGCAGCCGGTACTGGATGATGGTCGCGTACGCGCCGCTGAGCTGGCCGGCCGTCTCGAACGAGCCGGGCAGGCCCAGCGTCTCGTTGGCTTGCGCCGCACCCAGCTCAGCTTCGGTAATCGGCTTGGCGCCGGCGATATTGGCATATTCCTGCACCAGTTCCTGCAGCGCTTCGCGGGTCTTGTCGGTCTGCACCGGTGAACTGCTCAGGTACAGACGCTGGCCGCGGGCGGCCGCAATGCGGGCGCCGACGCCATACGACCAGTGCTTGTCTTCGCGCAGATTCATATTGATGCGCGAACTGAAGGTGCCGCCGAAGATATTGTTGACGATCTGCAGCGGCAAGGCATCGGGCGAATTGCGCGGCGGCGCCAGCTGCACGGCATAGATCACGCTTTGCAGGGCGCCCGGCTTATCCATCAGATAGACGGTGCGCTGCGCCGGCTGCGCGACTTCGGCCAGATTCTTCTGCGGCACCGCGCCGGCCTTCCAGCCGCCGAACGCCTTTTCGAGCAGAGGCTCAAGCTCGGCCAGCGTGGTGTCGCCGACCACCAGCAGGACCACATTGTTCGGCCTGAACCAGTTTTGATAATAGGCCTGCAGGTCGGCGCGCGTGATGCCGGCCACCGACTGCTCGGTACCGTTGCCGCTCATCGGCATCGAATACGGGTGGTCCTTGCCGTACAGGAGAGCAGGAATGACGCGCAGCGCCATCTGGTTCGGATTCGATTTTTCGCGGCCGATCGCCGCCAGCTGGTCTTTCTTCAGCCGCTCGAGTTCATTTTGCGCAAACGCCGGATGCAGCACGAGGTCGGCATAGATATCGAGCGCCTTCGGCAGCGTGGCCTTGAGCGCATTTAACTGCACGAATGCACCGTCGAGATTGCTATAGGCCGAATAATTGGCGCCGAGCGCTTCGAACTGTTCGCTGATCGCCAGCGAATTGCGGCTGGCGGTGCCCTCTTCGAGCATGCGCAGCGCCAGGCTGGCCACTCCGGGCCGGGCTGGCGCATCGGACGCGAAACCGCTGTCGACCATCATCGAAAAATTGACCACCGGCGCGCTGTGGCGCTCGGCCAGAATCACTTGCAAGCCATTTGCCAGCGTGGTTTTCTGCATCGGCGGCAGACTGAGCGCTTCGGGCCGGCCGAGTTCCGGCTGCTTGCTGCGGTCGCTCTGCGCGCTCGCGCTCAGGCCGCCCGGAAACGGCTGCACTTCGAGCACAAAATCGCCGTCGGCCAGCCATTCATGCATGGCTTGCCTGACCTCGGCCGGCGTCGCCGCCTTGATCGCCTTCAGATAGTCCTTGTAGCAATCTGGATTGCCGGTATAAGTGCTGCACGCGGCCAGCAGATCGCTCTTGCCGCCGAAGCCGCCGACCCGCTCGACGATGCGCACATAGCGCGCCAGGATGGCGGTCTTGGCCAAGGCGAGTTCGGCCGCGGTCGGCCCCGACACCATCAGGCGGCGCAATTCTTCGTCGGCCTCGCGTTCGAGCTGGCGCAGGTCGGCGCCCGGACGCGCGGTCAGGGTCAGGCTGAACTGGCCGGCGATTTCCGAGCTGTCGTTTTCGGCGATGGCGCTGGTGGCCAGCTGATCCTTGTAAATCAGGCGCTTGTAGAAGCGCGACGTCTTGCCGCCGCCGAGCACACGCGCGGCAAGGTCGAGCAAAGGCTCGCTCGCCGTATGCGCGCCGGGCACATTCCAGGTCCGGTACAGGCGCGCCTGCGGCACCCGGTCCTGCATCAGAGCGCGATGAGTACCGCTGCGCTTGGCGACCCACGCGCTTTGCCGGGCCAGCGCCGGGCCGGCCGGGATATCGCCGTAATATTTTTCGACCTTTTGCAGCGCCGCCTGCGGCGTGATGTCGCCGGCCAGCACCAGAGTCGTGTTGTTGGGCCCGTAGTTGGTCTTGAACCATTGCTGCACATCGCTCATCGAGGCCGCATCGAGATCGGCCATCGAACCGATCACGGTCCATGAATACGGGTGACCGACCGGATAGGTGTTTTCAGCGATGATCTGATAAGCCATGCCATAGGGCTGGTTTTCGTACTGGCGTTTTTCGTTTTGCACCACGCCACGCTGCAAGTCGAGCCTTTTTTGATCGAGCACGCCGAGCAGGTGGCCCATGCGGTCGCTTTCGGCAAACAGCGCATAGTCGAGCATCGAGGTCGGCACGTTTTCAAAGTAATTGGTGCGGTCGTTGCTGGTGGTGCCGTTCAGATTGGTGGCGCCGATGCGCTCCATGGCCGTCAGATAGGTCTGGTTGAAATTGTCGCTGCCGCTGAACATCAGGTGTTCGAACAAATGCGCAAAACCGGTCTTGCCGACTTTTTCATTCTTCGAGCCGACGTGATACCAGGTATTGACGGCGACCACCGGCGTCTTGTGGTCTTCGTGCACCAGCAGCGTCAGGCCGTTCTTGAGGACGAATTTGGTATAGGCGATATCGGGAATCGCAATCTCGGCCGGCGCCGCCGGCTTGACCGCGCCAGCCGCCGGCACGGCGACAGCGAGGAAGACGAGCGATGCCGCCAGCAAGGTGGGGCGAAAAGACATGGTCATGCTGAATCTCCTGAAATGAAGTGCCGCGGGCGCAGCCGCTGACAACAGCTGGCTCTGGAACTTAGCACTTTATTAAATTCCTGACAAGAATGGCAATTTTTCAGGCCGCGTCCGATTTAACAAGCGCCGGCGCCAGTTCCCGCATTCATACGAACCGGTATGTGAGCAATGACCGACAAATTCGTCTAATATGGAGCATTGTCAACTAGCCCGATATTCCGTCTGATACTTCGTCAAGAGAGGATGGGACGCGTCCCTTTGCAAATCTACCCCACCTTGCTGGTCTGCGAGCATTGCGATACCGTTTGCCAGCGTCGGCCGCTGTCACGCGGCCAGTTCGCGCGCTGCGAGCGCTGCGCTGCCGTTCTGTACCGCAGCGAACGGCAAGATGTCGATCACTGGCTGGCGCTGACGATTACCGCGGCCATCGCTTTCGTGATCGCCAATGTCTGCCCGGTCGTCAGCGTCGATCTCCAGGGACTGCACAATCAGGCCACGCTATGGCAATCGATGGCGGCGCTGGCGCACGGCACGGCGGCGCCGATCGCACTGCCGGCCGCATTGGCCGTGATCGTCGTGCCGTTTTTACAGATCAGCATGCTGTCCTGGGTGCTGCTGTTCGCGCGCAGCGGCAAGCGGGCCCCGGGCTTTGTGCCGCTGATACGCGTGCTCGTCGCGCTGCGCCCGTGGAGCATGGTTGAAGTCTGCCTGTTGGGCATTCTGGTGGCCATCATCAAGCTCTCGAGCTACCTGCATGTGGTGGCCGATGCCGGCATGTGGGCCAGCGCCGTGCTGACGGTCCTCATCACCATGATCGCCAGCCGCGATCTCGAATGGCTGTGGCCGCTCACCGAGCCACAGCGCGGGGCAAAGGTCGAAGCGCAGTCCGAACGGACCTCGCAAGCATGAGCCGGCCAGACCATGCGGCTGCCGTTGCCGGCACGGCGCAGTCGGCTGAGGAATCGGCATCCGCCATCCCGCCGCGCGCCGCGCAATTGGGTCTGGTCGGCTGCCATGTCTGCGCCCTGGTCTGCCAGGACACGCTCGACAGCGGTGTTCCTGTGCACTGTCCGCGCTGCGGCACCCGCCTGCATCGGCGCAAACCCGACAGCTTCGCGCGCGCCTGGGCCCTGCTGCTGGCCAGCATCGTCTTTTACGTACCGGCCAATTTGCTGCCCGTGATGTATACCAATATGTTCGGCCACGCCAGCGACAGCACCATCATGCGCGGCGTGATCGAATTCTGGAGCGCCGGTTCTTACGGCATCGCATTGCTGATTTTTGTCGCCAGCGTGGCCGTGCCGTGCACCAAATTCTCGGTCCTGAGCCTGCTGCTGATCTGCGCCCAGCGGCGCAGCCGCTGGGCGCTGCGCGAGCGCGCAAAACTGTACCGGCTGATCGAAATAATCGGTTACTGGTCGATGCTCGACGTGCTGGTGGTGGCAGTGGTCGCCGCCCTCGTCAAATTCAAGGCCCTCAGCGATATCGAGCCGCGCCTCGGCATTCTCTTTTTCGGCATGGTCGTCATACTCACCATGCTCTCGGCCATGAGTTTCGATCCCCGCCTGACCTGGGATCTTGAAAATACCAGTACAACATATAAATAAAATAAAGGATGTCAATGAGCTCGCCCGCTGACGATACGCCCGCCGATCAACCCCGGAACGCCCAGAACGAGGCCGCCGCCGACCTCGCCGGCAATATCGCCGCGCCGCGCGCGCCGCTGGTCCAGCGCAAGGCGCGCCTGTCGCTGATCTGGCTGGTGCCGGTGGTGGCCGCCGTCATCGGCCTGTCGATGCTGGTCCATGCCTGGCTGTCCGAGGGGCCCGAAATCACGATCACCTTTCAGAGCGCCGCCGGACTCGAGGCCGGCAAGACCCCGGTCAAATACAAGGATGTGGTGGTCGGCAACGTCAAAACGATCAAGCTCAGCGCCGACAGTACGCGCGTGATCGTGACGGTGGCGCTGGCCAAGAGCGCCGAAACTCTGGCCCGTACCGATACCCGCTTCTGGGTGGTGCGGCCGCGCATCGGCGCCGGCGGCGTTTCCGGCATCGACACCCTGCTCTCGGGCGCCTATATCGGCGTCGACAAAGGCACGGCAACCACCGCGGCCACCGCATTTGGCGGACTGGAGACTCCGCCGACAGTCATCAACGGCATGCCCGGCAAGACATTCCTGATCCGGGCCGACGACCTCGGCTCGCTCGACATCGGCTCGCCCGTCTATTTCCGCCGCATCCAGGTCGGACGTGTCGCCAGTTACAAACTCGATGCCGACGGCCACGGCGTCAGCTTGCGGGTCTTTATCGACGCCCCTTACGACCGCTTCGTCGGCGCCAGCACGCGCTTCTGGAATGCCAGCGGCGTCGATGTCTCGCTCGGCGCCGACGGCCTCAAACTGAAGACGCAATCGATGGCCGTGATTGTGGCCGGCGGCATCGCCTTTTCATCGACGGCGGTGGGCTCCGAAGCGCCGGCCGCAGCGGACACCACGTTTACGCTGGCCAGCGACCAGGAAGCAGCCATGGCGCCACCCGATGGTCCGGCACAGCACATCATGCTGCGCTTCAATCAGTCGGTGCGCGGCCTGCGCGTCGGCGCGCCGGTCGAATTTTCCGGATTCAGTCTGGGCCGCGTGGTATCAGTGGAAATGGATTACGATCCCGCGACCCACCACTTTCCGGCCATCGTCAACATTGATGTCTATCCAAGCAGGATGGGCCGGGTGCTCAACAGCCATGCGATTACCACGCTGCCAGCCCCCGAAAGCAGCGCAGACGAGCAGCAACGAGCTCCGCATTTCCTGGCCACCATGGTCGCCCACGGTCTGCGCGCGCAGGTGCGTTCTGCCAATCTGCTCACCGGCCAGCTCTACATCGCGCTCGACTTCGTGCCGAATGCGCCGAAAGTGGCCTTCGACATCAACGCCCGGCCGCTCGTGCTGCCGACCGTCAGCGGCAGTTTCGACAAGCTGCAAGAACAGCTCGCCAGCATTGTCGCCAAGGTCGACCGCATGCCGCTCGAATCGATCGCCCGCAATCTCGATGGCAGCCTGGGCGAGCTGAAAACGACGCTGCAGCAGGTAAACGGGCAACTGCTGCCTGAAGGGCAGCGCACCATGCAGCAGGCGCGGCAGAGCTTTAGCGATGCCAGCCGGGTGCTGGCCGAAGACTCGCCTTTGCAGCAAAACCTCGGACAGACACTGAGCGAACTGCAGCGCACGGCGCGCTCGATGCGCACGCTGACCGATCTGCTCGAACGCCATCCGGAAGTCTTGTTGCGCGGTCGCCCGGCCAGCATGCCGCCGACGCCGGCACCGGCGTCTGGCGCGCATCCTGAACCGGCATCATTGGAGCCAAAATAATGAAAATACTGCCTTCCTTCTGCGCTGCGGCCTTGCTGCTGGCCGGCTGCGCCTCGGCACCGATTCGCTATCACACGCTGGTGGCGCCGCTAGACGATGGCGCAACTGGCGCCACGAGCGCGACGAGCGCAGCGGCGCCATTTCTGATCGATGTGTTGCCGGTAGGCGTGCCGCAGCAGCTCGACCAGCCGAGCCTGGCCGTGCGCCAGGATGCAAGCGTGCTTGCCATGGCCGATAACGAGCGCTGGGCCGCCCCGCTGCCCGATGAAATTCGCGCCGCCTTGTCGGCGCAATTGACGCGCCGCCTCGGCACCCAGGACATCGCCGGCCTGGCCCGCCCGCCTGGCCGCCCGGTGCTGCGCATCAAGGTCCAGGTGCGCCGCCTCGATGCCTGGCTCGGCCGCCAGGTCCAGCTCGACGCCGACTGGAGCCTCGCTTTTGCCGACGATAATGCCGAACGCATGCTGTGCAGCAGCCGGCTGCGGGAAGCGGCGGCGGGCGCCTATCCGGAATTGGTCGGCGCCGAGCAGCATGTGCTGGCGATGCTGGCCGAACGTATCAGCGATAGCGCCAAAAAGTTACAAATTAGCAAGTCACAAGCGGCCACCCAGACCGCTTGCCCCTAAAAAGAAAAAGGGAAAAGCCGGCCGCCACTGTGCGGCGCCAGCAACAAAGCGCCTGCCGGGTGCGCAACGACGGCAGGCGCAAGCCGCCCAAGACCAAAGAAAAGTGTGCGAAATGTCGTTTTTTGTATAAAAAAAACGACATTTCAAGAAAATACTTCCCATCCCTGCCAACGCCCGCACACCGCCCGTCCGCGCCGATTTTGCTCGCCTGCACACGGCGCAGGGGGAGATTTTGGACTTTACCCACGTGCAATTTGCTATACTGACCGAAAGTTGTTGATTCGCGAGCAGATTCCTGATTCAAGATGAAGCGCCCCGTCTTGAATCATTGTGTATCAGGCAGTGAGTAAATATTCAGTCGGCACCGGCAAGCAAGAGACTCATTCCATGGGCGAATGGTGAAGACTTCTTAGGAGATAATATGAACAAGGCTATTGAACCAGCAGTAATTCAGGCGGCAAGCGCGCATTCACAGCAAGATCCGTGGCGCGGCTTTCGCGGCGATAATTGGCGCGAAGGCGTCGCTGTTCGCGATTTCATCAACCAAAACTACACCGAATACCGCGGCGACGACAGCTTTCTGGTCGGCCCTACGGCGCGGACCAAAAAGCAATTGGCGGTATTCGATGCGCTGCAGGAAAAAGAGCGCCTGAACGGCGGCGTCCTCTCGGTTGCCGGCGATGTCGCGGCCAGCATCACCGCCCATGCGCCCGGCTATATCGACAAGGACAGCGAACTGATCGTCGGTCTGCAAACCGATGCGCCGCTGCGCCGCGCGATTTTCCCGCAGGGCGGCCTGAACATGGTGGCGCAGTCGCTCGAAGGCTATGGCTTCGGCAAGGTCGATCCGCACATCGAAGAAATCTACAAGAAATACCGGAAAGACCATAACAACGGCGTGTTCGACGCCTATTCGCCCGACGTGCTCGCCGCGCGCCGCGCCGGCCTGCTGACCGGCCTGCCCGATGCCTACGGCCGCGGCCGCCTGATCGGCTGCTTCCGCCGCGTCGCGCTGTATGGCGCCGACTTCCTGATCGCAGAAAAGAAACGCGACAAAGGGCAATTCGACAATGTCGAATTTACCGATGAAGTGATCCGCCAGCGCGAAGAGCTGTCGGAACAGATCCGCGCCTTCGAAGACCTCAAGACGATGGCGGCCAGCTACGGCTTCGATATTTCGCGTCCTGCCCTCAATGCACGCGAAGCGATTCAGTGGCTGTACTTCGCCTACCTCGGCGCGGCCAAGCAATCGAACGGCGCCGCCACTTCGGTCGGCCGCATCTCGACCTTCATCGACGTCTACATCCAGCGCGACCTCGACGAAGGCACGCTGACCGAATCGGAAGCGCAGGAATTGATCGATCATCTGGTGATCAAGTTCCGCGCCATCCGCTATCTGCGCACACCGACCTTCGATCAGCTGTTTAGCGGCGACCCGACCTGGGTCACGCTGACGCTGGCCGGCATGAGCACCGACGGCCGCTCGCTCGTCTCCAAGACCTGCATGCGCTTCCTGCACACGCTGGCAAACCTCGGCAATTCGCCGGAACCGAACCTGACCGTGTTCTGGTCGCCGGCGCTGCCGAAAGGCTTCAAGGATTACGTCTCGCGCGTGGCGATCGACACCAGCGCGATCCAGGTCGAGTCCGATGAAGCGATCCGCGCCGCGCACGGCGACGATGCCTGCATCTCGTGCTGCGTCTCGCCAATGGCCAACGGCAAGTCGATGCAATTTTTCGGCGCCCGCTGCAATCTGTTGAAAACCATGCTGTATGCAATCAACGGCGGCCGCGATGAAATCTCGGGCGCCCTGGTGGCCGAGGGGATCGAACCGATTACCGGCGACTACCTCGAGTATGAAGACGTCAAGGCGCGCCTTGAAAACATGATGGGGTATACGGCTTCGATTTACATCAAGGCCCTCAACACCATTCACTACATGCATGACAAATATGCCTATGAAGCGCTGCAGTTTGCCTTGCTCGACACCGACCACTACAAGACGCTGGCCTGCGGCATCGCCGGCCTCTCCCATGTGGCCGATTCGCTCAGCGCCATCCGCTACGGCAAGATCCGCGTGATCCGCAACGAAGCCGGACTGGCAGTGGACTTCGTCAACGAAGGCGGGGAATTCCCGTGCTACGGCAATAACGACGAACGCGCCGATGAGCTGGCGGTCTGGGTCACGCGCACCTTCATGTCCAAGCTGCGCCAGCACCGCGCCTACAAGGATGCCGTCATCACGCAAAGCGCGCTGACGATTACTTCCAACGTGGTCTACGGTCAGGCTACCGGCAATGGCCCCGACTGCGCCGGTCCGGGCGGACGTCGTGCCGGCCTGCCGTTTGCGCCGGGCGCCAACCCATCGAACGGCCAGGACAAGAACGGCTATGTGGCGGCGGCCTTCAGTCTGGCCAAGATTCCGGTCGACGATTGCGCCGACGGTATCTCGTGGACGTTCTCGATGGTGCCTTCGTCGCTGGGCAAGACCGCCGGCGACCGCATCAACAACCTGGGCAGCTTCATCGACGGCTTCGTCGATGGCGGCGGTTATCACCTCAACATCAACGTGATGACGCGCGAAACGCTGGTCGATGCGATGGAACACGGGGCGGCCAAATATCCGAACCTGTGCATCCGGGTCTCCGGCTATTGCGTGCTGTTCCACCGTCTGACCCGCAAGCAGCAGGAAGACGTGTTGAGCCGCACCTTCCACGAGCGGGCGTAACATCGTGCAGCAGGCCGTGCCGGCCGATGGGCAAGATGAAGTCATCGGCGGCGACGGCTTGGGCGGTTTCATCCATGCCACCGAAACTTTCGGCGCGGTAGACGGCCCTGGCTTACGCTATGTGCTGTTTACCGCCGGCTGCAAGATGCGCTGTCTGTATTGCCACAATCCGGACAGCTGGACCCTCCGCGATGGTCAATGGAAAACGCTGGACGAAGTGGTCGACGATATCGGCCGCTACGCCGGCTTTTACCGCCGCACCGGCGGCCTGACCATCAGCGGTGGCGAACCGCTGCTGCAAGCCGACTTCGTCGGCAATGTCTTCAAACAGGTAAAACAAAAATACGCTCTGCACACGACGCTCGACACCAACGGCGCGCTGGCGGCAACGCTGCCCGACGCCTGGTTCGAGGCGGTCGATCTGGTGCTGCTCGATATCAAGCAGATGGATCCGGCCCGGCATCGCGCCCTGACCGGACTCGATGTGCAGGCCGTGCTCGATTTCGCCCTGCGCCTGCACCAGCTCGGCAAGCCGACCTGGATCCGCTATGTGCTGGTGCCCGGTCATACCGATGCCTTTGAGGATGTCGAAAAGCTGGCCGACTTCCTGGCGCCGCTGACAAATGTGCAAAGAGTCGAGATCCTGCCCTTTCATAAAATGGGCGAGGTAAAGTGGAAAGACCTCGGCAGAAAATACATGCTCAGCGAGACGCCGAGTCCCGACCCGGCATTGATCGAACGCGTCAAAGGCCAGCTCGAACGGCGCGGGCTTGAAGTGGTGGTGTGAAGTAATAGCTCAAGCGCGTGGCTTGAGACGGTGAGGGCACGGGCAAACGCTGTCGCCTCGGGCGACCTCTCACAGCACGCGGAAAAACGCCATTTCCACGCGATCGGGATACCGCGCGCCGGTGCCGATAAACACGCTCTCGGTCAGCCATCGCAATTGGCCATCGCTCACTTCAAAACTCGGCATGCAGCGAAAATAGAGAGCCTCGGGATCGACCGCCTCGCCACGGAACAAACGGCTGATTTGCTCCGGCGTGCCGCGTCGGATGGCGCGGTTGTGTACATAGACTTTCGCGCCGCCATCGAGTTCCAGGATATAGCGCGCATCGAGCTCGGCGGCAGTATCGGAGACGAGTAACTGGAAATCGGCACCGCCCGCCATCACCACCCCATTCAGATGCGCGCCCCGCACCACACCGCCGGTAATCGGAATGATGCGGCGCAGGCCGGCACTATTCAAGCCCCTGACCGGTCCTGCCTCAAGCGGAGCGCCGACCTGCACCGTGAGGTCGCACACATGTTCTAATTTCGGGACACCTGACATAATCATTCCACTTTCCATACGCCGTATCAAAAAGCGGCTGGCGCCGGCTCGCTCGCGTGGCGCGAGCAGGCCGGCGCGCCGCTGCCTTGCATTAATTGACCTGTGCAGCAAAGCTCGCCGGCAATTCAGAGGGAGCGACGCTGATGGCGGCGTCGTTGTCGACGCCGACGTCTTCGATAAAGGTTATCTTGGCAAATTCCGGCACTACATAAATCGGATAGGTCGGACCGGCATCGCGGTAGATGCGCATCTGTTCCAGATGTTCATTCTGAAACAGTACGGTGCGTTTGCCGTTTTGGTGGATCCATTGCGGGAAGAAAATCACGCCATGCAGCAGCCGGCTCTTCGGCATGATATTGAGCGCGACCGAGGTGCCGGTCGGCTCGGTCCATGCAATTTTGAAACTGTCTTCCGCAAGCTGGACCAGATCGACTTCCTGGTTCTTGACCCAGCGCCCGCCCACCATCCCGCTATGGATGCGGTAATCGATGGTCTTGGCATTCTTGACATACAGCTCATATTGCCAACCATTGGCATAGGTATAGATGAAGCGCTTGCCCAGCAAACCCGAGAGGTCTTGCTGGGGAGTAGGGTTGCTGACAGAAGTATTGCTAAGCGAGAAAGACATGGTCGTTTCCTTTGCAAAAATCAAAATATCAATGAAAAAGTGCGTATTCATTTGAACTGACCGCACTTATATTTGAACACAAAATCATTTTATATGCAAAAGTATTTGCATGCAAAACAAATTTGACGCCCTCGCAGCCGGCATGCAAAATAACGAAATGGATACTGTTTCTGAATTTGGACAACTACTTGGCCCCTTAAGGCGGGCTGTGGTCCGTCAAGCGCGGGCGGCGGGCAATTTGCCGGACTTGCCGGAATCGCAAATTGAAATGCTGCGCGTACTGATTGACGCCGGACCGATCGCACCCGGCGATGTGGCGCTGCGCATGCACATCGCGCCGTCGACCGTCAGCAATCTGGCGCGGCAGATGAGCGCGGCCGGTCTGCTTGAACGCGCGCCATCGATGACCGACTTGCGAACCGTGACCTTGTCTGCATCGGAGAACGCGCGCGCGCTGTTTGACCGCTACAATACGACCAGCACCAATGCCTTGCAGCAGGCAATGAATCGCTTGAGCCGTGAGCAGCAGCTGGCCATCGCACACGCGCTGCCGGCGCTGAAAAATTTATTGAAGCAACTCGAAGCAACATAGATTGCCGCCACCTGACGGCGCAAATCCGGCGCGCTCCGCGCCATGACCAGCAACAGTCATGGCCCGTCGCCCGCCCGAAAGCGCTCGCAAACAATCCACGGCAATTTGACGTCCGCCCCGGGCCTCTATATGCTTCTTGAAATGACATTTTCATCCGGCACGCCACCAGGGAGCACATATGCCGCAAGATTATCAGGTGCAAATTGAAGCCGAGCCTGTCCAGGCCGAGATGGCTGTCATCATCAAGGGGCTGGGCGCCTACAACGCCTCCAAAGCCGACGGCGATATGCCCAATTACCTCTTCATCACGGTACGCGGCACAGATGGAAGCATCGTCGGCGGCTTAATCGGCGCCACCTATCTGGGCTGGCTACAGGTGCAGGCCGTATGGATGGCCGACGAATTGCGCGGTCACGGGTATGGCAGGCAAATGCTGCTGCAGGCCGAACAGGAAGCGGTGCGCCGCAACTGCCCGCGCGCCTTTCTTGAAACCTTGAGTTTCCAGGCGCTGCCGTTCTACGAAAAATGCGGTTACGTTGTTTTCAGCCGCCTGCCGGATTTTCCGCCAGGGGGGTGCCGCTATGCCTTGACCAAGGACCTCGGCAAGGACTGAGCCGGCATCGCGGTGGCCCGCTTCAGCGCTCTCTCCTCGGCACGCTCTGCCCATCGAGACGCATCAAGATCTGATAGGCGGCCGCCACCCTTGCCTCGACCGGAACATTCTTGTTGGCCAGGATCACAAGCCCTATTTTTTTACCGGGAATAAACGCGACATAAGCGGCGAAGCCGTTCGTCGAACCGGTCTTGTTAATCCACACCGGCTCTTGCAGCGGCGCCGCCGGCAGTCTGGTGGCAATCGTCGCTTGCAAAGCCATGGTGCTGGAATTGCCTGCCAGCAAACGCTCAAGCTCGACCGGATACGGGTATTGTTCCCAGATCAAATCCTGCGTCATCTCGCCGGCGCGGAAATAGGCGCTATGGGTCTCGGCTATGGCGCGCTGCAATTTGTCATCGACATGGATCAGCTGCATATTGGCTTCGATAAACCGCAGCAGGTCGGCGCTGGTCGCCTTGATGCCATAGGCTTCGGCCGCCAGCACGGCCGGTTTCAAGCGGACCGGCGCATTGGCCGTCGTATAGCCCTGCGCGTAATTTCTGCTTTGCTCGACGGGCACGGTGATATAGCTGTGCTGCATGCCGACTGCGCGCAACACATGTTTTTCGAGCGCCTCGTCAAACCCCTCATGCAAGCTGCGGGCGGCAATCATGCCGAGCATGCCGATGCTCGGGTTCGAATACGTCCGGTAAGTGCCGGCCGCATAAGTCGGTTGCCAGTGTTTGAAATAATCGTTCAGTTCATCGATGCTATTGACCGTGTCGGGCACCTGCAGTGGCAAGCCGCCCGAGGTGTGGGTGCCCAGATTGAGCAGGCTGATGTTGTCGAAACTGCTGCCGTGCAAAAACGGCAAATGCTTGCTGACCTTGTCGGACCAGGCCAGATTGCCGTTCACCTTGGCATAGGCCGCCAGCGTCGCCGTAAAAGTCTTGCTGACCGAACCGAGCTCGAACAAGGTCTCGCCATTGACGCGCTGCCGGCTCTCGCGCGAAGCCACGCCATAATCATAGAAATACTCTTTGCCCTTGAACGTGAGCGCGACGGCCATGCCCGGAATATCGTAGCGCTGCATGAGCGGCTCTACCGCGCTGTCGACCAGCTCCCTGAGCGGATCCCTGGCTTTCGGCGCTTCGAACTTATCGGCGGCATGAGAACCCAATACGAAAAAACAGCAGACACAGACGAGCAAGCGGCGAAATCTCATGGCGACCCCAGGTGGTTGATGAACGCTGGCAAATCAAAATTTTTCAAATAGAAATACCGGGCAGCGGCAACAGCGGCTATTTCCACTTCAGCAACTTAATGAATTTTAACTTATTGTCGCCTCGCAATGCTTAGCGAAAATAATGTGCATGGCAATCGCGGCGCCATTGCGCTGGCTCAATGGGCTCATGTAAAAAAATCTTATCGTAGACCGTCGCAGAAAAAAATCTGCGTTTTGCCAAATTCGACGACAGCTCGTTATTTCACCTATTCCATTTTTTAAAAGGCTTGATGGGAGAATATTGATGAAATGGGTGGTGCTGGGCATGTATCTGCTGTGCGTGTTGCACATTCATTTTCGCGGCAAGGTCCGGCTGCCCTTCACGCGCCAATTGTTCGATCACTCATCGTTCATGGCGCCGATCAACCTGTTCATGCACGCGTTTTCAAGCGTACCGGCCACCCCTTATCTGGCAGTCAACACCTTCCCCGAACTGGCGCCTTTGCGTGAAAACTGGCAGACCATCCGCGACGAGGCGCGACATCTGATGGCGCTGCAAAAAATCAAGGCCGCCGACGCGCACGACGATGCCGGCTTCAATTCGTTTTTCAAATACGGCTGGAAGCGTTTCTATCTGAAGTGGTACGAAGCCAGCCACCCGTCGGCCGCACGGCTGTGCCCGCGCACCGTGGCATTGCTGCGCGATATACCGAGCGTGAAGGCGGCGATGTTTGCCGAACTGCCGCCCAGGGGCAAGCTCAACCCGCACCGCGACCCGTATGCCGGATCGCTGCGCTATCACCTGGGCCTGGCCACGCCCAACGACGACCGCTGTTTCATCGAAGTCGACGGCCAGCGCTACAGCTGGCGCGACGGCCAGGCTGTCATTTTCGACGAATCGTATCTGCACTGGGCCGCCAACGACAGCGGCAGCGACCGCATCATCCTGTTTTGCGATATAGAACGCCCGCTGCGCTATCGCTGGGCGCAAGCGTTCAACCGCTGGCTCGGCCGCCACATGATGAGCAGCGCCAGTTCTCCCAATGAACACGGCGACCAGACCGGGCTGGTCAGCAGACTGTTTTATATCTCCTGGCTGCTGGGCCAGCAGCGCCGGCGCTTCAAGGCCTGGAACCTGACCGCCTATCGCCTTGCCAAAGTGGGCTTGATGGCCGCCGTGGCGGCGCTTGTCATCTACCTCTGAGCAGCGGCGGCGCGGCGGTACGCGGCCGAGCCGCCCGCAAGCCGCATCGCCCTCCCGCGTTTTCCCTGCCCGGCGCCAAAGCGCCATCCGCTTTCCATATTGACGCTCAAATACTGGAATTTAAGCAATATAAGGCACGTCGGTTGTATAGTAGGCGCAGAACCGCGATGTTCAACCTGGTTTATGACGATAAAACAACGCATGCCATCGGCCTGCGTCCCGCGCCAGCGCGCCTTTTTTATGATTGCCTTATGAAAACGATCCGCCGTCTATCACAGTCCCTGATCCTGCTGGGCGCCCTTGGCGCCGGCGCCGTCCACGCCTCAGCCCTGCCGCCGGCCATCAGCGCCCAGCTCACTGCCAACTACCCGGCCGTGGAAGCGCTATACCTCGACCTGCACCGCCATCCTGAACTGGCCTTCCATGAAGTCGAGACCGCCGCCAAGCTGGCCGAACGCGCGCGCGCGCTCGGTTTCGAAGTGACCACCGGCGTCGGCGGCACCGGCGTGGTGGCCATCCTGCATAACGGCCCGGGACCGACCGTCATGCTGCGCACCGAAATCGACGCCCTGCCGGTACAGGAAAAAACGGGCTGGTCTTTTGCCAGCACCGCCACCACCAAAAATGCCGCCGGTGAGACGATTCCGGTCATGCATGCCTGCGGCCACGACATCCACATGTCGGCCTGGTACGGCAGCGCCAAGCTGATGGCCGACAACCGCACGCAGTGGAGCGGCACCCTGATGCTGGTCGGCCAGCCGGCTGAAGAGACGCTGCAAGGCGCGGCCGCCATGCTCAAAGACGGCCTGTTCACGCGTTTCGGCAAACCCGACTATGCGCTCTCGATCCATGACGAGGCGACGCTGCCGGCCGGCCAGGTCGGCTTCCATGCCGGTTACTTCCGCGCCGCCGCCGACACCGTCACCATTACCATCTTCGGCCAGGGCGGGCATGGCGCCGCGCCGCACGACACGCGCGACCCGGTCGTCATGGCGGCGCGCGTGGTGATGGCCCTGCAAACCCTGGTCTCGCGCGAAAACAACCCGATGGATCCGGTCGTGATCACGGTCGGCTCGATCCACGGCGGCACCCAGGCCAATGTGATACCCGATCAGGTGCAACTGAAGCTGACGGTCCGGACTTTCAAGGATGCGGTGCGCAAGCGCGTTCTGGCCAGTATCGCGCGCGAAGTCAAGGGCGAGGCGCTGGCAGCCAATATGCCCAAGGAACCGACGGTCGAGGTGCAGGCCGGCGGCGACGCCGTGTTTAACGACCCGGCGCTGACGCTGCGCATGGCGGCGACCTTGCGCGGTGCGATGGGCGAACAGAATGTGACGGAAATGCCGGCCAAGATGACCTCGGAAGATTTTGCCAGCTATGGCCAGGCCGGTGTCAAGGCTGTCCTGCTGCATATCGGCGCGGTGCCGCCGGCCGCGCTGGAAGCGGCGCACCAGCGCGGTGTGCCGCTGCCGGGGCCGCACTCGCCGCAGTGGGCGCCGCAATATCAGCCGACCATCAAGGCCTTCATCACGGCCGAAACCGCGGTACTGCTCGATTTGCTGCCGCCGGCCAAACGCTGACCGCCGCAACAAGATAGGCAAAAGCCGGTCGTCTCTGAACTGAGGACCGGCTTTTTTTTACTGTCAGTGACCGACCGCAATCGTGGCCGACAATGCCAGCATCGTCACGCCGGTGACGACATCGATGCACTTCCATGCCTTTGGCCGCGCAAAAAACGCCGACAGACGCGTGGCGCCATAGCCGAGACACACAAACCAGATGATCGAGGCCGTCATGGCGCCGCAGGCAAACAGCGGCCGTTCATGCGCCGGAAAGCCGCCGCCTACGCCGCCGAGCAAAACCACGGTGTCGAGATAGAGATGCGGATTGAGCAGCGACAGCATCAGCACGCTGGTCAGGGCCTGGCGCCGCGTCAATTGACCGGCATCGGCCGCCACCTGCAAGCCGCCCGAAGCGAACACGGCGCGCCAGCTGCGCAAGCCATACCACAGCAGGAAGGCGGCGCCGCCCCAGCGCGCCACAGCCAGCGCCAGCGGCGACGATTGCACCAAAGCACCAACGCCGGCGACGCCGACGCAAATTAGCACAATGTCAATCAAGATGCAGACGGCGACCGTCAGGCCGACGTGCTGACGCATGATTCCCATGCGCAAAAGATGGGCATTTTGCGCGCCGATGGCGACGATCAGGCCGGCGCCGAGAAGTAGTCCGTTGAGATAAGTATTCATGGCCAGTATTATGGGGCTTCATGAGCTTGTGTTAAAGTAACTTTAAATGTATTCAATTAAGTTAAATTTTGCTAAACAGCGATTCCCGTCAAGGACATCATGCTAGACACCCGTAAAGGCGAAGCGCTGCTCGCCGTCATCGACACCGGCAGTTTCGATCAGGCGGCAACCCAGCTGCATTTGACGACTTCGGCCATTTCGCAGCGCATCAGCGCCATGGAAGCCGAACTCGGGGCGCCGCTGGTGGTGCGCGCCAAGCCGTGCCGCGCCACGCGCGAGGGCGAACAATTGATCCAGTACCTGCGCCGGGCCCGCCTGCTCGAAGACGAATTCATGGCCGGCCGCACCGGCGACGGCGGCGAGACATTGACAGTGGCGCTGGCGGTCAATAACGACACGCTCGCCACCTGGCTGCTGCCGGGCCTGGCCAACTTTCTGGCGGCCGAAAACGTGGTGCTCGACATTACGCTGGACGACCAGGACCACACCTATGAATTGTTATCGCAAGGGGTCGCGCTGGCCGGCGTCTCGAGCAATCCGAAGCCGATGCGCGGCTGCCGCGCCGAGCCGCTCGGGGCGATGCGCTACCGCATGCTGGCCGCGCCCGTGTTTGCCGAGCGCTGGTTTCCGCACGGCCTGGAGCGCCAGGCCGCGCGCCAGGCACCCATGATGGGATTTAACCGCAAGGACAAGCTGCAGGCGGAATTCCTGCAGCGCGAGCTGGGCCTGCCGCCCGGCAGCTATCCCTGCCACTATGTGCCGGCCACCGATCCCTTCATGCATGCGATCGAACTGGGCATCGGTTATGGTTTGCTGCCGGCGCTGCAGTACGGCAGCCGCGTGCAGGACGGCAGCCTGATCGATCTGGCGCCAGGAAAAAGCATCGATGTCGCGCTGTTCTGGCATGCCTGGCGGGTGCAGTCGCCGAAGATGGAACGCCTGAGCGAGCGCGTCATCGCGGCCGCGCGCGCAATGCTGAGCCAGAACTGAAGCCGCGCCAAATCGCCATCAAAGCAGCGCCGGACGCGTCCCGCACGACAGCGGGCCGGCGCCATCGGTGCTGCCGGCCCCATTGGCGCGCCGCGCCGCATCGGGCGCTGAGCGCTTTTAGCGGCGGCTTTTAAATCGGCTTTAAAATCAGCCTCAAGATCAACTTTCAAGCCGGATCGTATTGCGGATCAGGCCGACGCCGACGATCTCGGTTTCCATCACATCGCCGGCCTGCAAGAACTGTTGCGGCTTGCGCGCAAAGCCGACGCCCGACGGCGTGCCGGTGGCGATGATGTCGCCCGGTTCCAGCGTCAGGCCGCGCGACAGTTCGGCGATGATGCGCGGGATCTTGAAATACATTTGCCGGTAGCTGGCATTTTGCTTTTCGACGCCGTTGACGCGGCAAATTACGCGCACGTCGTCGAGCCTGACGCCGGCCGCGGTAGCAATCCATGGCCCCATCGGCCCGTGGCCGTCCAGGCTTTTGCCCTTGAACCATTGGCCGCCGTGGCGTTTTTGCTGGATCGCGCGCTCGGTCGTGTCGTTGTATGCCGAATAGCCGAAGACGTGCTCCATCGCCTTGTCCTCGCTGATATTGCGCCCACGCTGGCCGATGATGACCGCCAGTTCGGCTTCCCAATCCTTCATCAGCGGTTCATTCGTCGGGTCCATCGGGATCGGATCGAACGGCCCGTTCATGGTATGCGTGCCCTTGGTGAAAAATACAGGATGGTCGGGCAATTTTTCGACGACCGTATCCTGACGCGCCTTCTTGCCCTCTTCAAAGTGATCGAGGTAATTCCAGCCGACGCAATAGATATTGCGCTCAGGCTGCGGGATCGGCGATAAGAACTGCGCTTGCGCCAAGGTCGGCAGGCTCTTCGCGTGCTGCCGGGCATGTGTCGCCAGCGCCTGCAATTGCGCCAGACCGGTATTGCCGCTCTTGATCAGGCCCAGCATCGAGGCCGGATCGAAAACCAGCGCGATACCCTGCTGGTGGGCGGCCGCTTTCAGGTCGAGCAGGCGGCCGTCGTCGAGCACCAGCACCACTGCCGGCTGCGTGGCGCCGGCCAGGATGCAAGTTGCCAGGCGCAAGCCGATTGCGGCCGACAGCGGCGGCACCGACGTGATTTGCGTGCCGCTGTAACTGCCTGTCTGCTGCGCCTGGCCGGCGCCCTGGGCAGCGATCAGCAGGCTGCCAACGGCAGCCGAGGCACCGGCCCGCAATACATTGCGACGGCGCTGATCCGGCTGGGTATCGTGATTCGTTTCCATTCCTGTCTCCTCAATTTTTTAGGGGCGATACTTGATGTGTGACGAGTATGCGAGCGGGGGCCGGCACAGAGCCGAAACCGCGCAGCGCAAAGGCGATGCGGAATCGGAATCCGGACCGGCATCTGAGCCTGCGCGGCCATCGCGCCACCGATGCTAGCAATGCGGCATCGGCAAGTCAATTCGGCAAATGTATCAAGGCCGGCAATCGAGGCGCGAGGTGTGTCGAGGCGTGTCGAGCTGTGTTGATGTGTGTTTAACGCGGCCGCTGCTCGGACTGCCCCGCAGTGCCGAGCGCATCGAGTCGCAGACGAAAACGGCCGGCATCGAAACGCAGGCGCCGATATTTGACCAGATAATGCAGGCCGACCGCCGCTGCCGCGCAGCCCGAGGCGGCGCCGACCGCCAGCGCCCAGCGCGGACCGAATATGTCGGCGACCCAGCCGACCATCGGCGCGCCGAGCGGCGTGCCGCCGAGCGCCACCGAAAACAGAATCGCCATCACGCGTCCGCGCATCGCCGGTTCGGTCGACAACTGGACCATGCTGTTGACCGAGGTCGTGAAAATCTGCGCCGCGATGCCGATCGCCACCAGGGCCAGGCCGAAGCACCAGTAATCAGGCATAAAGACGGCCAGCGCGAAGCCGACCCCAAAGACGAGCGCGGAAATACACAGCAGGCCGATATCGGGCCGGCCGCGGCTGGCGGCAAACAGGGCACCGGCCACCGAACCGACCGCCATGATCGAAGTCAGCAATCCATATTGGCCGGCGCCGGCATGAAAAGCCGTGACCGCCATGGTGGAAATAAAAATCGGAAAATGCAGGCCGAAAGTGCCGATCAAAAACAGCATCAGCAGCACAGCCTTGAGATCGGGCCGGCGCCAGATATAGAGAAAACCTTCGGCCAGACCGCCGCGACGGCCGGCCGCGCGCATGACCGGCTGCAGCTGGTCCACGCGCAGCAGGCGCAGCGACCAGATCACGGCCGCGAACGACAGCGCATTGATCAGAAACACCCAGCCCGAACCGGCGCCGGCAATCATGGCCCCGGCCAGCGCCGGGCCGATCATGCGGGCCAGGTTGAACGAGGTCGAATTGAGTGCCACCGCATTCGACAGATCGGCGTCGGCCACCAGGTCCGAGACAAAGGTCTGGCGCGCCGGCGTGTCGAAGGCCGTCACGCAGCCGAGCAAAAATGCAAATACATAGACATGCCACAGCTGGACCAGACCGGCCACGGTCAGCAGGCCCAGGCCCAGCGCCAGCACGCCCTGCGCGGCCTGGGTGGCAATCAGGAGTTTGCGGCGGTCGAAATGGTCGGCGGCGAAGCCGGTCAGCGGCAGCAGGAAAATCTGCGGACCGAACTGCAGCGCCATCACGATGCCGACCGCGGTCGCATTGTGGCGGGTCAGCTCGGTGAGCACAATCCAGTCCTGGGCGATGCGTTGCATCCAGGTGCCGACGTTGGAGACAATGGCGCCGCCGGCCCAGACCCGGTAATTGAAGTTACGCAGCGAACGAAATAGCTGCGGCATCGATTCGCTCACGACGAGCCCGGCGCATGGCCGCCATTAAAACGGCCGAAGAGCCGCGCCGACACCAGGCTCATCACAAAGATGCCGGCACCCAAGGCCAGCAGCCGACCGTCCGTATACAGAAAAACACTGCCGCTTTGACGTAGCAGGCAAACGCCCACCGCCAGGTTGAAAAATCCCCACAGCACATTGACAGTCGAGGATGACAGTCCCTGGCCGGGCGGGCTGGCGAACGGGCTTTGAAACGGCCGCCCCATCACGCCACAAATCCAGTGTGGCATGGCATTGGTCAGAAAGACGCCGCCGAAAAAGCAAAAAACATACTGTAGCCAGGCCATGCTCGAACACTCCTATTTTTGCGAAACAATTCTGTGCAAATCGTCTCCTTGCGCCCGGGGCACTCAGGCGCGCCGCGCCAGCAAGGCCAGGATTTCGGTACTGCTGCCGGTTTCGCCGAGCCGCGGAAAAATCCGCGTCGTACTGTTAAGGTGCGCATCGAGACTGAAATCGGTCATCGCATCGGTCGCCAGCACCACGTTGAAGCCGCGTTCATAGGCCTGGCGCGCGGTCGATTCGACCCCGATGCTGGTGGCCACGCCGCCGATCACCACTTGCGTGACCCCGCGCGCTTTCAGGTGCGCTTCGAGGCCGGTGTCGGTGAATGCGCCCCAGGTATGCTTGGTCACGCGATGGTCGTCCGCAGTGGCTTGCAGCTCTGGAACCAGGTCGGCCCAACCGGCGGGAAATTCCCTGGCGCGCGGCGGCTGTTCGGTGCGCCCCGGGGCGCCGCCGGCCACATTGACCAAAACCACCGGTAATTTGTGAAGACGAAAAGCGGTCGCCAGCGCCGCACCGCGCGCGACGACCGCCGCCACCGGATGCACGGTCGGCATAGCGACAATCCCTTGCTGCAGATCGATCAGGATCAGGGCGCTGAGCGGGTCGAGCAGACTGATGGGCATGGCATTTCCTTTATCGCAAAAATAATCAATGAGCGTACCGGCTCACGCATCGACCAGGCGTTTGAGCAACAACAGCGCGGCGGCCAGTTCTTGCTGCTCGGACGCCATCAATTTGTCATCGATGGCATGGAGCAGCCAGTCGCGGCGCGCCGCCCGACCGGCATTGACGCGCGCCAGACAGGCCGGGGTGAGAGAAAAAATGGTTTGACGGCGGTCTTGCGGATCAGGCGCGCCACTCAGCAGTGCGGCGGCCTCGAGCGCCGCCACGATCGCACCCATCGATTGCGGCCGCATGCCCAGGGTCCGCGCCAGCGTAGTCACGGTGGCCGGGCCGTCGCGTTCCAGGCAGAGCAGCGCCGATTTTTGCGAGTCGGTCAGATCGCCCGCATGCGCCACCTCGCGCAGGCGGCGATTGAGTTTGCCGATCACGACCCGCAATTCGCCAGCAAGCGCAAGCGCGGCGGCGGGGTCTTGCGCTCGGTCGTTTCGGTTCATCTCGGATGCCCTGCTATCTGGTCGGTTCTTGCAGAATAGCATATGCGAAGCAAAACTACAAAGTTTAACTTCATATATTAGCAAAAAAACACCCCATCGGGGCCGCCACAATTGCCAAGCGTTGCGGCATCTGGCACGCCCCCCCCCTGGCATACAGCGCACTCTGGAAGCGGTCGAAACAGGGAAAAAGCAAGGGCGGCGCCGTCCAGTCAGGACGGCGCAAGCAATTTGCGCTGAAATTTAAGCCAAAATCTCGGCCGGCACCGGTCCATGATCGAGATCCGGACGGCGCCACGGATCGACATGGGTCATCAGGCTGAGCACGCGATGGCGCTGCAAGACGCGATGGCGGGCCTGAACCGCAATATCGTGACCGGCTTCAACTGTCAGCGCGGCATCGACTTCGAGATGGGCATCGACCACGATCATATCGCCCATCTTGCGCGTGCGGACGTCATGCACGCCGTTGACGCCGGGCGTCTCGAGCAGCGTGCGGCGGATGGCGTCGACCTCGGATTCATTGGCCGAGCGGTCCACCAGATCATGAAACGCATCCCAGCCGAAAGTCCAGCCCATGCGCGCGACCATGAAGCCGACGATCAGGGCACCGATCGGATCGAAGATCGGATAACCGGCCAGATTGCCGGCAATCCCGATGCCGACCACGAGCGAGGAAGCGGCATCGGAGCGTGCATGCCAGGCATTGGCCACCAGCATGCTCGATTTGACGCGCTTGGCCACTACCAGCATGTAGCGAAACAGCGTTTCCTTGGCCATCAGGGCCAGCGCGGTAAGCCACAGCGCCATGCTGCCGACATGCGGGATCGCCGCCGGCGACTGCAATTTGAGGACGGCCGACCACACCATGCCGGCCCCGACGGCCAGCAGAATCGCCCCCAGCGCCAGCGAGGCGGCATTTTCAAAGCGCTGATGGCCATAGGGATGATCGTCGTCGGCCTCTTTCTGGCTATGATGGCTGGCAAACAAGACCACGAAGTCGGCCACCAGGTCGGACAGGGAATGGATGCCGTCGGCAATCAGGCCTTGCGAGCGCGACAGCAGGCCGACCGTAACCTGGGCGCCAGCCAGCGCCAGGTTGACGCCGACGCTGACCCAGCTGCTGCGCCTGACGGCGGCTGCCAGTTGCGCCGGGCTGCGTGGGGTATAAGCTGTTTTTTCTGTCTGAAAATGATCTTGATTCATGAAGGGCAATAGCGGCTTTATTATTATCGCCGCAACTATAGCCTAAGTTGGCAAACACAGCTGGCCAGCCGTCATGCCGGCGCAGGCGCCGCTTCGATCGCCGGATAGAATTCCCGGTCTTCCTTTTTCACGCGGTCGAACAGCATTTTCAATACGGCATTCGCCTCGGCCCGGAAAACTTCGGGCGCCGCCGCCAGACGGCGGGCACTATTCCATTTGCCGGCAAACTCCAGATAGGTGCCGGCGATACCCGTCATCTCGCCCTGGAAGGCGCGGCTCAGGCTGGCCAGCGACATATTGCCGCCGGCCTGCAGCGCCGGATACAACACGCTGTCCTCGACCGCCAGATGCAGCTTGATGGCGCCGCTCATGGCGATAATCGCGGTGGCGATGGCCGGCGCCTGTTCGGCGATGCCGCCCCGGACCAGGATGCGCAAGTCGCTGATGCAGGCCAGGATGTCGACGTGCTGGTGCTTGAATTTTTCGATATTCATGAAAGTTCTTTCTGTGATCGCGGGCAAAACGGAGGCATTGGCATTACACTAATTAATATTCATTTTAAATACATCTTAAAACCGGCAAAAAGCCGGCGCGCACTGAGCACGCGCACCCAGCGCCTGTCACTGCCTGCCTGTCACTGCGGGCCGTGGTTCAGGCCGGCCAGCAATTGCTGGCGCAAGGCCAGCGTATGGTGCGACAGACCGAAGCCGCGCAGACAACCGGCCGCATCGAAGAAGCGGCACACGGTGCGTTCGCCGTCGACCTCGTCGACCCAATTGCCGGCCAGCCCTTTCGGCGGCGGGAACAAGGCCAGTTTGTAGCCGGGCGTCTTGACGGTGATCGCCTCGGCCTTCAATTCGATCGCGGTCGGGCTGCCGGTGAGGGTCGCCGCAATCGCGCGGGCCGCCGTCATCATCGGCGCCACATAGTTAAAAACTGCGGTGGAAGCTGCGGATGGCGCTGCCGACGGCGGCCCGCCGGCGTCAACCGTATATTCGGCGCAATCGCCCAGGGCATAGATGTCGGGCGCGCTGGTGCGGCCGAAACGGTCGACCAGAATGCCGCGTCCGGTCTGGAGGCCGGCGCCATGCGCCAGGCCGAGCGCCGGCCGCAAGCCCACTGCCGACAGGACGATATCGGCACCGATGCATTTGCCATTGCTCAGGCTCAGCAGCAGGCCGCCCTCGCCATCGCGCTCCACGGCAAGCGCACTGGCGCCGGCCTCAAAGGCAATCGGCCGCCCCTGCCAGGCGGCCAACAGGCCGCGCGACAGGGCCGGCGCCGCCAGTGCCGCCAGTGGATAGGGATTCGGATCGACCAGCGTCAGCTGGTGGCCGGCCGCCGACAGGTCTTCGGCAAATTCGCAACCGATCAGGCCGGCGCCGAGAATGACGATACGGGCGGCGCCATCGATGGCGGCCAGCTCTCCGCGCAAGCGCGCATAGTCGTCCAGGTGGTTAATCGACAAGACCGCTTGTGCGGCCTGGCCGGCCAGCGCCAGGCGAATCGGTTCGGCGCCGACCGCCAATACCAGTTGCGCATAGGCCAGCGTGCCCCGCTCGGTGGCGATCGTCCCGGCCAGGCGGTCGATGCCGCTCACGCGGCAGTGCGCCACGATCTCGGCATCGACCTGTTGCGCCATCTGCGCCGCATCGTGCGACACCAGCTGCGCCGCATTTTTGCCCATCGCAAAGGCATTCGACAACATCGGCTTGGAATAGGCGTCGGCGCCATCGGCACTGACAATCAGCAGCCGGCGCAGCTTGTCGTGCTTGCGAATCTCGCGCGCCAGCGTATAAGCGGCCATGCCGGCGCCAATGATAACGGTAGGATGCATGTTTTCTCCAGCAAATCAAGGCGGCAAGAGGCGTCGCCGCGCAGTGGCGTGCGCAAGCCGCAGCCGGCGCCGGCCGCAGAAAGCGGTGCAAACACTGAATTAATCGGTAGGGCTGAAAAAAGCGCGGTCAGCCCGTGCTCTTGGCCGTCAGTTCGGCCAGCTGGCGGCGCAGGTTTTTCTCTTCGAGATGGCGCGCAGTGGCGTCGCGGGCAATGGCGGCCGAACCGATCGTGACACCGGCCTGGTTCTTGACGATCGCAAAACTCATGTCGACATATAACTGCTGGCCGCTCTTGTGCAGGGAACGCGTGATGAACGAGCGCCGGCCATGGACCGTGGCCCCCATTTCGGTGGCACGGTGATAGCCATTCCAGTGCGCCTTGCGCAGATTTTCCGGAATGATCAGATCGAGGTTCTGGTTCAGTGCTTCGGCGGCCGAATAACCGAAGATCGCTTCGGCGCCGGGATTCCAGGCGCGGATAATACCTTCCACGTCGGCAAAAATGAGGGCCTCGGACATGCACTCGAGAATATCGTCGCTGGTGTTTGCCATCACCGATGTATTGTTATTAGACATGATGTAACTCCTCTGCTGAAGACCGGCGCGGATGCGATGTGAAAAATGGTAACACGTGCACCGGCGGGCCACAACCTGCCGGATGACCTATGGCATCGGCCTAAATGTATAGCAACAAGGCAAGTTGCACCACTACCGACGGACCCGCACTGGCCCTTGCGCGGCGCTGCTGCGCGCACCGCAAAGTCTTACAATGCGTACAATACATCGGTCGCCGCATAACAAGCACTATTTTCAATTCAAGGAATCCAGACATGAGCCGAGCGCCTCTTCCCGCCTCTTTTTTCGGCATGGTGCTCGGCCTGTCGGGGCTAGGCCAGGCCTGGCGGATCGCCGTTCCCCTGTGGCATATGCCGGGCTGGATTGGCGAAGCCCTGCTTTTGCTGACGAGTCTGCTCTGGCTGGCCCTGCTGATCCGCTACATCGCGCAGGCGCTGCGCAACCCGGGCGCCACGGGGCGCGAATTCCGGCATCCGGTACAGGGCAGCACGCCGGCGCTGCTGGCGGTGGCGACGCTGCTCATCGCGCTGGCGGCCCTGCCCTACTCGCGCCCGCTGGCCGTGCTCCTCACGGTGGCCGGCATCGGCTGGCATCTGGCGTTTGCGCTGTGGCATACGGGCACCATGTGGCAGGGCGGGCGCGACGCCGCCGATGCCGTGCCGACCTTATACCTGCCCACCGTGGCCGGCAACTTCATCAGTGCCGCGGCCCTGGCGGCGCTCGGCCATGCCGACTGGGGCTGGCTGTTTCTCGGCGCCGGGGTCTTTTCATGGCTGACGCTGGAATCGCTGCTGGTCGGCCGCCTGTGGCATGCCGCGCCGCTGCCGGTGCCGCAAAGGCCGATGCTGGGCATCCAGTTTGCCCCTCCCGTCGTGTGCGCCATGGCGGCACTCTTGCTCAGCCCCGGCAGCACGGCGCCCTGGCTGTTGATGCTGTGGGGCTATGGCCTGTTTCAACTGCTGCTCGGCGTGCGCCTCGGACGCTGGCTCGGCGCGCAGCCGTTTGCGCCGTCCTACTGGTCCTACACTTTCGGCATAGCCGCCACCACCGTGTGCAGCGTCAAGCTGGCGCTGGCCGGCGTCGCGGCCGCGCAAATTCTGGCGATACCGATTTTCATCGGCGCCAATCTGTTCATCGGCTACCTGAGCGTGCGCACCGTGCATCTGCTGTGCAGCGGACGCCTGCTGCCGCGCCCGGCGCCACAGGAATAAGAGCGGAATCGCAGCCCAATCGCGGCTAAATCGCAGCGCGCCGCATTTGCCAGCGCGGGCGCATGTGACGTACCATGCGGCCTGGCGATTTTTTGCGCCATTTTCCTTTTCACCGATTTTTCACTGATTATCATGACCACACCCCGCCTGTTCGGCACCCCGCTCTCCTCTTCGGCCACCAAAGTCATGCTGCTCGGCGCCGGCGAACTGGGCAAGGAAGTCGCCATTTCGCTGCAACGGCTGGGCGTCGAAGTAATTGCGGTCGACCGCTACGCCGATGCGCCGGCCCAGCAAGTGGCGCACCGCGCGCATGTCATCGACATGAGCGACGGCGCCGCCCTCAGCGCCCTGATCGAACTGGAACGTCCACACCTGATCGTGCCGGAAATCGAGGCCATCGCCACCGAGGCCTTGCTGGCGCTCGAGCAAGCCGGCACCGCCGTCTGCGTGCCGACTGCGCGCGCCGTGCTGCTGACCATGAACCGCGAAGGCATCCGCTGCCTGGCGGCCGAAACGCTGGGCTTGCCGACCTCGCCGTACCGCTTTGCCGGCAGCCCGGCCGAACTGGCCGATGCCTGCGCCGCCATCGGTTTTCCCTGCCTGGTCAAGCCGGTCATGTCGTCGTCCGGCAAGGGGCAGTCGCGGCTCGACAGCAGCGCCCAGCTGACCGCGGCCTGGGACTGCGCGGCCGAAGGCGGACGGGTCGACCGCGGCCGCGTGATTGTCGAGGGCCTGGTCGATTTCGACTATGAAATCACGCTGCTGACGGTGCGCGCGGTCGGCGCCGAAGGCCGGATCGAAACCCATTTTTGCGAGCCGATCGGCCATCGCCAGGTCAATGGCGATTATGTCGAATCATGGCAGCCGCAGCCGATGCCGGAGCGCGCGCTCGAACGCGCCCGCGCCATTGCCGGCGCCATCACCGACAATCTCGGCGGTCTCGGCCTGTTCGGCGTCGAACTGTTCGTCAAGGGCGAGATGGTCTGGTTTTCCGAAGTCAGCCCGCGGCCGCACGATACCGGCATGGTCACCATGAACAGCCAGCGGCAAAGTGAATTCGAATTGCACGCCAAAGCCATTCTTGGCTTGCCGGTCGATGTCGGCCTGCACTCGCCGGCGGCCTCGGCCGTCATTTATGGTCAGCACGACTGTTCGGCACTGGCGTTCGACGGCGTCGCCGAGGCCCTGCAGATACCGGGCACCGACGTGCGCCTGTTCGGCAAGCCGCAGTCGTTCGTGCGCCGCCGCATGGGGGTGGCGCTGGCCGCCGCCGGCGACCTCGAGACGGCGCGCCGGCGCGCCACCGAGGCGGCCGCCAGGATCAAGCCGGTATTGCGCAACTGACAGGCAGGCCGAGACGCTTTGCCGGCGGCCTCAGGCGCGCAGCGACAAATTCGGGCTGCCGGTCCTGGCCAGTAACGGCGCCATATCCTGCGTTGGCGGAATGTCGGCCCAGCGCTGCTGGATCTCCAGCAACTGCGGCAAGATGGCGGTAAAGCGCTTGACCAGCTGCGGTTCGAAATGCGTGCCGGCGCTGGCATGGATATGCTCGACGATCCGCTCGAGCGGCCAGGCTTGCTTGTAAGGGCGCTGCATGCTGAGCGCATCGAACACGTCGGCCAGGGCCACGATACGGGCGGCCTCGGGAATGGCGGCGCCTTTCAGGCCGTCCGGATAACCGCTGCCGTCCCATTTTTCATGATGCCGCAGGGCGATGCTGGCCGCCAGCTGGAACACCGGCGCCGCGCTTTTGCTGAGGATGTCGTAGCCGATTTTTGTGTGGGTGCGCATGATTGCCCACTCTTCGGCATCGAGCGGTCCCGGTTTGCGCAAGATGGCAGCCGGGATGCCGATCTTGCCGGTATCGTGCATCGGCGCCGCCAGCTCGATCTGGCGGCATGCCTCGGCATCCCAGCCGCAAGCGGCGGCCAGCGCACCGGCATAGGCGGCCATGCGCCAGATATGGACGCCGGTATCGTTGTCGTTATGGTGACCGGCTTCGCCCAGCATATAAATCGCCTCGCGATAGCTCTGCTCGAGGCGGGTCGCCCGCACCAGCGATAAATGGGTCGCCACCCGCGCCTGTACGATTGCCGGCGAGACCGGCTTGACGATATAGTCGACGCCGCCGGCGGCAAAGCCGGCTTCTTCGTCGCCGGTTTCCGACAGACTGGTCACAAAAATGACGGGAATGGCTTCGGTGCGCCAGTCCGATTTCAGCGTCCGGCACACCGCATAGCCATCCATGCCCTGCATCTGGATATCCATCAAAATCAGCGACGGCGCATGCTTGAGCGCAGCCGACAGCGCCTCGGCACCGCTACGGGCAAAGACCAGCCGGTAACGGCTCGACAGGATTTGCTGCAAGGCAGCCAGATTATGCGGTTCGTCATCGACGATCAAGATCGGATTTATTTTATTTGTTTTCATTTTGCGCTTCGAGTGAGTAGTCAAGATCGGTCGCCAACGCCAGCACTGCGCGCTCGCCTCCGCTGAAATCAAAATTTTCTACCGCGTCCTGCAAAACCGCCATCTGCTGCGGCGACAACAATTGGCCAAGCTCGGCCATCAAACGTTTCAAAACCAGCATATCTTCGATGCGCAGCGCTTGCAGCACACGCTGCAGCAGCGGCCCGCCCCGCTCCCGGTCCCATCGGCAGGGCACCGACGCCGCCTGCGCCGCATACTGCGCAATCGATGCCAGCGTCATCTCCAGCGTGGTTTGCAGCCGCTCGAACAGCGCTGCGCCAGCGGCGCCGGTGCGCAATGCCTGCTCAAGCTCGGAGGCCGCGGCAGCCAGCGGCTCGAGTGCCAGATTGCCTGCCACGCCCTTGAGTTTGTGCGCCAGCGCGGCGCCGGCCGCCGGTTCGGCCAGCCTCATCTCGCGCGCGCTGGCCGCGTAATCGCGGGCGAATTTGCGCAGATACTGGCGGTAGATATCGACATCCTTCCAGATCGCCAGGCCGGCGCCCAGCGCCAGGCCCGGAAACGCATCGCCGCTATCCGCCGCCGGCGCAGTCGGGGCGGCCGGCGCCGCGCCGTACGCCGCAGCGCCGGACCACTTCAATATACAGGCGACGGCATCGTCGACATTGAACGGTTTGGCGATGAAGTCGTTCATGCCGGCATTGCGGGCCGCCTGTTCCTGCTCTTCATAGGCGCCGGCCGACAGCGCAATGACGGGCAGGCCGGCCAGCGCCGGCGTGGCGCGGATCTGCTGCGTCGCTTCATAGCCGTCCATGACCGGCATTTGCACATCCATCAGCACCACGTCGACCATGCCGACGTGCGTTTGCAACCAGTTCAGCGCCTGCCGGCCTTCGTTGGCCAGCGCCACCTGCGCGCCTTCGCCGGCCAGGATGCGCTTGGCCACTTCGCGGTTGATGTCGCTGTCGTCGACGATCAGGATGCGGACGCCAGCGAGGCGCAATGCCGATTGCGGCCAGGCGACTTCGGCTTGTCCATCGCGTGCGCGACGCGCCATGGCCACGGCGCTATGCAGGCTGGTCGAGGTAACCGGCTTGTTCAGCACGGCGTCGGCCACCCTGCCGTCGGGCAAGGCCAGCAAGTCCTCGCGCGAATATGCGGTCACCATGAGCACGATCGGCGCCGGCTGATTCCGGCCCAGCGCATTGCGGATCGCACGCGCCGTGGCGACGCCGTCCATGCCCGGCATTTGCCAGTCGAGCACGATAACGCTGTTTTTCCAGTCGCGCCCGCCGGCATCGAGGACATAATTCAGGGCGGCCGTGCCGCTATCGACGGCGGTGGCATGCCAGCCGAGCAGCGAAGCGGTGCGCTGCAGCGCTTCGCGCGCGATATCGTTATCGTCGGCAACCAGCAGCTCGAGACCGGCCATGTCAGCGGCCGCCGGCTGCAAGGCGGCCGGTTCCGGCGCGGTCTGAAATTCGAGCGTAAACCAGAACTGGCTGCCTTTGCCCTGCGTGCTGAGCACGCCCATTTCGCCCCCCATCATGGTGACCAGGCGGCGCGTGATCGGCAAGCCCAGTCCGGTGCCGCCGAAACGGCGCGTGGTCGAGATATCGGCCTGGGCAAACGATTCGAAAATCAGATTCAATTTGTCGGCGGCGATCCCGATGCCGGTATCTTGCACGAGAAAACGCAGCGTCACCGTATTGGCCGACTGCGCTTCGAGCGTGATGTTCAGCACGACATGGCCGCGCTCCGTAAACTTGATCCCGTTGCCGAGCAGGTTGATCAGGATTTGCTCCAGCCGCAGCGCATCGCCGTACAGATTGTCGATGCTCGTCAGCGGCGGCGCGATAATCAATTCGATGTTTTTATCGGCCGCGTTGGCATACATGACGGTGGCGAGATTGTCGAGAATGTCGGCCAGACGGAAGACGCTCCTGTCGAGTTCCATGCGGCCCGCTTCGATCTTTGAAAAATCGAGGATGTCGTTGATCGTGGCCAGCAAGGAACGGGCGGCAATGCCGACCTTGCGCACCAGCGCCTGGGCATCGGCCGGCAGGCTGCTGCGCTCGAGCAGATAGGCCAGGCCGATGATCGCATTCATCGGCGTGCGGATCTCATGGCTCATATTGGCCAGAAACGCGCTCTTGAGGGCGTTGGCGGTTTCGGCCGTTTCCTTGGCCTGCGCCAGTTCCCGCGTGCGGCTCTCGACCAGCGCTTCCAGATGGTGGCGGTGATGGTCGAGTTCCTCGGCATTGTTGCGCGACTCGGTGATGTCGTCCGAAAAAATGGCAATGCCTTCTGCAATCGGCTGGATCACCAGGCGGAAATAACCCTTGCGGCCGTCAGGGAAGTCAAATTCGAGCTCGGCACACTGCAGCGTGCGCGATTGCATGCAGCGCGTCTGCAAGGCAAACGCTTCGGTCTTGGCATAGCCGGGCCAGCAATCGGTAATGATCCGCCCCATCAGATCGGCGCTCGGCACGCCGTTTTGCCGCTGCGCCGCATCGTTGATATAGCGGTAGCGCCAGTCGAAGTCGATGATTTGGCAGCCTTCCATCATCGAATCGAGAATATTGCGAAACCGTACTTCGCTGGCACGCAATTTTTCCTTGGTCCGCTTGCGTTCGCTGATGTCTTGCACGGTGCCGCGCAGGCCGACGATTTCGCCGCCGGCATTGCGCACCGGTTCGCTGCGCGTATTGATCCAGATTTCCTTGCCGTCGCCGCGCAAGGCCGGCAATTCGAGGTCGTAACCGATGCCGTGGCTGACGGCCTTATGCACGGCCAGGCTGAGCTGGTCCCACACCGGCACCGGATAGAGCACGCCGCGCTGCTCGGCAAACGGCGGAATCGAATCGCGCCCGAAAATGCGCAGTATTTCAAGCGAAGACGTGACCTGCCCGCTGCGCGCATCCCAGGTCCAGTTGCCGAGATGGGAAATGCGCTGCGCTTCGCCGAGTTCGGTTTCGCGCTGCAGCAAGGCGTCATGCGACGCATTGAGCGCCTCGGTGCGCACTCTGAGCAGGTGCGCGGCCCGGATCAGCGACTGCGCGACATCCTCGGCTTCGCGAAAATACACGCGTCCGACCTCGACTTCGCGGCCGGCGTCGAGTGCCATGGCGGGCGCCGTCAGCGCCAGTACCGAGCGCGCCAGGCGCCCGCCCATGAACCAGGCCAGCGCGCCGCAGACGGCAAATAAAATCATGACGCCCAGGGCAATCACGGTGGCGGTCGCAATGAGGTCGGCTTCGACGCTGGCGCGCGGAATGCCGATTGCCACGGTCCAGTTCGAAAGCGGCAAGCGGCTGTGCATGACCAGCAGCGACACGCCGTCGCGCGTGCTCGCATTGAACACGCCTTCGGGGCGGAGCGATAACTGGCGCAGGAAATCGGACGGCAGCGTGGTGGCGAAAAACTGTCCGCCAGAATGGGGGCCGGCGGCAATCGTGCCGCTGCTGTCGAATATGCCGATCAGCCAATCGGCAGGAAAATGCTGGTCGCGTAAGAGATTGCTGAACTGTTGCGGCTTGAAAACGATGCTCAAGACATACACGACCTTGCCGTCGCGCTTGACCGGGGCATCGATGGACAGGTCGGGACTCTCTGACGGGCTGCCCGAGGCGACTTTTGCAATCGCCATTTTGCCGCTCGCAAATATTTGCCTGATTTGATAGAAATTCTGGGACGGCGGCAAGCGATCGCCGAACGGCCGCCTGGTATCGATCAGTTGCCGGCCTTGCTCATCGCTGAGCACGGCGCTCCAGCCGCTGCCCTCATCTTGCAGCAGCTCGCGCGCACGCCGGTAAAAACCCGGCAAATCGCGCCGTTCGATAAAACTGGAAGTCGACAAGGTATGCGCCAGAAGCTGCGCCTTGCTCAGCTGACTGTCGACCGTCTGCCCCAGGGCGCGCACGGTGTGCAGTGTATTTTGTTCAAGCTGGGTATGGCCATCCCGGTACTGAATGGCAAACAAAACGATGGCGCCGACCATGCCGGGAAGAAAGCACGCGAGCACCAGCCATAGCAGTAGCGTACGCACCGACAACAAGCGTATTGAGCGCTGTGACGTACCGGAATCTGGCATGAATTCAACCTTATTGAGCAGGCGTAAACGATTATTGCATGAAAATCGGCGAAATTTGACAAATTTAATAGTGGATATCAACGCAATACACCGTCCTCCGGCACGCGGCAATGCCGGAATCGGCCGCCGCCGATGGCCGGAGCGCGCTGCACGCCGGACCACAGCCATCGTTTTCAGTTCTCACCACCGGAGCGGTGGCGAGGCGCGCAAATGCACCTTGCCTGCATCCCCCCCACCGAGTATCATTTGAACAACACTTCAGTTCGACAAACACTCCCGGATCGGCTTTTGGAGGTCGGAATGCGGCGCAGCAACGCGGCGCAGCAAGGCAACGGGCAGAACCGGATTACTGGACTTTACCGAGGAATAAAAATGAGCAAAAAGCCTGCAAAAAAACCATTGGTCGACCTCGGCATCGCCGAAAAGGAAAGGGTCCAGGTCGTCGAGGGTCTGGCCCATCTGCTGGCCGATACCTATACCCTGTATTTGAAAACCCATAACTATCACTGGAATGTCACCGGACCGATGTTCCAGACCCTGCATCTGATGTTCATGGGCTTGTACACCGAACAGTGGAATGCCATCGATCTGGTGGCCGAACGCATCCGGGCACTCGGCGCGCCGGCCCCTGGCACCTATGAAGAATTTGCCGAGCTGACCTCGATCAGCAAGACCTCGGGCGTGCCGAAAGCGACCGACATGATCCGCGACCTGATGGAAGGCCAGGCGACCGTGGTCCGCACGGCACGCGCGCTGTTCAAGCTGGCCGAAAAAGCCAATGACCAGCCGACTTGCGACCTGTTGACGCAGCGGATGCAAATCCATGAAAAAAATTCGTGGATGCTCAGAAGCTTGCTCGAAGAGTAAAGTTTTTCCGTCGCCGTTGAACCGCGACAGGCATTGACTGTCTGACAGGAACGACAAGCGGGTGGCCGCCGCCCGCTTGTCTTGCTGCCGTGTTTTCTTCCTTCATTGCTTGTCCCGACCAAAACGGAGGCTTATATGCCGTCTCAGATCACGAGTTGGAGCGACACCCTGCTGGCTTCGTTATCGTCTGCATTGGCGATGTTTTTTTCCTCGGTGCCACGCATCCTCGGCTTTGCCGTCTTGCTCATTGCCGGCTGGCTCATCGCCTCGGTGGCCGAAAAAGTGCTGGTATCGTTATTGCGTGCAATTCATTTCAACGATTTTTCAGACCGCGCCGGACTGACCACCTTTATTCAAAAAGCCGACCAGCGCAGCGATGCGGCCGGCGTCGTCGGCGCCATCGGCAAATGGTTTGTGCGCCTGATAGCCCTGATCATCGCCTTCGATGCGCTGGGCCTGCCGGCCGTCTCGCAAGAACTGCATCAGCTGCTGATGTGGCTGCCCAATGTCGTGGTGGCTCTGGTCGCGCTGATGATCGGCGGTCTGGCGGCAACCGCGCTCGGCAATCTGGTGCGCGGCGCGGCTGCCGAAGGCGGTCTGGCCAGGCCCGAATTGCTGGCGCAGATAGCCAGGGTCGCGGTCTGGGCCTTTGCCATCGTGGTGGCCGTCAACCAGGTCGGCATCGCCACCACGATTGTCAATACGCTGTTCATGGCCACGGTCGGCGCCCTGGCGCTGGCGCTCGGGCTGGCGTTTGGTCTGGGCGCACGCGATACGGCGGCGGCCATCGTGCGCCGCTGGTATGAACGCGGCCAGCAAAATGCGCAGCAATTGCAGCGCGTGGCCGAGGCCGCCGTCGACAGCCATGGCAGCACCGATCTTGCGCATGCCGAACGGCGCCGCGGCAGCCTCGACCGCCGCCACCAGCCGGGCCGCACCCTGCAATAAATCGCCGGAATAAGCAGCGGCAATAAAAAACCTTATGCCGGCGATGTGCGGCCGGCAATCGAGGCCGGGCGCGCATGGCCGACCTGCAGGCGACCTCAGGCGGCCTCAGACGGCCTCTTATCCATGCGGATTTGCATGCGGGTTGGCATGCTTTCCCTGTGCTTTTTCTGTGCTTTTTCTGTGCTTTTTCTGTGCTTTTTCTGTGCTTTTTCTGTGCTTTTTCTGTGCTTTTTCTGTGCCCAGTCTTTTTCTTGTTATTGCCCTCTCCGGAAAGTCCCCATGTGGTTACGCACCAGTTGTCATTTGAGCTTTACCATCGCCACGCCGACCCCGTTCATCCTCATGCTGCGTCCGCGCAGCGGCGTCCAGCAATGGGTGGCCCGCGAAAGCTATACGATACAGCCGAGCGTGCCGGTGCTCGAATATACCGATGGCTACGGCAATCTGTGCCAGCGCCTGATCGCCCCGCCCGGGGCATTTTCGATCCGCACCTCGTCCGACGTGATGACCGAGGACACGATCGCGCTGGCGCCCGGCGCGCCATTTATTGAAGTGCCGCTATTGCCCGATACGGTATTGACGTATCTATTGCCAAGCCGTTATTGCGAATCAGAACGCTTCCTTGACATGGCCAGCGACATCGTGCGCGACGTCGCCCCGGGTTACGATCAGGTCGCCTGCATCGCCGCCTGGATCGAACGCACGATACGCCTCAATCCCGGTTGCGAGTTCGACCATATGTCGGCGGTCGACGTCAACCAGCGACGCGAGGGCGTATGCCGCGATTTTGCGCATCTGGGGATCGCCTTGTGCCGCGCCCTGTGCATTCCGGCCCGCATGGTCGTCGGCTATCTGCACGGTTTGCAGCCGATGGATTTGCACGCCTGGTTCGAAGCCTATGTCGGCGACCGCTGGTATACCTTCGATGCCACGCAAAAAACGCCGCGTGGCGGCCGGGTGACGGTCGCCTACGGCCACGACGCCGCCAATGTCGCGATCTTTACCCAGTTCGGGCCGCCGCCAGACAGTGCGGCGATGCAAGTCGAGGTCGCATTGCTGGAACGCGCACCGGACTGAAAGCCCGGACGCAGCGCGCACGGGCGCCGCGCTGCACGCTTACACGCTTACACAGTGGCGTACAGCCGCGCCGCATCGCCGGCAGCGACCCGCCCCTCGTCGGTCGGCACCACCCATACCTCGACCTTGCTTTGCTTGCTATGGATCGGACTGACGACGTCGCCGACGGCCGCGCGATTGAGCTCGGCATCGATCTCGACCCCCAGATAATGGAGCCGGTCGCAGGCACTCTGGCGCGTAGCGCTATCGTGCTCGCCAATGCCGCCGGTAAAAGCGAGCAGATCGAGCCCGCCGAGGCAGGCCGTCAGCGTGCCGCACTCCTTGATCAGGCGATGCACGAACAGCTCGATCGCCTGCGCCGCATCGGGACTGCTGCTGGCGCGCAGCGTGCGCATATCGGCCGACAGGCCGGACACGCCCAGCAAACCCGATTCGCGGTACAGCGCGTGTTCGATTTTTTCGCGGCTCCATCCCTGGCGCATCAGATGCAAGACAACGCCGGCATCGAGTGCGCCGCAGCGGCTGCCCATCATCAAGCCGTCGAGCGCCGAAAATCCCATGCTGCTGGCGACGCTTTTACCATCGAGCATGGCGCAGGCGCTGGCGCCATTGCCCAGATGCGAAACCACCACTTTCTGCCCGGCGCGCGCCGAATGTTCGAACAGGCGGGCCATCACATAACGGTAAGACAGGCCGTGAAAACCATAGCGCCGGATACCGGCCAGGCGCAAGACCTTCGGCAAGGCAAACAGCTGCTCCATGATCGGCAGCGTAGCGTGAAAGCCGGTATCGAAACAGCCGACCTGCAATAAGTCGGGATAGGCGCGCTGGCAGGCGCGCACCCCGGCCAGATTGTGCGGCTGATGCAGGGGCGCCAGCGTGCCCAGGCTGTCGAGATACGCCATGGCGGCATCGTCGATGACGACCGAATCGAAAAAATGCCGGCCGCCGTGGACGATGCGATGGGCAATGGCCGCCACGCGCAAGGTCTTGGCATGATTTTCTAGCACCACGCGCAACGCTTCGAGCGCATGATCGAACACATCGCCGGGCGCAGGTTCGAGCTGCGTCTGCCGGTCCTCGCCATCGCCGCGCACGCAAATGCGCGGCGCCCCGGCCGGCTCCAGGCCATCGACCACGCAGGTCAGGCGGGCGGCATCGACATCGAGCCCATGCACCGGATACAGCGCGAACTTGAGCGAGGACGAACCGGCATTGACCGCCAGAATGGCGTCTTGCGGCCCGCTCACGGCGGCACCGAGCGGTAGCGGTGCGCCATCAGCACGGCCAGCGCCGCCGATGCAATGCGCGAGTTGGCGTCGTCGGCGCGGCTGGTCAGCGCAATCGGCAGCGTCGCCCCCATCACCACGCCGCAGGTCGCGGCACCGGCCAGATATTCGAGTTGCTTGCCCAGCATATTGCCCGACTCGAGGTCGGGCACGATCAGGATGTCGGCCTGTCCGGCCACCGGCGAGACAATGCCCTTGATGCGTGCCGATTCCTTGGAAATGGCGTTATCGAAGGCCAGCGGGCCATCGAGCAAGGCGCCCGTGATCTGGCCGCGATCGGCCATCTTGCACAGCGCGGCGGCATCGATGGTCGAGGCGATCTTGGGAGTGACGGTTTCGACCGCCGACAGCAGCGCCACTTTCGGTTCGGGATTGCCGAGCGCATGCGCGAGGTCGATCGCATTTTGCACGATATCGGCCTTTTCCAGCAGGGTCGGCGCGATGTTGAGCGCGCAATCGGACAGCAGCAAGGTCTTGTCGTACATCGGCACATCGAAATGATAGACATGCGACAGGCGGCGCTTGGTGCGCAGCGCCGGCAGGGCAACGATGGCTTGCATCATTTCATCGGTATGCAGGCTGCCCTTCATGATGATCTCGACCTCGTGCGCAGCGGCCATGCCAGCTGCGCGCAGGGCGGCGGCATGGCTGTGCGGCACATCGACCGTCTCGATGCCGTCGAGCGAAAGGCCGGCCGCCAGCGCCGTCGCCTCCAGCTTGGCCAGCGGCGCAATCAGTACCGGCACGATCAGGCCGTGTCTTGCCGCATCAAGCGCCCCGCTCAGCGATTGCTGATCGCACGGATGCACGACCGCGCAACGCACCGCGGCCAGCCCGCGCACGCGTTCGAGCAGCGCGGCAAAACGCGCTGCCGGATCGAACAGATGCAGTTGCGGCACGCTGGCGCGCAGACGCTTGACCTTTTCCATCGGCGCAATCACGGTCGCCGTGCCCGACAATACCAGCGCCCCGGTCTGATTCTTGATTTCGCATTCGAGCTGGACATGCTTTTTCAAATCGTCCTTCGTCACCACGGTGGCCGTGATGCGCAGCGTGTCGCCGATGCGCACGGGCTTGAGAAAGCGCAGCGTCTGCGCCAGATAAATCGTGCCCGGTCCCGGCAGGCTGGTGCCGAGCAATTTGGAAATGAGCGCCGCGCCCCACATGCCATGCGCGATCACGCCATGAAATAAAGTCTTGTCGGCATATTCGGCATCGAGATGGGCCGGATTGACATCGCCCGAGACGGCGGCAAAGGCCGCGATATCGTCGCGCCCGAGTGTGCGGGTCTGGCGCGCCGTCTGTCCTATCGACAACTCGTCATAAGTCACGTTCTCTATTGTCTCTAGCTGCTCGTCATCGTTCTGCTCGGTCATGGCGTCCTCGTTCGATTGATTCATTTCAGCCTACCACATGGTAGCCGGCGTCGACATAAATGGTTTGGCCTGTCATGCCGCTGGCACCGTCGCTGGCCAGAAAAGCTGCCAGGCGGCCAACTTCCTCCAGAGTAACCAGGCGCTGCAAAGGCGAAATCTGACGCGCATGCAGCATCAGACTGTCGAATTCGGCCAGGCCCGACGCCGCGCGGGTCGGGATCGGTCCCGGCGACAAGGCATGCACGCGGATATTGCGCGGTCCCAATTCGAGCGCCAGATAACGCACCAGCGATTCGAGCGCGGCCTTGACCGGCCCCATCAGGCCATAATGCGGCACAGCATCATCGGCGCCCAGATAGCTCATCGTCATCAGGCTGCCGCCCTGGCTCATGTGCGGCTCGCACAATTTGGCCAATTGCGCAAAAGAATGACAGGAAATATTCATCGCCCGTGAAAACCCGGCGCTGGAACTGTCGACCACGCGTCCGCGCAAATCGGCCAGCGGCGCCCAGGCGATCGAGTGAATGACGAAATCGAGACCGCCCAACGTCGCTACCGCACTGTCGACCAGTTGCGCAAGCGCGCCTTCGCGCTCGACATCGCAGGCAATCAAGGGCAAGCCCAGGGCCGCCGGCATGGCAAACGGCAATGCTTTTTCATTGACGCACGACAACACCAAGTGGGCGCCGGCCTCTTTGGCCGCGTGGGCGCAACCGTAGGCAATACTGTGCTCATTGGCCAGGCCAAGAATCAGGCCGCGCTTGCCGGCAAGGGAAAAGGGGGAAGTCATGGCAGCATCCCATTCACAATCAATGGCGCGCGTTGCGGACTCTGGCGGCCGCTGACGCAACACTCGGCGTCTGCCGGATGACCGGCACATTCCGGATGCATGCCCTGCACCCGGCCTCAAGAACCTGCCGCAGCAGACTCAAACCCAAGACATTCCTTAATACATCTGGTATGTTGCATCTAAGATGGACAAAGCGGGCGGCGCGATCGCGACCGTCAGTCCAGGCCCGAGATTGGTAGTGAAGACTCGATTATGCTGCAGTGCAGTCTAAAGAGCCACCCCACCGTTGTAATTGATCTAGATCAAATACAGCATTCATGTGCGGCGGCAATAATGGCTGACAAATTGCCAAGGAATGAACATGAAAATTGCTGACATGCATTCGCTTCCGCCGCCGTCCGCCAGCGCGCCCCTTGTGCCCAATCCGCTTGCCTGCTACCTCAGCGCCGATGGCGTCGATCAAAATCCGCTCGACATGCGACTGCATAGCAGCATCGCCAAAATGACGGGCGGCATCTCGCCGATCGGCATGACGCTGGCTTACCTTGACTGGTTTTTGCATCTGGCGGCCGCGCCCGGCAAGCAGGCCGCGCTGTGGGCGGAAACGGCGCAGGCCGCGCTGACCGCCAAGCCCCTGATTGCCGCCGGCGAGGATGCCGCCGCCAAGAGCGGCGACACGCGCTTTACCGATGCCGCCTGGGCCAACTGGCCATTCAATCTGTTTGCCCAGAGCTTTGTGCAAACCCAGCAATTCTGGGAAAAAGCCACCACCGGCGTGCGCGGGGTCGAACCGCATCACGCCCATATCGTCAATTTCGCGGCCCGCCAGTGGCTCGACATGTTTTCGCCGTCCAATTTCGGCGCCACCAATCCCGAGGTCTGGCGCGCCGCCCGCGAAAGCAAGGGGCAAAGCGTGCTGAGCGGCTGGAACCATCTGCTCGAAGACCTGGCCCGGATGCAGGCGACGGCGCGCGGCGCGCCCGCGGCGCCGGTCGACAATCCCTATACGGTCGGCGTCAATGTCGCGCTCACGCCCGGCAAGGTGGTGTATAAAAACGACCTGGTCGAACTGATCCAGTACACACCGCAAACAGCCGATGTCTATCGCGAACCGGTCCTGATCGTGCCGTCCTGGATCATGAAGTATTACATTCTCGACCTCTCGCCGCACAATTCGATGGTGCGCTATCTGGTCGAACAGGGGCATACGGTATTCATCATCTCGTGGCGCAACCCCGATGCCAAGGACCGCGACCTCGGCATGGGCGACTATCTGGCGCGCGGCCTGTTCGACGTGCTCGACCAGGTGGCGCTGCGCTGCGAGGCGGCGCCCGTGCATACGGTCGGCTATTGCCTCGGCGGCACCCTGCTGGCCATCGCCGCCGCCGCCATCGATGGCGGCGTGCATGCCTGTGCCGCGCCGCTCAAAAGCGTCAGCCTGCTGGCGGCGCAGACCGACTTTGCCGATCCCGGCGAACTCGGTTTATTCATCGACCATAGCGAGCTGGCCATGCTGGATGCGATGATGTGGCGCAAAGGTTATCTGGAAGGCTCGCAAATGGCCGGCTCTTTCGAACTGCTCAATTCACGCGATCTGATCTGGTCGCGCAATATGCGCCAATACCTGCTCGGCAAACGCAGCATCCCGAACGATTTGATGGCTTGGAATGCCGATGCCACGCGCCTGCCCTACCGCATGCACAGCCAGTATCTGACCAGCCTGTTCCTGCATAACGATCTGTCCGAAGGCCGCTATTGCGTCGACGGCAAGGCTATCTCGGTGAGCAATATTCGTGCGCCGCTGTTCGTGCTCGGCACCGAGCGCGATCACGTATCGCCGTGGCGCTCGGTCTACAAAATCCACCTGCTGGCCGACGCCGAGATCGATTTCGTGCTGGCCTCGGGCGGCCACAATGCCGGCATCGTCTCCGAACCTGGCCACGCGCGGCGCAGCTACCGCAGCGCCGCCCACCGTCCCGCCAACTCGGCCTATCTGAATGCCGACGAGTGGCTGCATACGGCGCATTCGACCGAGGGTTCGTGGTGGCCGCACTGGCAGCAGTGGCTCAGCGCGCATTCGAGCAGCAAGCGCATCGCGCCGCCGGTGCTCGATGCCGCCGGCACGCTCGACGACGCCCCCGGCCAGTACGTGCGCGGCACCTGAGCAGACGATACGGCGAACCGCGGAGCGCAAAACGGCGCCCGCCGCCACCCGGCTGCGGCAGGCCCTGCCGCAACAAGACCTATGTCATGCTGCTGATCGTTTTCCGAAAGCGCAGCATCGACAAGGTGAACAACACGCCGCCGATGGCGATCAGGGCCAGCATCTGCGGCCAGACGACCTCGAGGCCGGCGCCGCGATACAGGATGGCCTGGGCTGCGGCCACGAAATGCGTGGTCGGCGCCGCCAGCATGGCCGATTGCACGAAGGCCGGCATGCTCTGGCGCGGCGTCGAGGCCCCCGACAGCAGCTGCAGCGGCAGCATCGTCAACAGCATCAGCAGGCCGAATTGCGGCATGGTGCGCGCCAGCGTCGCCAGGTAAATGCCCATCGAGGTGGTCGCAAACAGATGCAGCGCCGCAATGGCCAGAAACAGCATGATCGAGCCTTCGATCGGCACCCGCAGCGCGCCCTGCACCACGGCCAGCAGCGAGCCGGCCGCCGCCAGCAAGACCACCAGCCCCATCGACCAGATCTTGGCCAGCATGATCTCGCCCGGCGTCACCGGCATCACCAGCAAATGCTCGATGGTCCCGTGCTCGCGCTCGCGGATCAGCGCCGCGCCGGTCAGGATGATCGACAGCAGCGTGACCGAATTGATGATTTCCATGACCGAGCCGAACCAGCTGGCAGTCAGCGTCGGATTGAAGCGCGCGCGCAGCACCAGCTCTACCGTAGAGACCGTGTTGACGCGGTGGCGCTGCACGAACTCGTTGACCTCGCCCATCACGATCTGCTGCACGTAGCTGCTGCCTGAAAAAGCCTGGATCATGCGCGTGGCATCGACATTCAGCTGTATCGCCGGGGCCCGCCCGGCCAGCACATCGCGCTGGAAATTGGGCGGAATGTTCAGGCCGAACGTATAGGTGCCGGCGTCGAGGCCGGCATCGACCGCCGCCAGCGGCACCATGGCCGGCACCAGAAAGTGCGGCGGATAAAAAGCACCGACGATGCGCGCCGACAGCGGCGAGCCGTCTTCATCGACGATCGCAATCGGCGCCTTGTGCAGCGATTCCGGAGCGGCGGTGGCGGCTGCGTACACTTGCAGCGTGAAAGTATAGGCCACCAGCACCAGCATGATCGGATCGCGCAGCAGGCTCCACAATTCCTTGACGCCGAGCCGGTAGATATTGAGCAGATGGACCATCTCAGCGCTCCTGTTTTTTCAATAGCGCGATCGAGAGCGCGGTGATGAACAGCGCCGCCGCCAGAATCGGCCAGTAATCGGCATACAGGTCGGCCAGTCCCAGAGCCTTGTTGAAAATGCCGCGGCTGATCGCCAGAAAATACGTGGCCGGATAGACCGAACCGACCATTTTCCCCACGCCCTCGAGCGAGGAGACGGGATTGAGCATGCCGGCGAACTGGATCGCCGGCAGCAGCGTGCCGATAATGGCGAAAAACATGGCGGCGATCTGGCTGCGCGTGAAAGTCGAGGCGAACAAGCCGAAACCGGTCGAAAACATCACGAACAGCAGCGCCGCCAGCGCCAGCGCCGGAAAGCTGCCGCTGACCGGCACCCGGAACACGGTGACCGCCAGCAGCGTCATCAAGAGAAAATTGAGCATCCCCAAAAAAATATACGGCAGCTGCTTGCCGATCAAAAATTCGGTGCGCGTCACCGGCGTCACATACAGATTGATGATGGAACCGAGCTCTTTTTCGCGCACCACCGCCAGCGCCGTCAGCATCGCCGGAATCATCAACAGCAGGATCGGAATCACGGCCGGCACCATGGCCGGCAAGCTCAGGACATCGGGGTTGTAGCGAAAGCGGGTCTCGACGCTGGCATTACCGGTCAGTGCCGCCGCCCCCAGCAATTGGCGCGTATGGCGGGCCAGCCAGTTGGCATGCATGCCCTGCACATAACCCTGGACGGTTTCGGCGCGCGAGGGCATGGCGCCATCGATCCAGGCCCCGACCTGCACCGCCGAACCGCGTTCGACATCGCGTCCGAAACCGGGCGGAATTTCAATGGCCAGCACCAGTTCGCCATTGCGCATGCGCCGATCGAGATCGGCATAGCTGTTCAGCGCCGGGCGCTGCACAAAATAACTCGAGCCGGCCAGGTTCAGCGCGTAATCGCGGCTCAGCGTGCTCTGGTCGCGGTCGAGCACCGCGAAATTGAGATCGTCGACATCGAGGCTGATGCCGTAGCCGATGATCAGCATCAAAATCAGGCTGCCGAGCAAGGCCAGCAAGCCGCGCACCGGGTCGCGCTGCAATTCCAGCAATTCGCGCCGCGAATAGCTGAACATGCGGGCTAGGCTGAAGCGGCGCTGCACCGCATGGGCGCTATCGGCCATATCAGCAGTAACGGCCGGGGCAGCGATGGCCGCTGCCGCCGCCGGTGTGACCGCCGCCGCATCCTCGGCGCCGGCCTGTTCCAGATAGCCGATAAAGGCTTGCTCGAGCGTCGCCGCGCCGCGTTTTTCGACCAGCGCCGCCGGCGTGTCGCTGACCAGCACGCGTCCGGCGTGCATGAGCGAAATGCGGTCGCAGCGCTCGGCTTCGTTCATGAAGTGGGTCGAGATGAAAATCGTCACCTGATCCTTGCGCGCCAGGTCGATCATCAATTGCCAGAAGTCGTCGCGCGCCACCGGATCGACGCCCGAGGTCGGTTCGTCAAGGATTAGCAATTCCGGCGCATGCACCATCGCCACCGCCAGCGACAGGCGCTGCCGCATGCCCAACGGCAAGCTCTCCGGCAAGGCGTCCGGCACGCCTTCGAGATCGAAGCGCGCCATCATTTGCTGCACGCGCGGCGCAATCTGCGCCGGTGCCACATGAAACAGGCGCGCATGCAGCACCAGATTCTGCAGCACCGTCAACTCGGTATACAGCGAAAAGCCCTGCGACATATAGCCGACCCGGCGCCGCGTGGCCAGATTGCCGGAATCGACCTCGCTGCCGAATAGCCAGGCCTGGCCGGAACTCGCCGGCAGCAGGCCGGTGAGCATCTTCATGGTGGTCGACTTGCCGCAGCCGTTGGAGCCGAGAAAGCCGAAAATCTCGCCGCGCCGGATCTGGAAGTCGACATGGTCGACGGCCGTAAAATCGCCGAAACGCATGGTCAGGCCGCGCGCCTCGATGGCAATCGGCATATCGGCGCCCAGCACCAGCGGCGGGATGACGATCGCGTGATGGCCGCGCTTGCGCTCGTCCGGCAAGAGGGCGATGAAGGCTTCTTCGAGCGAGGCCGTGGCGGTGCGCCGGTGCAGTTCGGGCGGCGTGCCGCTGGCCAGGATTTTGCCGGCATCCATCGCCACCAGCCAGTCGAAGCGCTCGGCCTCGTCCATATAGGCGGTCGCCACCAGCACCGTCATGCCGGGACGCTCGCTGCGGATGCCGGCAATCAAATCCCAGAACTGCTTGCGCGCCAGCGGATCGACGCCGGTGGTCGGCTCGTCGAGAATGAGCAGATCGGGATCGTGGATCAGGGCGCAGCACAGGCCGAGTTTTTGTTTCATGCCGCCCGACAGCTTGCCGGCCGGCCGCGCCAGAAATGCATGCAAGCCGGTGGCGGCGGTCAGGCGGTCGATGCGGCGGCGCCGCTCGGCCGCCGAATGGCCGAACAGGCGGCCGAAGAACTGCAGATTTTCCTCGACCGACAAGGTCGGATAGAGGTTTTTGCCGAGGCCTTGCGGCATATAGGCAATGTGCGGACAGACCTGGCGCCGGTGCCTGGCGTCGGCCATATTGCCGCCGAGCGCTTCGACAGTCCCCTGCTGGACGCTGCGGGCGCCTGCCAGCAAGGCCATCAGACTCGACTTGCCGACCCCGTCCGGGCCGATCAGGCCGACCATGCTGCCGCTGCGTAATTCGAGATCGATGCCGTCGAGCGCGACCGTGTTACCGTAATGCAGGCTGACGCCGCGCAGCCGCGCAGCCAGTGCCGCCGCCGGCGGCACGGTCGAGGTCGAGGTCGAGGTCGAGGCGGCGGCCGGGACCGCTGTCGCGGCGGCCGATGCGAGCCGACGCGCAGCCGGGCCGGGCCTCATTTTGCCATCCGCGCCGGCAGGCTGGCCGGCCATGCTGCCTTATCGTCGAGCTTGACCCAGGCCACGCCGGGCAAACCGGTCTTCACTTGCGTGAGGTGCTGACGCAGCAATTGCGGATCGATTTGGGCCTTGACGCGAAACATCAATTTCTCGCGTTCGACCGCCGTTTCAACCGTCTTCGGTGTGAACTGGGCCACATCGGCAATATAGGAGGCGCGCGCCGGTATCACCAGATTCGGCGCCGCATCGAGCACCAGCCGCACTTCCGAGCCGAGCGCGATCCGCCCCACCGAGGCCGACGGCAAAAAAAACGTCATGTAGACATCGGACAGGTCGATCATGTTGAGGACCCGGCCGCCGGCGGCCACCACCTCGCCCATTTGCGCCACCCGGTACTGGATGCGGCCGTCGCGCGGCGCCACCAGCACGTTATCGGCCAGGTCGGCCTGCAGGCGCTGCACAGCCGCATTGGCCGCCTGCAGCGCCGATTGCGCGCCCAGCACTTGCGCGCGGCCGGTGGCGATGGCGGCGTCCGCCGCCGCTTCCTGCGCCCTGGCAGCGACCAGGGCAGCGCGGGCGCTGACCACGCGCGTCAAATCGTCTTCGGATAACTGGCGCGTGATGGCGCCGGCGTCCACCAGTTTTGCCGATCGTGCTTCGCGGCTGACGGCGGCCTCGAGTTCGGCCTGGCGCTGCAGCACGGTCGCATGCAACGCCGCTTTTTCGCTCTGATATTGCCGGTGCTGGCTGCGGGCAATGTCGATCGCATTGGCCGCCTGTTGCGCCTGCGATTGGGCTTGCCGCAATTGCGCGTTCAAGGCATCCGAATCGATTCGCGCCACCACCTGGCCGGCCTTGACGAAATCGCCTTCATTGACCAGCATGTCCTTGACCCGGCCGCCGGCGCGCGTGGCCACCACGATCTCGGTGGCTTCGATCCGGCCGTTGCCGGAAGCCAGTCCGGTATTGCCGGTATTGCGTCCCCAATAATGATAGGCTAGCCCTGCAGCAACAACGATCGCTGCCAGCGTCACGCCAATTTGCATCACCCGCGTCTTGTTCAGTGCGATCATGGTTATCGTCCCTGTCAACTGGTGGGCCTACTTTGCGAGACTTGCGCCGCACGACATGACAGGCGCAATGCCTGCAATGATTTTACTGCATCGCAACATAGATAAAGGGAATACTTGACTATTTTGCAATGGAATTGGCAAGCCTTGTTGCTCAAAATCCCATTATTCATCTATGTGTGCTGGCACACGCTCAAGCAGCGGGCGATCGCGTAGCATGGGTGCTGCACTGCATTCGGCAGCGCATTCTCAGGAGATTGCCATGCACGACAAGCACAAAGCAGAGCAACGCAAAACCGAGCAGACAGATTCGCCACATCGGCCGGCAACGGGGCGTCCGGCCGACACTACCGGAGCCGATCAACTCAAACAAAAAGCCGAAAAAAGCGAAGTTGCGGGACGGCATAAAAATGACGGTCAAAAAGACCACAAGGGCGCGCGCTAAGCCATCCTTGCCGTCAGCGATGCATCACGTCTTCACACTCAGGCCGTCGATGACGGCCCATCACTCGGGGACGACATGCTAAAGACACTGCAGCGCCTTTTTTTACGCAACATGAAAAGCGCGGGAAAAGCGCAGCAAAGGCAAACCAAGGCCTTGCTCAGCACGCTATTCGCCGCACCGGGCGTGCGCGCCACGCTGAAAAGCGCACCACGCAAAAGCCCGAAACGGCCGCGAGCAAAACCAAAGAGCACGCCAACAAGTACGCCAATAAGTACGCCAATTAGCACGCCAATCAGAACAGCAGCCAGCGCGCCGCGCGCCAAGCGCCATCAGGCCGCATCAAAAGCGCCGGCAACAGCGGCGGCGTCAGGCGCGGCCGCGCCCGGCAAATGGCTGCTCTCGTATTATTCGAGTCTGGCCGACGGCGGCGCCTTGCCGGGACGGCGCATGGCGTACTATTTGTATCTGCCGCAAAAGGCCGCCTCGCCGCCTGCGGCCTGGCCCATGACGCCGGCCAGCTCGCCAGCCCGACTACCGCTGCTGGTCATGCTGCACGGCTGCGAACAGACGGCGACCGAATTTGCGCAAGGCACGCGCATGAATCATCTGGCCGAAAAAAAGGGCTGGGCCGTCCTGTATCCCCAGCAATCGCGGCAAAACCATCCGAACCGCTGCTGGAAGTGGTATGACAGCGCGACCCAGGCCGGCGGTGGCGATGTCGGTCTGATCGTCGGCGTCATCGAAAAAGTGGCGGCCAGCCAGCCGATCGACCGTAGCCGCATCTATCTGTGCGGCATTTCAGCCGGTGCCGCCATGGCCCATATCGTGGCCCTCAACCATCCGCAGCTGATTGCCGCCATCGGCCTGCATTCGGCACCGCTGTTTGGCGCCGGACGCAGCCCGCTGGGGGCCTACCAGGTCATGCAGCAAGGCGACGGCCAGCGCATGCACGGCGCCATCGCCGAAGTGCTGGCCAGGTCGCCGCATTTTCCCTCAATGCCGACCATCCTGATCCAGGGGCAAGGCGATACCGTCGTGCGTCCGATTAACCAGTCGCAACTCGAACAGCAAGTGCTGCTGCTGCACCGCTCAGCCATCGACCGCCGCGCGCCGGCCATCGACAAGCCCGCCAGCGCGGCGAACCGACGACGTGGTACCCATGCCTACTCGGTGCGCGATTTCTGCCAGAAAAACAAGGCGCTGCTGCGCGTGGTCAAAATTGCCGGCCTGGCCCATTCCTGGAGCGGCGGCGACGGCGCCCTGCCGTTCCACAGCGGCGTCGGCCCCGATGCCAGCCAGCTGATGCTGGCCTTTTTTGCGCGCCACCGGCGTCTGGCGCCGGCAGCCGCGCCTCGCCACCGACGAGCAATCAAGGCCCGGGCCTAAATCGCCAGGCCAGATCGGGCCTGTCTCTTTTCTACGGCAAAGCAATTGACAGCAAAGCATGTTGAGCTCAATACTGTGGCAGCAAAACCTTATTGATCTGACATTTTTCTATCAATTGCCCTTCACCTCATACCTTTTGCCCTTCATCCCACCCTTTTTGCCGCCTCTTCCGATGAAAAAAAACCTGCTTTTCCGTTCGTTCGCCGCCTTGCTGCTGCTGGCCGGGGCCACTTCCATTCATGCAGAAAACGTTGCCCCCAAGCACGCCATCACCCACGAAGACGTGTGGCTGATGAAACGGATCGGTGCCCCGCTCGTCAGCCCGGACGGCAAATGGGCCGTGTTTTCGGTGACCGATCCTGCCTATGACAGCAAGAGCCAATGGTCCGATCTCTGGCTCAAGTCGCTGGTCGATGACACGCCGGCGCGCCGCCTGACGTTTTCCAAGAGTGCCGAAAGCGGCCTGAACTGGTCGCCCGACAGCCGCCAGCTCGCCTTTGTGGCCAAACGCGACGGCGACGAGGCGGCGCAGATTTATCTGCTCGACCTGGCGGCCGGCGGCGGCGAAGCGCAGCGCCTGACCCATTTGACGCTCGGCGCGCGGCAACCGAAATGGAGTCCCGACGGCAAGCAGATCCTGTTTGTCTCCGACATCTATCCAGGCAATGCCGATGAAGAAGCGGTGAAGAAATCAGCCAAGGAACATGCCGATAAAAAAACCAGTGCGCGCAGCTATGAATCGTTCCCGCCGCGCTTTTTCGACAAATGGCTGGACGAGAAAAAAGTGCGCCTGTTCGTCACCGAGGCCAAGCCCGGCGCCGTCGCGCGCGATGTGCTCAGCCATACGAAGCTGGCCAGGCTGTCCGGCTTCGGCGGCGCCCAGTCCGACGACGGCCAGCTGCTCGACGCCGTCTGGACCCCGGATGGCAAGGCCATCGTGTTTTCGGCCTCCAGCAATCGCGACCAGGCCGCGCGCGCCGCGGTGTATTCGCAAATCTACCTGCTGGCGCTCGGCGGCGGCGAGGCCCAGGCCATCAGCCACGATACGCACTCGTATTCCCACCTCAAGTTTTCAAGCGACGGCAAGACCCTGTTTTTCTTGAGCGACTTGAATACGCCCGGAAAAATCTACGACTTGCACCGCCTGGCCAGCCTGCCCTGGCCGGCCGACAATCAGGCGCCAACCATCCTGACGCCGGCGCTGGACCGCTCGATTGACCACTTTGCGCTGCCCGAAGGCAGCCAGCGCGTGTTTTTCACGTATGAACATGCAGGCCTCGAACAACTGCATTCGATCGCCTATGCCGGCGGCGCCGTGCGCGATGAAAGCTCGCCGGCCAGCGGCACCATTACCTCCCTGAGCGCCGGCGGCAAGGCACTGGTCGGGGCGTGGGAAGCGGCCAGCAGTCCGGCAGAAATATATGCCTTCGACCATGGTCCAAAGCGCCTGACCTCGTTCAATACCGACAAAGCGGCCAGCATCGACTGGCTGCCGGCCGAGCATTTCTGGTTCAAGACGGCCGATGGCCGCCAGATCCACAATATGCTGATCAAACCGCCCGGCTTCAATCCTAAAAAGAAATATCCGCTGCTGAGCGTGATCCACGGCGGCGCTGCCAGCATGTGGCGCGATCAATTCGTCTTGCGCTGGAATTACCATCTGCTGGCCCAACCGGGCTATGTCGTGCTGCTGACCGATTACAAGGGCTCGACCGGCTATGGCGAGGAATTTGCGCGCTCGATCCAGTTCGATCCATTGCGCGGGCCAGGCGACGAACTGAACCAGGCCGTCGATGAAGCGATCAAGAAATATCCATTCATCGACGGCAGCCGCCTGGCCGCCGCCGGCGCCAGCTATGGCGGCCATCTGGCCAACTGGCTGCAAGCGACCACCACGCGCTACAAAGCCATTGTCTCGCACGCCGGCGAAATGGATCTGGTCATGCAATGGGGGACCAGCGACAGCGTGTTCGGACGCGAAGTCAATAGCGGCGGCCCGGTCTGGGGCAATCTGCCGGTCTGGCGCGAACAAAGCCCGGTCATGCAAGCAGGCAATCACGATAAAGGCACGGGCTTTAAGACGCCTATCTTGATCACGGTCGGCGAGCTCGATTACCGGGTACCGATCAACAATGCGCTGATGAATTTCGCGACGCAACAGCGGCTCGGCGTGCCGAGCAAGCTGATCGTATTTCCAGATGAAAATCACTGGATCTTAAAAGGCGAAAACAGCCGCTTCTTTTATAGCCAGCTGCACGCCTGGCTGGCAAAATGGCTGTAAGCCACATGTCTTGCACACGACAGTGTCATTAAAAAGCCGGCGTCATGCCGGCTTTTTCTTTGGCGAGAGATCGCCTATTGCCGCCGGCCATCAACGTCTGGGCAGTTTGAATTCGGCCGCGAACCAGTCATCGAGCATTTTCTTTTCGTAACGCAAGGGCTCGCTATCGCTATACGGATTCATGCCATCCATATAATTTTGATCGGCCAGCGTCGCCTCCTTGCTGCGAAGCACCGTCCCATGCTCGGACAAGCTGTAGCGCAGCACGATGCGCGGCCAGTCGGCGCCGCCACGCAAAATGCGCAGCATGTCTGTTGCGCCGCGGCGCGGCTCGAGATGCCCGGCCAGATCGACATCGACCACATTAATCAGCAAGTCTTGTCCCGCAGGCAAACGTTGGCCGAGACGCGTCAAGTGCTGCCGCAGATCGGCCAGTACCCGATCGCGGTCTTGATCGGCGCGCGGGACATCGCTAAACTCGCCCGGCTTGACGAAATTGACGGTCACTTCAGCCTGTGCGCTGGCGGCACAGGCCAGCCACATGCCGGTCAACAGCAAACCGGCTGCAATTTTCTTCATGATGCATCCTTTCAAGACATTGGCATTTCATACAGTCTAGCGCATTTTAGAGCATACGCCGGCTGGTTCCCGGCAGCGCCATGACGGCCCCCCCGATGCCGGCCATTGCGCGTAAGATGATGAACCCGATCCGCGACAGCCTGACCATGCCTGCATTTGACACCGAGCCCCACACCGAGCCGCACGCTGAACTTAAGCCTGAACCGCACACGGCGCCCGAGGCCCGGCATGAGACCGTACATGAGACCATACATGAGGCTTCACTTGAGGCCTCGGACATCGGCGATTTGCATTCGATCGCCTTCAAAAGCGAGCTGGCGGCAAGCCGCCGCCTGGCCCGGTGCAATGCGCAGCCGCCGGCGGCAGCGCTGGCCATCGTGCTGGGCCGCGCAGCCAAGGGGCAATCGCTCGCGCAACTGGTGGCCAGCCGGCGGCAGGCGCAACAGGCCTGCGAGCGCGCACGCGAGATCCGCCTGCGGCGCCAGCAGGAAAAGCAACAGCGCCACCATGCGCGGCGGCAGAGCGCCGGACAAGGCGACGGCCATACCTGGCATGCCCATTTCGACGGTTCGGCCCACCCCAATCCGGGACGGCTGGGAATTGGCGCGACGCTGACGGGGCCGCGCGGCCAGGCATATACGCTGAGCCGGCGCGCCGGCCATGGCGACAGCAGCGATGCCGAATATCTGGCCCTGATCGCCATCCTCGAAGCGGCGCTCGAAGCCGGCGCCACGCCGCTGGCGCTATTCGGCGACAGCCGGGTGGTGATCGACGACATCAACAACGCCCGCCAGCGACCGCCGCCGCACGCCGCCGGCCGGCTGTCGGCGGCCGGGAACGCGCGCTTTGCCGGCTACCGCGCCCGGGCGCTCGCATTGCTGTCGCAACTGGAGCGGGTGACGCTGAACTGGCTTCCACGCAAAAAAAATGCCGCCGCCGATGCGCTATCGCAGCAGGCGATACGCTATCATGACTGCCCTCTTGCAGACTGCGAACAAAACCATGAATGACGACGACTTGCCTGGCGCCGACGATAAAATCGAAGAAGCACGCCTGTGGCGCGACAAGGGCTGGACCGCGCGCGTCATCAAGAACGACGACGATGAAGGCTGGGCCGTCGCCATGATCAAGGATGGCGAGCCGGAACCGGCGCTGGTCGGCCCGTGGACCATGGGACGCGACAAGAAAAATCCGAAGCCGCTTGACGCCACCGCCTTTCGCACGCTGGTCAAGACCGCATCCGAAGTGATCCGCCGCCACGAGCAGCAATTGCACGCGCTGCTGCATAAAAATCTGTTCATCGAAACCGCGCAGCAGCGATTGAAGATCACACTCGACATCGTGCCCGACGACGACGATCCGTATGCATTGCTGAGCGCCTTCGACGATGGCGGCGAGCAGCTGGCGCAAGTGCGCGTAGCGCCGGGTTTCAAACTGTCGGCCGCCAGCGCCCGCGAATGGATTGAGAAAGAATTTCGCGCCCCGTGATGGCCGGCGGCGGCGCATGGCATAAGCGCAGCGGCACCTGCCGCCAGCCCGAATTTGCCAGACCTATTTTTGCCAGCCCGAGTTGGCCAGCCCTAGGTTGCCAGCGGCAATACGATCTCGACCCGCAGACCGCCAAGCGGATCGTTGTCGGCGCTGATGGTGCCGCCATGCGCAAGAATGACGCGGCGGGCGATGGCCAGGCCGAGGCCATAGCCGGTGTTATTGCTGCGAAACTCGCCGCTGCCGCGAAAAAACGGTTCGAAAATCGCCTGCAATTCGGCCGGCGGCACGCCTGGACCGCGATCGGCAACCGTCAAATTGAGACGCGCGCCATCGACTACGGCGCGCACCGAGACATCGCCACCGGGCGCCGTATGCTTGACCGCATTGCGCACCACATTTTCAACGGCGCGATAAAGCAATTCGAAATGACCGAGAATGGTCGCGCTGCCGATCCCGGAAAACACCACCCGCTTGCCGCTTGCGGCCGCTTCGAAATCGGCATTGTCCACCACCATGGCCAGCAGCTCGGCGACGCTGACCGACTCGCCGCCGGTATTGACGACGCCGACCTCGACCCGCGACAGCGTCAGCAACTCGCCGACCATCTGATCCATGCGTTCGCTCTCGCGTTCGATGCGCAACATCGTCGCCTCGATTTTTTGCGGCTGCTGGCGCGCCAGACCGATCGCCACCTGCAGGCGCGCCAAGGGCGAGCGCAACTCATGCGAGACGTCGTGCAGCAAGCGCTTCTGACCGTCCACCAGGGCGCCGAAGCGCGATGCCATGGCGTCGAAATCGCGCCCGAGGTCGGCCAGCTCATCGCGCCGGCGCCCCATTTTGGCCGCCACGCGGGTATCGAGCTTGCCATCGGCAATCGACTCGAAAGCGCCGCGCAAGGTGCGGATAGGCAGAGAAAAATAACGCGCCAGCAAGGCGGCAAACAGCAGACTGGCGATCAGACCGGCCACAAAAGGGAAAAAATTGCGCAATATATATTCGGGCGACTGGTACCAGTGCGGTTCCTGCAAATCGCCCGCCAGCGGCGGATAGGGCGCAAACCCGGCGCGATGCGGGTCATCGCCGCCGGCATACGGCCCGATATTGGCGTTCGGATTGAAGCCGGGGCCGGGGCCGGGGCCGGCGCCAGGGCCGCGGCCGGCGAGGACACCGAAATGCGGCGTCAGAAAGCGCAGATCGAGGCCGCGCATGCGGTCGCTGATATCGCCCAAGAAAAACAGGTAGGAACGGTGATCGGAAGCGATTACCCGGCGCGCCAGCAGATTATTGTCGGTCGCGCCCTGGGCCGGTTTTTGGCCAGCATCGGCCGCCAGGCTCAGGCTGGCCTGGGCCCGGGCGATATCGTCGGCGCTGACCGAACGCCCGAACACATCCTGGCGCTGCTCGTCGACCAGCAAAATACGGTAGCGATGCAGATTTTCGGCCAGGTGCTGCAGCGCCGGCATGCCGCCGAACTGCAGCGCGGCGGCCGCCGCCTCGATGGTCACGGCGGCCGAGGCCCGCCGCACGCTTTCCTCCTCGATGGCATCGTTGCGATGCTTGAGCCACAAGGTACCGCCGATGCCGGCCACCGCAGTCAGTTGCGCCAGCCAGATGAAAAAGAAAAATTTCCAGAACAGGCGGCCCACTGCCGCTACTCCTTGACCAGCAGATAACCCTGCCGATACACCGTCTGGATGCTTGACCGCCCCTCGCCGAGCGCGCTGAGCTTTTGCCGGATCGCGCTCAAGTGCACCTCGATATTGCGGTCGAAGCGCGACAGCGGCCGTCCCAGGCCGAATTCCGACAATTCGTTTTTGCTGACGGTCTTGCCGGCATTCTTGGCCAGCAGCTGCAGCAGACTGAATTCGGTGCTGGTCAATTCGAGCGGCTTGCCGTCGAGCTCGGCACGGCGCTGCTCGGTCCACATCGTCAGCCCGCCCACGGTCAGCACGTTGTCAGGCAAATTGTCGATGCGCCCCACTTCGGTACGGCGCAGGATGGCGCGCACGCGGGCCACCAGTTCGCGCGGCGTGCACGGCTTGGGCACATAGTCGTCGGCACCGAACTCGAGGCCGATAATGCGGTCGATATCGTCGCCTTTGGCCGTCAGCATCAGGACCGGCATGCGGCTCTGGGCCCGGATACGGCGCAAGGTTTCGATGCCGTCGATACCGGGCATCATGACATCGAGCACCGCAATCGCGTGCCGGCCCGACAAGGCTTCGGTGACGCCGTGTTCGCCGTTATGCACGGCCGTGACGTCATACCCCTCCTGCTCGAGATACTCGCTAAGCAGTTCAAGCAGTTCAATATCGTCGTCTATTAATAAAACCCTGGTCATCGCCATCTTCCATCATCAAGTTTGCCTGTCCCGCGATCTGCCTGCACCGCGGCTCGGCGCACCGGCGGCGATTTTCCATCATAAGCAAAACCGGGGCCAGCGGGTGCACTCGCGCCCCAATTTTACGCGGTTTTACAATGTTACCCTTTGCATAATTTAACATTCACTTAAACGCACTTTACAGGCGTGCCGAGCAAAATATCGCATACCGTCGCCACATTATAGCGATGGCGACCGTACATCCTTCGATTCACGTTTCAACTTAGGCTTCAACGCTTGCTTCAACTTTAGGATAGATTATGCAAAATTTTAAATCGACCATTCTTCGCGTCGGCGCCGCCTGCGGCGTCGTTGCATTGATATTGTGTAGCGCCCAGGCCGCCGACAACCAGGCTCCTGGCGGCGAACCAGGTCCGGGCCCGATGGACCGCGCACCATCGGCCATGGCCCACGGCCCGCAAGGCGGTGAAGGCCCGCACGGCGGCGAAGGTCCGCATGGCGCGGAAGGCCCGCATGGCCCGAGCGCGATGCCGCCGTTTCTGCATGGCGTTGTCTTGACCGAAGCGCAACAGGACAAACTGTTCCAGATCCACTACGCGCTCGAACCGCAATTGCGCGAATTGCACAAGACACTGCAAAAAACACACGATGCCTTGCGTAAGCTGCCGCTGAGCACGCCATTTGACGAGGCCAAGGCCAAGTCGCTGGCCGATACCGCCGCCCGCGCCGAGTCCGAGCTGACCTTGCTGCAAGTACGTAGCGATGCCAAGATTTATGCTTTGCTCACAGCGGAACAACGCAAGACGGTCGATGAACACAAAGACGGCCATGGCCCGCATCCGCTACCGCCGGCAGCCAAGCCAATGCCACGCTAAGCCTCGCCAGGCCTCGCTCAGCATCGCGATGCCTGGCTGAGCGTGCTTGCCATTTGTAATAGAATAGTTACTTATTTATAATAGAATGGTTACTTATCCTTGATAAAAAAAGGGGGGAAATACATGAGTAGCATTTCTAACATAACAAGTAGCACGATTTCACTGGCAACGGCCACCCCGCTCACGCCGATCACATCGGCCGCCGCCGATAATGCCGATAATGCCGAGGCCACCGGCGACACCGGCGGCGCGCAAGGCGGCTACGTCATCGAGGCCATCAGCAAGACCCTGTCGCTGGACATCATCTCCAGCGACAGCGGTGCGGGCGTCAAATCGAACGCCGATACAAGTGAGGCCAATACCACCGGCAATGACGCCGATACCGCGCAAGCGCTCGGCAGCTTCATCCAGAGCTTGCTGGCGGCACTACAAGAACAAAGCGATGCCGGCGACGATGCCAGCGATGCCGTTTCCGGCACTGCGGCCGGCGACGGCAGCCGTTCGCCGCTGCCAGCCCAGATGAATGCCGGCGGTCCCGGCAAATTCGAATCGGACCTGCAAAATCTGATTTCAGAATTGCGCAATGCCGGCAATGCCGGCAGCGGCGACAATGCGGAACTGGAAGCGAGCTTCAAGAATTTGCTGAGCGCGCTCGGCGATGCCGATTCGGGCACGACGCTCAACGATTTTCTGGCAAATCTGCAATCGAATATGCAAAGCGGCCCGACCGCGGTCGGCGGCGTCGTCAACACGCGGGCCTGAAACAGCACGCCGGCCCGGCGCGGCCGCCGCGCGAAACGGGCGGCGGCGACCGCAGCGCCCGTTCCACCCTCAAGTCCGGCCGGCTTCGTCGAGCAAGCCCTGGCGGCGGATAAAATCGACAATCGCCGCCACCCCATCGCCACGGCGCAAATTACTGAAGACAAACGGCCGTTCGCCGCGCATGCGTTTGGCGTCCTGCGCCATCACGTCGAGATTGGCGCCCACGTGCGGCGCCAGATCGGTCTTGTTAATCACCAGCAGATCCGAGCGCGTAATGCCGGGCCCGCCCTTGCGCGGAATTTTTTCGCCGCCGGCGACATCGATCACGTAAATCGTCAAATCCGACAGCTCCGGACTGAAGGTCGCCGCCAGATTGTCGCCGCCGGATTCGATCAGGATCAGGTCGAGATCCGGAAAGTCGGCGCTCATGCGCGCGATCGCCTCCAGATTGATGGAGGCGTCTTCGCGGATCGCGGTATGCGGGCAGCCGCCGGTCTCGACTCCCATCAGGCGCTCGGCCGGCAAGGCGTCGGCACGCAACAGGATCTCCATGTCTTCCTTGGTATAGATATCGTTGGTGATGACGGCCATGTCATAGCGCTCGCGCATCGCCTTGCACAGCATTTCGCACAAGGCCGTCTTGCCCGAGCCGACCGGACCGCCGATGCCGACCCGCAAAGGGTTACTCGTTTGCTGCATGGTTCATCTCCTGTTTTGGCATGCCGCGTATCATGATCGATACAGGCGGCTGTATTGGGTTTCATGGCGCATCGACAGCAGCGACAGGCCGGGCGACCAGTTCGACATTTCATCATCGGCCAGGTTTTGCGCGAACAGCGCCGCCGCTTCGATCTCGGGCCGCAGCGACAGCAGCAGACGCTGCCCCGCCACCTGCCCGAGCGGCACCGATTTGACGCATACGAGGACTTGATTTTCCATCAATGAAAACAGCATCGCCAGCAAAGCGGCTGCCGCCGGCACCTGCAGCGCCACCGCCGCGCAGGCCCAGGCGGCGGCCAGCGGCGGCTCGCTCTGCGCCTGCAACATCGGCAGCAAGGCAGCATCGATATCGGGGGCGTCGGCCAGCAGGGAAAGCAGCAAGGTCGTCAGCGAATACCCCATCTGCACGGTCTCGGCGCGAAATTCGGCGGTATCGCGGGCCGCCAGGCAGCGCTCGCTCCAGCAGGCCACCGCCTCGCCATCGCGCGCCTCGAATGCCTGCAGCAGGCGCCACTGCAGCGGGGCGTCGAAATAGGCGACCACTTCCCGCAAATGGCTGACGATCCAGCGCCGCGCAGAGGCGGCGTCGTGCACCGTGCCGGCCTCGATCGCACTCTCGAGGCCCTGCGAATAGCTGTACGCGCCGACCGGCAGCGAGGGGCTGGCCAGTTGCAGCAAATGCAGCAAGGCGCCGCTATGCATGGCGGACGACATCACTTGGGGTCGGACGGCCGGTGGATTTTTTGCCGCAGCGGGATCGGCGCCAGAAGATTGCCGTCGCCATGGTGATGGCCGCCGCCGTAGGCACCGGCTTCCGGCTCGAAGGCCGCGCTTTCGTCGAAGACCGTCGCCCCCAGTCCGAGCAGCATGTCGCGCAGCACGCCATCGGCGCGAATGCGCAAGAAGCCGGCGCCGACCTGCGCCTGCGTGTGGCGGTTGCCGAGATGGAAAGCGCAGCGCAGCAAAGCCTGCGGATCGGCGCACGAAACACGATAGGTCGCTTCGGGAGCCGCCACGATTTTTATCACGCGGCCGTCGCTGCCGCGCATCAGGTCGCCATCGCGCAAAACGGTGCCGCGCACGGTCAGTACCGCCACTTCTTCGCCGCTGGCGAGGCGCGCGCGCAAACGGCTTTTCTCGCGCAATTCGAAGGGCAGCACCAGTTCGCCGTCAACGGCGGCGGCCTCGGTCAGTCTGGTATGCAAAGTCAGCATGGCTTCTTTCAAAACAGGAAATAACGTTGCGCCATCGGCAGCACGGCCGCCGGCTCGCAGCGCAATAATTGGCCGTCGGCGCGCACCTCGTAGGTCTCCGGATCGACTTCCATGCGCGGCGTGGCGGCATTGTGGATCATGTCCTTCTTGCCCAGGCCGCGCGTGTTTTTCACCGCGATCAGAGTCTTGTTCAGGTTGAGCCGGCCGCCGATATCGGCCGCCAGCGCGGCCTGCGAGACGAAGGTAAACGATTTCTTCAGGCCGCCGCCAAAGGCCCCGAACATCAGGCGCGCATGCACCGGCTGCGGCGTCGGAATCGAGGCGTTCGGGTCGCCCATCTGGGCGGCGGCGATCATGCCGCCCTTGACGATCATCGACGGCTTGACCCCGAAAAAGGCCGGCTTCCACAGCACCAGGTCGGCGATCTTGCCGACCTCGATCGAACCGACCGCATGCGCGATGCCGTGCGTGATGGCCGGATTGATGGTGTACTTGGCGATGTAGCGCTTGGCGCGGAAATTGTCGTGGCGTTCACAGTCCTCGGGCAGCGCACCGCGCTGCAGCTTCATCTTGTGCGCGGTCTGCCAGGTGCGCATGATGACTTCGCCGACGCGGCCCATGGCCTGCGAATCGGACGACATCATGGAAATGGCGCCGAGGTCGTGCAGGATGTCTTCGGCGGCAATCGTCTCGCGCCGGATGCGCGACTCGGCAAAGGCGACGTCTTCGGCAATGGCCGGATCGAGATGGTGGCACACCATCAGCATGTCGAGGTGTTCGTCGAGCGTGTTGACGGTGTAGGGCCGGGTCGGATTGGTCGAGGACGGCAGGACGTTGGCCTGGCCGACCGCCTTGATGATGTCGGGCGCATGGCCGCCGCCGGCGCCTTCGGTATGGAAGGTATGGATGGTGCGGCCCTTGAAGGCGGCCAGCGTGTGCTCCAGGAAGCCGGCTTCGTTAAGGGTATCGCTGTGGATCGCCACCTGCACGTCCATCTGCTCGGCCACCGCCAGGCAATTGTCGATCGCGGCCGGGGTCGTGCCCCAGTCCTCGTGCAGCTTCAGGCCGACCGCGCCGGCCAGCACCTGCTCGACCAGCGGCTGCGGCAGGCTGACGTTGCCCTTGCCAAAAAAACCTAGGTTCATCGGAAAGGCGTCGGCCGCCATCAGCATCGCGTGGATGTGCCACGGTCCCGGCGTGCAGGTGGTGGCGCAGGTGCCGACCGCCGGCCCGGTGCCGCCGCCGAGCATGGTCGTGACGCCGCTCATCAAGGCTTCTTCGATCTGTTGCGGACAGATGAAATGGATGTGGGTGTCGACGCCGCCGGCGGTGACGAGCATGCCTTCGCCGGCGATGATTTCGGTGGCGCCGCCGATGATCATGCTCACGCCGGGCTGGATATCGGGATTGCCGGCCTTGCCGATGGCGGCGATCTTGCCGCTCTTGATGCCGATATCGGCCTTGACGATGCCCCAGTGGTCGAGGATGACGGCGTTGGTGACGACGGTGTCCATGACTTCGGCGGCGACCCGCTGCGACTGCCCCATGCCGTCGCGGATCACCTTGCCGCCGCCGAATTTGACTTCTTCGCCGTAGACCGCGAAATCGTGCTCGACCTCGATGAATAATTCGGTATCGGCCAGGCGGATGCGGTCGCCGGTGGTCGGGCCGAACATTTCGGCATAGGCCTGGCGGCTGATACTGCTCATGGCTGCGCTCCCGGCGTGGCGCCTGCAGTCGTGTCGGCCAGCGGTCCCATGACCTCGGCGTTGAAACCGTAGACCACGCGCGCGCCGGCCAGCGCCACCAGCTCGACGGTGCGGCTCTGGCCCGGCTCGAAACGCACCGCGGTGCCGGCGGCAATGTTAAGCCGCATGCCGTAGGCCGCCTGGCGCTCGAACAGCAGGGCCGGATTGGTCTCGAAAAAATGGAAATGCGAGCCGATCTGCACCGGCCGGTCGCCGCGATTGGCCACCGTCAGCGTCGCCGTGCGGCGCCCGGCGTTCAGCGCGATTTCGCCGGCGGCAACTTCGATTTCACCTGGAATCATGGGTGCTCCTAGATAATCGGATTGTGGACCGTGACCAGTTTGCTGCCGTCCGGGAAAGTCGCTTCGACCTGGACATCGGCAATCATCTCGGGCACGCCTTCCATGACGTCGGCGCGGCCCAGAATCGTGGTCCCCTCGGACATCAGTTCGGCCACCGTCTTGCCGTCGCGCGCGCCTTCCATGATGGCCGCCGAAATGAAGGCGACCGCTTCCGGATAGTTGAGTTTCAAGCCGCGTGCCTTGCGCCGCTCGGCCACCAGGGCGGCGGTAAATATGAGCAGCTTGTCTTTTTCGCGCGGCGTCAATTCCATCGTATTTTCCCTTTCAAATTTTTTGTCTGCATTCCAGGCGCTAGGTATTCCAGATGCGCGGCACGCTGGCCTCGCAACCCAGCAGCGGCGGGCGCAAATGATGCCATGCCAGCAGGATCAGGCGGCGCGCCAGCTCGCTCGAATTGCCGAGGTAGCGCACCACCAGCAGCGCTTTCATGTGCGTCACGCCGGCCGTGCCGGCGTCTCCCGCCATGCCCGGCATGGCGGCAATCGCCTCGCGCAACGCGCTCAGCTGCGGCGGCGACAAGCCCGCGCCGCTGGCAATCAGCGTCGCGCACACGCTGTGGCCGGCCAGACCGAAAGCGCTCTGCATGGCCGCGCCGGCGCCGGCCAGCGTGCCCTGCTCGAACCAGATCAATTTGCCATCGCGGCGGATGCTGGTCGATTGCCGGATTTTGCCGCCGGCATAGCTCTCGCCGGCCGCGCTGCGGCCAAAGCACAGGATTTCGGCCGACAGATAGACGGCGTCGGCCGCCAGCGACACCGTGTGACTGAGCGCCACCTCGGCGTGATCGAAAAAAATCGTTTCTTGCGGCAGCCATTCGAGCCGGGCGCCGGCACCGACTTCCAGCGTGACGCTCTGGCGCGAGCACTTGCCGTTGGCCCGGTACCATTTGGCGGCGCCGGGCGTGGCCAGCAAGACATGGCTGCCGCCGCCGGCCTCGACCTCGATCGTCAGGCAATCGCCGCCGACCACGCCGCCGGGCGGGTGGACGATGATCGCATGGCAAATCGCCGAGCCTTCCGGATACAACGCTTTTTGCACGCGCAAAGGACCGCGGTGACGCCGTTCGCGCAGCACGGTGGCGCCGTTTTCATGGACGAAACGCAGCGCCAGGTGAGCTTGCCACCCGCTGTTGTCGGCGGAGTCTTCCGCACTCGCCTCGTTCGCCAGCGCTGTCTGCATGCGTGCCTGTCCGGTCTATAAAAAGCAGTGAATCAACAGATGTATCGCCTGAAGCAGCGCGATCCATGGAAACAGGAACGAAAATATAAAAACTGAAAATCAAGACCGAAAAGAACGGATCAAATTATCGGCAGGATTGAGCAGCAAGATTCATGCCGATTTCATGCCCGGCTGTCCGGCGCCCGGCTCATGCCATGGCGACAGGAGCACGAAAACAAAAATGTCTTCTCGACGCGCCGGATCGCACCAAATTAGTGCAAATTGGCACGGCTGTCTCACCAGCTTTTCTTGATCCGGTATTCGTGTTGCAGCACGAGCCGGCTGGCTGCAATCAGGCTCGACAAGCCCATCAGCAAAGGCAGCATTGCACCCGCCGGCAAGACCCAGATTTGCCCGCGCGGCGGCGCCACGCCGGTGGCCGCGCTGACAACGGGCGCCACCCATTGCGCCTCCGGCGTCAGGTCGAGCAGGATATCGCCCTCGCCCGTGGTATGCATGAAAATGTCGCCGCCCTCGGTCAGGCGGAACGCGCTGCCATAGCCGACCGCATTTTTGGGAACCGCCAATTGCAATTCACGGTTATGGGTGTCGATCCAGACCTCGAGATCGAGCAAGGCATCCCATGCAAGCCACTGTTGCCCGTCTTCTGTTTGCCTTACATCTTGCACATGCCACCTGTCGAATTATTTATATTACCCGGGTATTATTGACGCCAATATTTCATCCGGGTAGAATCACCGCATCAGTTCAAGCCGTGCGTTTGCCGCGCCGGCGTTGCCAAGCCCGATTATTCCCTAATTTGCGCCCATTTTTCGCCATTTTTTCATTTCCTGACTTTTTATCTTCTTTTAATTTCATTATATGACTATCTATTGCACCGCTTTTGCCGATGGCCATCGTCTCGCCTCCGGTCCGCTGCCTGAAGTCGCGCTTCAGGTGAAGGCTTGCGTCGACACCGCGCCCGAGGCAACTGTACTGATTTTCGGCGATGCCGACAGCCAATTGATCGAACTCGATTTGCGCGGCAGCGCCGCCGATGTCGCCAGCCGCCTGCCGCACGACGCGCCCGCCGCCGCCCCGCTCGCACGCGCGGCCGACGCCGCCGGCGTTCCCGCGCAAGACACGGTGCGCGGTCCCGGCCGCCCGAAACTGGGGGTGGTCGCGCGTGAAGTGACCTTGCTGCCGCGGCATTGGGACTGGCTGGCGCATCAGCCGGGCGGCGCCTCGGTTGCGCTGCGCAAGCTGGTCGATCAGGCCCGCCACGCCAATGAGAGCAAGGAACGCGCACTGCGCGCCCAGGAAGTGACCTACCGTTTCATGAGCGCCATCGGCGGCGACCAGCCGCAATTCGAAGAGGCGGCGCGCGCCCTGTTCGCCTTCGATCCGAGGCGCTTCGAACAGGCGCTGGCAGCCTGGCCGCACGATTTGCGCGAGCATGCGCTGCATCTGGCGCAAGCCGTATTTGCCGGCAGTGGCGAATAGTTGTCGAAAACAAGTGATGGCAAATAAGCGACGGCATAAGCGAGGCCGCACTGTATAATGCGGCCTGCATTTATCCCCTCTTATTTTCACTTAAAGCTCACCAATATGACAGTTAAAGACAGCAACGGCACCGAACTCAAAGACGGCGACTCGGTCACCCTGATCAAGGATCTGAAAGTCAAAGGAACCTCGGTCACGCTCAAGCGCGGCACCATGGCCAAGAATATCCGCCTGACGGAAGACGAAGAAGAAATCGAATGCAATGTCGATAAAGTGCGCGGCCTGGTATTGAAGACCTGCTTTCTGAAAAAGGCTTAAAACGCGGCGGCGCCGCAAGCGCGGTGCCGCCCCCATCGGCAGGCGGCAAGCATCAAGGCCGGCGGCAGGTTATACTGTGCTTCCATACAGTCAAAAAGGACGGCGACCGCCATGCCCGCGCCGCACGCTCAGCAGCTGCAGCCATTTTATTATCTCGATAATTTCCAGCTCGTCCTCGATTGGGTCGGTGAGCGCTATCGCGACTTGCTCGACGACGAAGAGCTGGCATTCATCGCCCGATTCCGGCAATTGCCGCAGGCCTCGCGCGCGCTGCTGACAAGAATGGTCATGCGCAAGGGCGAACTGTTTCGCGCCAGTAAATTGCGCTATGAAGAAATCGGCGCTCCGCAGCCGGCCTGCGCCGCGCTGCAGGCCCTGGGCTGGGTCGAGCATGACGCGCCGCTGGCCATGCCGGCGCTGTTTTCGCTATTTACCAAGGCCGAACTGAGTCCGCGCTTTCCGGCACTGGCGCGCGGCCAGAACAAGGCCGGGCTGCTGGCGCAACTGCTGGCAGCGCCGGCCGATACTTTATCCAGCGCAGCCTCGCCGGCTGCCCCGCGGCCACTGCGGGACTGGCTGCCGGCCTGCGACGACACCGTCTACCGGATCACGGTGCTGGCCCTGTGTGAACGGCTGCGCCTGATGTTTTTCGGGAATTGCCACCAGAGCTGGACCGACTTCATCCTTTCCGATCTTGGCATCTACCGCTACGAACAAGTCGCGTTTTGCCGCGCCTCGCGCAGTTTCCAGAGCCGCCAGGAAGTCGACGATTATCTGTTTCTCGAACAATGCCGGGCCGGCGCCGAGGCCGGCGAGGCGCTCGACACCGTGCTGCAGGCGCTGCCGGCAACGCCCTTTGCCAATCCGTGGCTGGAAAGCCGGCGCCAGGCCTTGCTGTTCCAGATCGCGCAGCAGTACGAACGCGGCGGCGACCTGCCGGCGGCGCTGGCCGTGCTGCAAAACTGCAGCCAGCGCGGCGCGCGGGCGCGCACGATCCGCGTCCTTGAATTGCTGCACGCGCCGCAGCAGGCGCTGGCGCTGGCCGAAACGGCAGCCGGCGAGCCGGAAAGCGATGCCGAAAGCCAGCAAGTGGCGCGCATGCTGCCGCGGCTGCGGCGCCTGGCCGGCGCCCCCAAAGCGGCGGCCGTCGCCGGCACCGGCGCCGGCACCGCGCGCATCGATCTGCGCCTGCCGCCGGGCGCCGGGCCTGGCGTTGAAGATGGCCCTGAATATGGCGTTGAAGAAGCGGCCCGCCGCGCGCTCGCCAGCGCCGAAGCGCCCGTGTTTTATGTCGAAAACGGCCTGATCAATTCCCTGTTCGGCCTGCTGTGCTGGGACGCCATTTTTACGCCCTTGCCGGGCGCGTTTTTCCATCCGTTTCACGCCGCACCGGCCGATTTGCACCGGCCCGACTTTCACGCGCGCCGCCAGGCGCAGTTCGCGCGCTGCCTGGGGATGCTCGACGACGGCTCTTACCGGCAAACCATTCAGGCCAATTTTGCCGCCAAAGCCGGCCTGCTCTCGCCTTTCGTCTACTGGGATCTGCTCGACGCCCGGTTACTGGAACTGGCGCTCGACTGCATCGCGCCGGCCCACCTCAAGCAGTGGTGCATGCGCATCCTGGCCGACATCAAGAGCAACCGCAGCGGCCTGCCTGACCTGATCCAATTCTGGCCCGCCGAGCGCCGCTACCGCATGATCGAAGTAAAAGGGCCCGGCGACCGCCTGCAGGACAACCAGTTGCGCTGGCTGAGCTTTTGCGCCGCGCACGCCATGCCGACGGCCGTCTGCCATGTCGAATGGATGGCGCCATGAGCGATGCCGTCACAAGCCCGGCTGCCGGGCAGGCAGCGGCGGACGGGGCGGCACCGTGCTACCGGATCGCGGTGCGCGCGCTATGCGAATTTACGGCCAAACAGGGCGACCTCGACCTGCGCTTCACGCCCTCGCCGAGCGCCCAGGAAGGCATTGCCGGCCACGCGCTGGTGGCCGGGCGGCGCGCCGGCGGCTATCAGACCGAAGTCGCGCTATCGCAGCAATACAGGCAATTGCTGGTGCGCGGCCGGGCCGACGGCTACGATCCCGGGCGGCAGCGCATCGATGAAGTCAAAACTTATCTCGGTGCGCTCGACCGCATGCCCGACAACCACCGCCGCCTGCACTGGGCGCAAGCCAGGATCTATGGCCACCTGTTATGCCGCCAGTACGGTCTCGAGCAGATCGATGTCGCGCTGATCTATCTCGACATCGCCAGCCAAAAGGAAACCGTGCTGCACGAATTGCATGCGGCCAGCGCCCTGGCGCAATTTTTCGAACAGCAGTGCGAGCGCTTTCTGGCTTGGGCCGAACAGGAGTTGGCGCACCGCCGCGCACGCGATGCGGCACTGACGGCGCTGCCGTTTGCGCATGCCGAATTTCGCAGCGGACAAAGGCCGCTGGCCGAAGCCGTCTACAAGGCCAATCTGGCCGGCCGCTGCCTGATGGCGCAGGCGCCGACCGGTATCGGCAAGACCATCGGCACGCTGTTCCCCATGCTCAAAGCGTGCCCTTCGCAACAGCTCGACAAGGTTTTTTACCTGGCTGCCAAGAGTTCGGGCCGGCAGATGGCGCTCGATGCGCTGACGCTGCTTGGCGCCGGCGCGCCGGGCTTGCCGCTGCGGGTGCTGGAACTGGTGGCGCGCGACAAGGCATGCGTGCACCCCGAACTGGCCTGCCATGGCGATTCGTGCCCATTGGCCCGCGGCTTTTACGACAGGCTGCCGCCGGCGCGCGCCGCTGCCGTGCAAGCGGCCACGCTCGACAAGGCAAGCCTGCGCGCGCTGGCGCTGCAGCACGAAGTCTGCCCGTATTACCTGAGCCAGGATCTGGTGCGCTGGGCCGATGTCGTGGTCGGCGATTACAATTATTATTTCGATGCCAGCGCCCTGCTGTACGGCCTGAGCGTGCAGAACCAGTGGCAGGTCAGCGTACTGGTCGATGAGGCGCACAATCTCTTGCCGCGCGCGCGCGCCATGTATACGGCTGAACTGCAGCTGGGCAGATTGACGCAAATGCGCGCCGCTGCGCCGGCATCGCTCAGAAAGCCGTTCGCCGCCCTGCATCGCCAATGGCAGGCGCTGTGCCGCGACCAGGAAGTTGCCTATCAGGTCTATCCTGAAATCGCCGAGAAATTCCGCTACGCGCTGCAACAGGCCTGCGGCGCCATCCTCGATTATTTCGCTCAGGCGCAGGCCGGCGCCGCGGACGCGCCGGCGACGGCACCTGAGGCAGCCGAGGCCCCCGATACGGGAGAGCATCTGCAGCGCTTTTACTTCGACGCCCTGCATTTCTTGCGCATGGACGAAGTCTTCGGCTCGCATGCGCTGTTCGATATCGCCAAAGAACGCGGCGAGGTCGTGCTCTGCATCCGCAACGTGATTCCGGCGCCGTTCCTGACGCCGCGCTTTGCGGCCAGCCGCAGCACGGTATTGTTTTCGGCGACCTTAAGTCCTGCGCAATTTTATGCCGACACCCTGGGTTTGCCTGACGACGCGGCCCGCATCGAGGTCGACTCGCCGTTCAGCCACGGCCAGCTCACGGTGCGCGTGCAGCGCGACATTTCAACCCGCTACCGCGATCGCGACGCCTCGCTGCTACCGATCGTGGCGCTGGTGGCGGAGCAATACGACAAGGTGCGCGGCAATTATCTGGCTTTTTTCAGCAGTTACGACTATCTGCAAAAAGTGCTGGCGCTGTTTCGCCAGCGCCATCCAGAAATCCCCGTGTGGGAACAGCAGCGGCACATGGACGAGGCCGGCCAGAGCGCTTTCTTGCAGCGCTTTTGCGCCGACGGCAGCGGCATCGGCTTTGCGGTGCTCGGCGGCGCATTTGCCGAAGGTATCGACCTGCCGGGCCAGCGCCTGATCGGCGCCTTCATCGCCACCCTGGGTTTACCGCAAGTCAATCCAGTCAATGAAGAAATCATGCGCAGAATGAATCACCTGTTCGGCCAACAATACGGCTACGACTATACCTATCTATTCCCCGGCATCCAGAAAGTGGTGCAGGCGGCCGGACGCGTGATCCGCACCGTCAGCGACCGTGGCGTCATCCACCTGATCGATGACCGCTATGCGCGCGCCGCCGTGCAGCGCTTGCTGCCGCGCTGGTGGAAAGCAGACACAACAAAATGAGTGCAGGAAAACCGGTGGCGGCAAGCCCATGGCGGCCAATGCCGGCCAATGCCGGCGGCCAGGCTGGCGCAGCGGGCTAAGTTGGCTGTCGCACAGAAGCGCTGCCGTTTTATTGCGACCATATCGCTTCATCCACGATAGCGCGGCACACCAGCGCGCACGGAGGCTGCGATGAGCCGCTCGATCTGGAAAGGCGCCATCAGTTTCGGACTGGTCCACATCCCGGTCGAGGTCATGCCGGCCGGCACCCACAAAGATCTCGACTTGAAAATGATAGACAGGCGCGATTTCGCGCCGATCGGCTACCGCCGCATCAACAAGGAAAGCGGCGAAGAAGTCGAGTGGGACGACATCGTCAAGGCTTACGAATACCAGGACCATCAATACGTCGTCCTGTCCGACGAGGATTTGCGGCGGGCCAACGTCAAGGCCACGCAAACCATCGACATCCTGCACTTCATCGAAGCCGGCGAGATCGACAGCACTTATTTCGCCCAGCCTTATTATTTAAAACCCGGCAAAGGCGGCGAGAAAGTCTATGCCTTGCTGCTCGAGACGCTGCGCAGCAGCCGCAAAATCGGCATCGCCCAGGTCGTCATGCATAGCCGCCAGCATCTGGTAGCGCTGATTGCACATGACAATCTCATCGTCCTCAATACCTTGCGCTACCCCGATGAATTGCGTCCGGCCAGCGATCTCGACCTGCCCGAGCTAAGCCATGTCGGCATTACCGACAAAGAAATCAATATGGCACTGGCGCTGGTCGACGACATGACGGCACACTGGAATCCGGCCCATTATGTCGACACTTACCGCGACGATGTACTGGCCCTGGTGCGCCAAAAAGTCAGAGCCAGACAAACCCATGTCATCACAGGGGCAAACGCCGAAGCGAGCGCAGAAGCGAGCGCAGAAGAAAGTCTGCGCCGCGCCGAAATCAGCGATTTGCTGGCCTTACTCAAGGACAGTCTGCATGCCAGCGCCAGGCAAGGCGCGACGAAGACGCGCACGGCAGCGAGGCGGCCGCACGACCTGCATTAAACCATTCCTTCACACTGTCATGCAGCGGCCTCGGCCACTCACGCCAGCATCAGACTCAGACTCAGACTCAGACTCAGACCCAGATTCAGACTCAGGCGCAACCGCAGCCGCCTTTACCCTTGCCGCCGCAACCGCCGTGGCCATGCCCATGGTCGTGGCCGTGCTCATGGCCGTGCTCATGACCGTGCTCATGGCCATGCTCGTGTCCATGACCGCCGCACGCACCATTGCCGCCGCAGCCGCCTTTACCGCCGCAGCCGCCGGCCGGCATGCCAACCGAGACCAGTTCACCGCGTTCGAACTGAGCAATGGCTTCGTCCACCGTGGTGGCGCCGGTGCCATAGACTTCAATCCCCTGTTGCAGCAGATTTTGCAGCGTCGGCCGGTTGATGCTGGCGCACAGGACCGCATCGATCGGCGTCTGTGCTTGCGTGCCGTCTTGTTCGCCGCCGAGCATGGTGTGCTGGCGCGTATCGGTATCGAAAATATACAAATGGGTGGCGGCCGGAAAGTGCGGTTCGACGGCCGAGGCCAGGCCATTGGTCTCGTTGCTGGGAATGCAAAGCTTCATGAATTTCCTCGTTCGGGGGGATAATCGGTTGCCGCCAGCGGCAGACACGCTGGCGCACTGGCGGCGGCAATACGCAGGGCTTTACCACCAAGCAATGCGCTTGCCACTTTTTTATGGGCGCGGGCGATGATATTGCCAAAAGTCTGGCGCGACACGCCCATTCTTGCCGCCGCATCGGCCTGATACAGATCTTCGATGTCGGCCAGCCGGATCGCCTCGATTTCATCGAGTTCCAGCGCAATCTCTTCCAGCACGCACAAGGGCACGCCTTGCGGTTTGAAATAGACCGCCGCCAGATCGCAGGCGACGGTGCGGCATTTTAAAGGACGGGCCATGCAAACCTCTGGCAAAGCACGATGGGGCGCAGCGGTGCGCGGCCAGGCACGCGCACGCATGGCTCGCATGATTGCAATCCATGCAGTAGTCGCGGCGCAAATGGCAGGGTTGTCGGCACGTCTGGCTGTTATTTACATATAGAAACAGCCCCATAATATGGCATATGCCATAAACAGGAAAGCAATATCGTGCATCGAAGGAAAATAAAGAGGGGAAGAAGGTGCAGGCAAGCGACGCCGTTTTTCAAATAAACAACAGTCCCGCAGAGCGCGCCCTGCGGGACTGGCGGCTTGTCAGCAATTGACCAGTGAATATTGCCGAATAATATTGCCGAATAATATTGCCAAATAATATTGCCAATTCGGGACTCCTTGCCGAGTCCTTGCCAATCGGGTGTGCCCGATAAGCCCAGTTAATAAGCCTAGTTAATAAGCCTAGTTAATAAGCCTAGTTAATAAGCCTGCCTAAGCAGCGCAGCAAGAAGACGGCGCCGGCGCCGCCGGAAATGTGGCCGCTGTCTTATTTGCGGCCGCCTTGATTGCCGCTGCCGCTTTGGTTGCCGCTTTGATTGCCTCCACCGCCCTGCTCGCTGCCGCCCTTGCCGCTTTGACTGCTGCCAGGCGTTGCTTTACTGCTCGAGCCAGAACTCGACGACTGCTGGGCGTTGTCGTTTTTATGGCTCATCTTGCCGGCCTCGCGCGCTTCGGCCGAGGTGAATTCGTGGGCCGTGCCGGCCTGGTGCGCTGCCCGCCCGCCTTCGCTGGCAATTTCGCGTTGTCGTTCCGGATCCATCGAAGCAAAACCACGGTTGCTGGTATCGCTTTGCTTGCTACCTTGGTCACGGGCTTTATTTTCCTGCTCGCTGCCCTGGCTGCCCTTGCCACCTTGTTTGGTGTTGTCAGAATTAGCCATTTTCTACTCCTTTAGTTCATATAGAATAAGAAATCATTTGACGCTGCTTCACATCCTTCCTTGGAGTACCGGGGAAGGACGGTTCGCTGACACGAACAGGCCAATAGTAACGATTGCATCACGCGCCAAATATCAGACAATGACGCATCAGTTTGTAAGAAAAACAGCAGAGGAAATTGAGCAAGATTTCAATGAATCTAAAGATAGATCAAGACGGACATCGATCTATGGCCTCTCATTACAGGTATGCAATATAATCAATAGCATTCCGCATCCTTGATCGCCGGGCTCGATATCATGAAAAAAAGAACTCGCTCGCCAGACAACACCATCGCCTACATCGTCTCCGTCCTCGCCATCATCATCGTCAGTGTGGCCCTGGTCTGGGCATACAAGGGATTTCCGCGCCCCGGCGCCCCGGCCGAGAGCAACACCGTGATCGGCCCGCTCGACTTCAAGGTGCAAAATCAAAGCGCGCGCATCACGCTCGACCTGCAATCGTCGGTCGACAACGAGCGCTGGACCCGGCAGCACCAGGGGGCGCTCGAAGAAGTCATCGACCGCGTGCTGGCCGACACCGATCCGGCCCTGATGAATGGTCCCAACGATGTCAAATTCGCCAAGATACAAAGCGCGCTGCTGTTGGAGCTCAACAAGAGTTTCCCCGAAGCGAAAATCAGCAACATCTACATTACCGATTTCGTCAGTTCGCAAATCTGAGGCGGCACCGTCCCGCCAACGATAAGAACCTTGAATTAAATCGTTCTTTTATCGTTGCCGCGCCGCTGCCCGGCGTCATTCGGGCCGGCATCGGGTAAAATGGCGGATTGTGCGCGGCAGCCCGCCCGCTTGCCTTACCCATTCCCTTGCCGGATAGACTGATCATGCTAGATAACCTGACCCAGCGCCTCGCCAAAGTCGTCAAGACCATGCGCGGTGAAGCGCGCCTGACCGAAACCAATACTGCCGACATGCTGCGCGAAGTGCGCCTGGCCCTGCTGGAAGCCGACGTCGCGCTGCCGGCCGTGCGCCAGTTCATCGCCAGCGTCAAGGAAAAAGCGCTCGGCGCCGAAGTGATCGCCTCGCTGACCCCGGGCCAGGCCCTGGTCGGCGTCGTGCAACGCGAACTGGCGGCGCTGATGGGGGCCGATCTCGGCCCGGCCGCCGCCCAGCTGAGCTTTGCGCAACAACCGCCAGCCATCATCCTGATGGCCGGTTTGCAGGGCGTCGGTAAAACCACCACGGTCGGCAAGCTGGCCAAATACCTGCAGGAAGACAAAAAGAAAAAAGTCCTGACGGTTTCGGCCGACGTCTACCGGCCGGCGGCGATCGCCCAGTTGCAATCGGTCAGCAAGCAGGTCGGCGCCGATTTTTTCCCGTCTACCGAGCACGACCAGCCGGTCGCGATCGCGCTGGCCGCGCTCGATTATGCCAAACGCCATTACCACGACGTGCTGATCGTCGATACCGCCGGCCGCCTGGGCATCGACGAAGCCATGATGGCCGAAATCGCGGCCCTGCATAAGGCGCTCAACCCGATCGAAACGCTGTTCGTGGTCGATGCCATGCTGGGTCAGGACGCGATCAATACCGCCAAGGCCTTCAACGATGCCTTGCCGCTGACCGGCATTGTGCTGACCAAGCTCGACGGCGATGCGCGCGGCGGGGCGGCGCTGTCGGTACGCCACATCACCGGCAAGCCGGTCAAGTTCGCCGGCGTCTCCGAAAAGCTCGACGGCCTCGAGGCATTCGACCCGACCCGCATGGCCAACCGCATCCTCGGCATGGGCGATATCCTGGCGCTGGTCGAAGAGGCGCGCAAAGGGGTGGACGTCAAGGCGGCGCAGGATCTGGCGCAAAAAATCAAAATCGGCGGCAAATTCGACCTCAATGACTTCAAGTCGCAGCTCGGACAGATGAAGAAAATGGGCGGCATGGCCAGCATGCTCGACAAGCTGCCGGCGCAATTGCAGCAGGCCGCAGGCGGCGCCAATATGGACAATGCCGACAAGCAGGTGCGGCGCATGGAAGGCATCATCAATTCGATGACGCCGCAGGAACGCGCCAAGCCCGAACTGATCAAGGCCACCCGCAAACGCCGCATCGCCGCCGGCGCCGGCGTCCAGGTCCAGGAAGTCAACCGGATGCTGGCACAATTCGAACAGATGCAATCGATGATGAAAAAGCTGCAAGGCAACGGCATGATGAAAATGATGCGCAGCATGAAAGGCATGATGCCCGGCATGCGCTGACGGCAGGCCGGCCGGCGCGGTAACGGGGCTGGAAAGGCAAAAACAGGCCTTTCCGGGCGCTTTCCATGAGAAAAATTGCACTTTGGCAACGACCTCTCAGGGAAAACGCGAAAAACACTTGCATCATGCCGAAAACCCAACCAATATGAGCCGTGCAAATGATTTTGCAATTTCCCCATAGTTTAGTTAAGGAGGCCTGAAGATGGCAACAGCCAAAAAACCCGCAGTAGCAGCAGCGAAAAAACCAGCGGCTAAAGCCGAAAAGACAGCGGCTTCCGCCAAAGCGCCTGCGGCGCCACGCAAACCCAATGCCGCATTCATGAAACCGATGACGCCGTCGACCATTTTGGCCGCCGTGGTCGGTGCAGCTCCACTGCCACGTACCGAAGTGACGAAAAAAGTGTGGGAATACATCAAGAAGCTCGATTTGCAAGATGCAGCGAATCGCCGCATGATCAATGCTGACGACAAACTCAAAGCTGTTTTTGGCGGCAAGGCACAAGTTTCCATGTTTGAAATGACCAAGCTCATTTCCGACCATTTAAAATAATCGCTGTCTGCGCAGCAGTGCGCGTTAATGCCTCCATTGCGCAACGATGGAGGCATTTTTATTGTTATGGCTAGCCTGGCCTGCATTTTCTGGCGCCAGCGACATGGTGTAGACTCTTAATCTATGCAAACCCTATTTTTTGTTCTCGCCGCAGTACTGTATGCGGCCTGCGCGTTCTTACCGGCGCGCCATGCGCGCCTGATCGCCGGCGGCACCGCGCTCGCCTGGCTGCTGCACGGCGCAGCCCTGTATGTCGATGCCATCGTGCCCGGCGCGCTGCGGGTCGGCTTCGCCATCATGCTGTCGGCCGCGATGTGGATCTCGGTCGCCGCCTACTGGATTGAAAACCGCAACCTGTCGCTGGACGGCTTGCGCATGCTCGTCTTGCCGGTCGCCGTACTGACCCTGATCCTGCAACTGATCTTCCCCGGCAGCGTGGTGTCGCTGGCGGGCAAATCGGTCTGGTATGGCTGGCACATCGCCGTCGCCATCCTCGCTTACAGCAGCCTGACCATCGCCGCCTTCCACGCCGTCTTGATGTCCTTGCAGGATTCGCGCCTGCATACGCGCGGCACGGCCGTGCGCAGCATGTGGTACGTGCAGGCGATCGACCAGCTGCCGGCGCTGATGACGATGGAAAAACTGCTGTTTCGCCTGATTGCGATCGGTTTCTCCCTGCTGACGCTGACGCTGGTATCGGGCATCGTGTTTTCGGAACAGGTTTTCGGCAAGCCCCTGCAATGGGATCACAAATCGGTGTTCGCCCTGCTGTCGTGGCTGCTGTTCGGCGCGCTGCTGGCCGGACGCGCCTGGCGCGGCTGGCGCGGCAAGACGGCACTGCGCTTTACGCTGGCCGGCTTCACCACTTTGCTGCTGGCCTACGTCGGCAGCCGCTTCGTATTGGAAGCGATTTTGCACAGGACATTGGTATGAGAGTTCTCTTCTGGCTGGCGCTGATCGTGCTGGTAGTAATGGCGCTACGCGCCAAGAGTGCCCGGCCGTCGGCCAGTTCGGGCCCGATCCGGCGCGACATGCCGGGCGGCGGGGCGCGGCCCAGCCAACACATGGTCAGTTGCGCGCAATGCGGTCTGTATATTCCGGCACCGGAAGCGGTCGGCGAGGGCGCGCAGGTATTTTGTTGCGAACAGCACCGCCGCCAGTTCTTTTCCCGTCAGTGAGGCCATGAGCGGCGCCGCGCTGATGCCGGCCGAGGCCGCAAGCCTGTCGCGCGACAGTTTTTGGCGCTCGCTGCAAACCCTTAACGCGACCCGGGTGGTGGTGGCGGCCGTGCTGCTCGTCTATCTCAGTTTTAGCAGCAAGGGCTTGCGGCTGGCCGGCGAATTCATTTACGGCAAAACCTGTCTGGCCTACCTGATCCTGGCCGTGCTGGCGGCCGTCCTCACGGTCCATTACCGCCGCCGCTTCCTGCTGCAACTGCTGACGCAGGTCGCGATCGACATCGTCGTCATTTCCATGCTGTATGTGACGGGCGGCGGCGCCCGCAGCGGGCTGGCGATCTTGTATCTGCTGCCGCTGGCCGGCGCCGCCATCCTGGCGCCGCTGCTGCTGGCACTGTTTTTCAGCGCACTGGTCACCCTGTTTCTGCTGGCCGAAAGCGTGCTGCAGGCACTCATGAACGACGGCGACCCCACCGTGCTGCAATCGGCACTCTATGGTTCGGCCTTTTTCGCCTCGGTGCTGGTGGTCAACCGTCTGGCAGCCCGCCTGATCGGCCAGGAAGAGCTGGCCTTGCGGCGCGGCGCCGACCTCGGCGTGCAGCAAGCGATCAACCGCCTCGTCATCGCCGCCGTCGGCGACGGCGTCCTCGTGCTCGACCGCGCCGGCATGGTGCACAGCATGAATCCGGCGGCGCAAAGCATGCTGGGCCTGGCGCCGCCGCAGACCGCCTTCAGCCTGGCGGCCGTCGAGGCCATGGCACCGCTGACAGCCGCCTTTGACGCCTGGCGCGAGCAACATGCGGCAAACGCCGGCGACAGCCTCACGCCCGAAAACCCGGGCGCCGCCGACGATGCGGTATTCATCACGCTGACCCCCGGCGAAAATGTCAGTCAGGCCAGGCGCGACCTGACCGTCCATCTGAAATTGCGTTTTGCCCGCAGCGACAGCGGCGATGTGCGGCAGGCGCATACCGTCATTTTCATGCAAGACATCGGCAATATCGAAAACCAGGCTCACCAGCTGAAACTGGCATCGATGGGGCGCCTGACGGCCAGCCTGGCGCATGAAGTACGCAACCCGCTGTCGGCCATCGGCCATGCCGCGGCCCTGCTCGACGAAGACGTGACGGAGCCGGCGCAGCGCCGCCTGCTGCGCATCGTCGGCGACAACGTCGAACGGGTCAATCGCCTGATTGGCGACATCTTGCACCTGTCGCGCAAAGCCCAGATCGAAGCGATCGCCCTGCCCTCCTTCTTTGCCGACTTGTTGACCGAATTTAAGGAAACCCATGGCCTGGCCGAGCATGCGATCGTGCTGGCCTGGACCGCCGACCTGAACCCGCAAGCGCTGGTGGCGCACTTCGATGCCCTGCATCTGCGCCAGATCGTGGTCAATCTGCTCACCAATGCCATTCGCTATGCCAGCGGCGAGGCCGACAGCATTCGCCTGCAAGTGGTGCAAAACAAGGGCCGGCGGCTCGAACTGCATGTGCTCGACGACGGTCCCGGCATCGTGCCGACGGTCCGGGCCCATTTGTTCGAGCCGTTTTATACCACCTCCAGCAAGGGCACCGGTCTGGGCCTGTATGTCGCCCGCGAATTGTGCCTGAACAACGCGGCGCTGCTCGATTACGAATACCGTAACGATGCCCTCGCCCGGCCCGGCAGCACGGCCACCGGCCGCTTTGTGCTGCGCTTTTCAGCACCGCGGCCGCGCCGTGCGCCGGCCGCGGCCAACACCACGAGCAAGGGGGAATCGCAATGAGCGCACCGCGCATTTTAGTGGTCGACGACGAAGCCGATCTGCGGGAACTGCTGGAAATCACCTTGCTCAAGATGGGCCTCGACGTCGACACCGCCGAAGACCTCAAGCAGGCGCGGGCCCTGCTCGATCGCAACAGCTATGCGCTGGTTTTGACCGACATGCGCCTGCCCGACGGTCTGGGCCTGGACCTGGTGCGCGAAGTCGCCGGCCGCTTCAAGAATACGCCGATCGCCGTCATCACGGCCTTTGGCAGCGCCGACAATGCCGTGCTGGCGCTCAAGCTGGGGGCTTTCGATTACATCTGCAAACCGGTAGGGCTCGAGCCATTGCGATTGATGGTGCAGTCGGCGCTGCGCCTGCCGCAAGCCAGGCCGGCGCCCGGCAGCTTCGAGGCGCTCGGGCCGCCGGCCAGCACCCGCCTGACCGGAATTTCCGAGGCAATGCAGAGCTTGCGCGCGCAAATTGCGCGCCTGGCGCGCAGCATGGCGCCGATTGCCATCAGCGGCGAATCGGGCAGCGGCAAGGAGCTGGCGGCGCGCGAAATCCACGCCCAGAGCGCGCGCGCCGGCCAGCCTTTTATCGCCGTCAATTGCGGCGCCATTCCGGAAACACTGATGGAAGCCGAATTCTTCGGCTATCGCAAAGGGGCGTTTACCGGCGCCAACGACGAGCGTGACGGCTTTTTCCAGGCCGCCCACGGCGGCACGCTCTTGCTCGACGAGGTGGCCGACCTGCCGCTGGCCATGCAAGTCAAACTGCTGCGGGCAATCCAGGAGCGGCGCGTGCGCAAGCTCGGCGCCACCACCGAAGAGGCGGTCGACGTGCGCATCATCAGCGCCACCCACCAGGACCTGGCCGCCTGCGTCGAACGCGGCAGCTTCCGGCAGGATCTGTTTTACCGTCTCAATGTCATCGAACTGGCGCTGCCGCCGCTGCGCGACCGGCTCGACGATTTGCCGCTGCTTAGCAACGCCATTCTCGAGCGGCTGGCGGCCGGCGGGCCGCGCGCCAGACTGGCCCCGCAGGCGCTGCCGGCCTTGCAGGCCTATCATTTCCCCGGCAATGTGCGCGAACTCGAAAATATCCTCGAACGCGCCGTGGCCTATGCCAACGACGGCATCATCGAAGCGAGCGACCTGTTCATGAAACCGGCGCGCGCCGGCGCGGCACCGGCCGCTGCCGCCGATCCGCTGCCGCCGGCAACAGCGGTGGCTGCGGCGGTACCGTCGGCGCCGCTGGCAGGCAACGCATTTTTGCCGCCCTGCCTGCCCGACTACCTGATCGAGGTCGAGCGCGATATCATCTTGCGCGCCCTGGCCCAAACCCAGTTCAACCGGACACAGGCAGCGCAATTACTGGGCATCAGCCTGCGCCAGCTGCGCTACCAGATGCAAAAGCTCGAGATCACCACGCCGGAAGGCTGAGCGGCGCAGACCGCTGACGGCCGGCGCCGCCAGCCACGCCCTTCTGCACTGCGGCCGCCACCGGCCATTTTCCCCAATCCGCTCCGCCGTTTTCGGCGCCATCGACGGCCGCCTTGCGAGGCGCGCCCTCGCCACAGGCTGCGCCGACGACAGCGCGCGACAGGCGCGTGCAACACGGCCCGCAAGGACGACGCGCGCGCCGTGCGTGCAAGCCGGCGCGCTGCCCGATACGGCCCCGTGTATCGCATATCGCATCGCCGGCCGCACCGGCGCGGCATCGCCCCGTCCTGAAACCAGCCATAAAAGCTGTTGCATCGACATCAAGTAAGCACTACAATTAGTAAAATATTGACTTGACCGCACTAGATGTAGTGTTTTATATTGCGTAAAAGCAATACGCTATTTTTTCTCCCTTCGACGCCGGCGCGGGCTCCCTCCCGACACTGACAGCAGATGGACCGCAGCAAAACCTGGTGAACTCCGGCAGTGTCGGGCGTTCTAATTCATAACCGCAAGGATGGCAATGCGCACATTGCTATTCCAGGAGGCAAAATGCAAACCACCACTCAAGACAGCACCCAAGACAGCATTCCACCCGCTCTCGCATCCATTTCCACCGACATTTCGCCGACGACGATCGGCAGCGCCGCGCTGGCGGGCGCAAATGCCGCTTACGACTACCGCATCATCCGCCGCAACGGCGCCGTGGTTGCCTTCGAACCGCTGAAAATCTCAATCGCCGTGACCAAGGCCTTTTTGGCCGTCAACGGCGGCCAGGGCGCGGCCTCGGCCCGCGTGCGCGAACTGGTCGAGCAACTGACCGGCAATGTGGTGTCGGCCCTGGTGCGCCGTCAGCCGACCGGCGGCACCTTTCATATCGAAGATATCCAGGATCAGGTCGAACTGTCGCTGATGCGCTCGGGCGAACATGACGTGGCGCGCGCCTATGTGCTGTATCGCGCCAAGCACATGGAAGAACGGCGCCTGCAGCAGCTGGCCCAGCCGGCCGCCGGCGAAACGCCGCTGCACGTCACCGAAGACGGCGTGCGCCGGGTGCTTGACCAGAACCGCGTGCGCGAACTGATCGCCGCGGCCTGCGTCGGCCTCGAGCAGCACGTCGATGCAGACGCCATTTTCAGCGAAACCATCAAGAACCTGTACGACGGCGTGCCGGTCGAGGAATTGCACAAATCGGCCATCCTGGCGGCCCGCGCGCTGATGGAAAAAGACCCGGCCTACGGCCAGGTGACGGCGCGCCTGCTGCTGCACACCGTGCGCAAGGAAGTGTTCGGGCGCGAAGTGGCGCAAAAGGACAGCGCCGCCGAATACCTCGACTATTTCCCGGCCTATATCAAAAAAGGCATCCAGGCCGAGCTGCTCGACGACAAGCTCGGACAATTCGATCTGCCGCAGCTGGCCGCGGCCATCGTCGCCGAACGCGACCTGCAATTCGGCTATATCGGCCTGCAGACCCTGTACGACCGCTATTTCCTGCACATCGACGAAGTCCGGATCGAAATGCCACAGGCGTTTTACATGCGGGTGGCGATGGGCCTGGCGCTCAACGAAATCGAGCGCGAGGCGCGCGCCATCGAGTTTTACCACCTGCTGTCGAGCTTCGAC